>SVGO01000006.1 GCA_015056305.1 Clostridiales bacterium | reverse complement strand
GGGCGAAGTCCCTTGTCAGGGGTTTGGGGATGAAATCCCCAACGTAGCCCATGCGCGAAGCGCAAGATAAGCGGGAATCAAACAGGAGCCGATAGGCGACGCTTTTGATTCTGATACACTTCGATAGGATTTCTGTATGAATGGTCCGGCTGCGGCCGGGGACCTCATCCGTCAGTCCTTCGGACTGCCACCTTCCCCAAAGGGGAAGGCAAATCTTGTTGGAATGCTTCTTTTAAATCAAAGATTGTATTACCCGCGGAGTAAGGAAACCTTCCCCTATGGGGAAGGTGGCGCGGCGTCAGCCGTGACGGATGAGGTCCCGCCCGCAGGCGGCGATCCCCAACTTAATGAACTAAATATCCATATTGCTCACTTTTCGTATTCCGGCAGATCCACGACAATCGCCTCATGATGCACAGCTGGCAGAAACTTTTCCATCACATCTTTCGTCTTCATCCTCAGGCTGGACGTATTCACGCACGGATGACACCCCAGCAGCGCACTTTCCACCACGGGCCTGTCCATGATCAGCTGCACATGATTTTCCGTGTCGTTCATCAGCCCCATCACCGATACCGCGCCGGGCGTGATATCCAGATACTTCTCCATGTACTCAGGATCGGCAAACGACAGACGGGACGACCCGATGGCGCCGGATAGATCCTTTGTCTTAAAGACCTTGTCGCCCGGCATCATCAGAAGATAAAATTTCGTCTTTTGCCGGTTGCACAGAAACAGATTCTTGCAGATGACCACGTCCAGAATCCTGTCGATCTCCAGACAGTCCTCCATAGTCATCGCGGCGATGTGGTCCGTGCGCTCGTACTCAATCCCCAGACGATCGAGCAGATCGTATACGCGCATCTCCTTGTCCAGCCTGCCCTCGGCATTTTGCGGCCGTCCGCGAAAAAGCTCCATGCTTATTCCTCCGAAATGATGATATGTTCGCCCTCGCGGCAGATTTGCTCCATCCGTCCGTCTCGGATGCGGTATCCCTCGCCCCAGAGCGTATACTCGTCGCCAGCGCGCATGACGTAGCTGCCATCCGGGAGCGCATAGAACGAGCGGCCGCAGCTGTCGGAGAACGTGATATCCTCAAACAATCGCTTGCCGTCGAGAATGTTGTCCCTGACCATCTGATAGTGCGGCAGGATCTGCACGCGCGAGAGCCCCAGCCCCGGAATGAAACGCTGATACGCGGGATCGATCGACTCGCCCGGCAGCTCCGGCTGGGCATAGACCACGTCCCTGCAGTTCATCGAGCCTGCGCTCACGCCCATGATCACGCCGGTGTATTCGCGCAAAAGAGCTCGAAGACCAATGCGCTCAAAGAAGGCCTTCTGTGTGGGCACATGCCCGCCGCCCAGCAGCACGGCGTCGCTGAGCGCCAGGATGCGGCCAGCGTCGCGCTCGTTTCGGCTGTCGAGCATGACGCTCTCGCGGACCGTCAGGCCGTGATAATTAAAGCACTTGGTGAATGTGTCGCACATCTCATCGTTGAGCGGAAAATTGTGCGCGTCCGAGCAGATCACGACGAGCCGGCTGTCCGGCTTCCAATGGGCGCGCAGGTTGTCCACGAAATGATTGCGCGTGTCGAAGATGCACGGAAGGGAAACGCCCGCAGGAACGTTGTCGTCGCAGGGGCTGCTGGTCATAAACAGAATCATAAAAATCACCCGGTTTCAAGCAATACCTTGTCATTATATCGGAATTGCCTCCTAGTGTAAATATGCGTAAAAAACCGAAGAATGGGCTATGCTAAAAAGGCGAACGTTCATACAGGAAATTTTTCAGTTTTATTTACAATCATGCAGACAGCGTGATAAAATATGTTCCGTAAATCGTTCATTCTTTGATTTATTTACAGGAGTGATTATTATGAGCAATATTCGTCCCGAATCCATGGCGCGCATCACCACGATGGAACTGGCCAATGCCTTCATCGAGGAGCAGGTTGCTGCCGTTCGTGCGCAGGTTGGCGATAAGAAGGTGCTGCTGGCGCTCTCCGGCGGCGTGGACAGCTCCGTTGTTGCGGCGCTGCTGATCAAGGCCATTGGCAAGCAGCTCGTCTGCGTGCATGTCAATCATGGCCTGATGCGCAAGGATGAGTCCGAAGGCGTTATCAAGATGTTCAAGGATGGTCTGGACGCCAATCTGATCTATGTGGATGCGACCGATCATTTCCTTGGCCTGCTGGCCGGCGTATCCGAGCCGGAGCGCAAGCGCAAGATCATCGGCAAGGAGTTCATCACCGTGTTCGCCGAGGAAGCCCGCAAGCTGGAGGGCATTTCTTTCCTGGCGCAGGGCACCATCTACCCCGACATTCTGGAGTCCATGAAGGCTGCCGAAGGCAAGAAGGCTGTCAAGTCCCATCACAACGTCGGCGGTCTGCCGGAGGACCTGCAGTTTGAACTGGTGGAGCCGATCAAGCTGCTGTTCAAGGACGAAGTCCGCGTGGTCGGCGAGGCTCTGGGTCTGCCGCACGGCATGGTTTATCGTCAGCCGTTCCCGGGCCCGGGCCTGGGCGTGCGCTGCCTGGGCGCGATCACCCGCGACCGCCTGCATGCGCTGCGTGAGGCCGATGCGATCCTGCGCGAGGAGTTCGAGAAGAACGGCCTGAACGAGAAGGTTTGGCAGTACTTCATCGCCGTTCCGGACATCAAGAGCGTTGGCGTCAAGGACGAAAGCCGCTACGAAGGCTGGCCGGCCATCATCCGTGCTGTCAATACCAAGGACGCGATGACCGCCACCATCGAGGAGATCCCGTACGCACTGCTGCACCACATCACCTACCGCATCACCCATGAGGTCGAGGGCATCAACCGCGTTCTGCTGGACCTGACCCCGAAGCCCATCGGCACCATCGAGTGGGAATAAGAAAATTTGTCCCGAGGCAACCTCTTAGATCCTCTATGAGGCAAAGTGACTGATCCTCAATCACAATCAAACAATGAAGACCTTGAAGGAGCAATCCCTCAAGGTCTTTTTGTATGGCATAGAGCGAAAATCTAAGAATACTTGAACTTTTAGTGAATAAAATTCTGATTTTATTGGGTAAGAACATATACCGCTATGTGCCGCATGTTGGTAACGGAAGAAGGCCTTGTGCAGAGATTGCAGACCGGTACCCATCCGCCGTACTATCTGTGTACCAACGCCATCGTGCAGCAGTTTGAGGAATTCCACAGCGCCTATGATATTGCTGAGGGGGATGACATGTATCTTGCATCGGGAAGCCGCCTGAATGTCTGGTAATGCCTATAGATAACCTCAATTGCCACATAATGAGAGCCGGCGTGACCATGATGGACACGCTGGCTTTCTGTTTCTTCTATTTATGCGGATACAACGCCTTACGCTATATGCCATCGGCGATGAAATAGATTTGAGGGCTGCAGATCTGGCTTGAACACGGAAAAACTGAATGCTATAATACAATCAGTATAAAAAACGAAAAACAGCGTCATAGTTATCGGCTATCAATGATTGCGGAAATCTCTTATCGGTAGGAATATATAAAGAATCTGCAGGCTGCAGCAGGTTCAGTACGATTGTCATTGCTGAAATGAAATTATGAATAAATCGAAAGTCAGTCAGATCATAAAATGTCTGAATTGTATCATTCAAAACGGAATGGAAACGATCTGATTTTGAGCAAAAATCCAGTCTGTTGAAGGGAAGAAAATCTATGGATGAGATGTCAAATCGTCTGTTGATCCATGAAGAGGAACGGCGTAATCTGCAGTATGCTATGGAAAAAAATCCGGATGCCTTTACGCTGAATCAGGCAGCGGTGTATTCAGATGAAGATTTTGCTCCTCCGGATATTCCGGAATCGGAGAGAATAGCGCTTGAACAAGAGGCAAATCAAAGCAAGGCAGAAACGCTGTTTGAAATGATTTGCCGCCTGATTCGCAGATTTGGAGAAAAATACAGGCTAGAGGAAAAAACAATTGAAAAAAACCGAAAAAGGGCGGAGAAAGAACGCAGGCCTTTAAGAATCAAAGATGAATATGATGTTGTTCGATTTTATGGCGATGCAGATATAACAGGAAGTGTATGGAGCTCTATGAAGCTGGGAAAGAATCCCAGAAAGAAGACGCTGTTTAAAATTATCATAAATCTGGAATTGAGCAAATATGACGCGGAGCGGCTGCTGAAAAAAGCAGGATACTCTGATTATAGTTCGCATAATGATCAGAAGATTTTGCAATTCATTGCACAAAGAGAGTATGATTCTGCATCTAATTATCTGGAAGATAAAAGAAAATATGACGATGATGACTTCGAAGCGAAATATAATGAAATCAAAAATGATATAGATAAACTGAAAGAGGAAATTGAAATAACGAATCAAGAGATTGATAGAATGAATGAAGAATTTAAAAACGAAGAGAAAAAGAGAATGAAAAAGTGGAATAAAAAGGGACAAATAAAGAAAAAGCTGAAAGAACGCATTGACAGAATGAATGCACGTATCCGTGAGCTTGAAGATATAAAGGTATAAACAGACAATTTTATTCTTGATAAACGAAATGAACTGATTGGAAGGTTGTATAATTTTTTCATACAGAGAAAATACATCGACGGGAAGCAAAGAATAATTGTGTGTTTATCAGATAATGACCAGGCAGCGCTGGAAGATGCAGAGGCAAAATACTGATCATAAAGGGAGATATGCTTTATGATACTGAAGAAAAGCGCAGGGAAAAGGCATGCATCAGGAATAGGCGAATAAGCGCAGTGAAATTAAATTCAGTCGTTCGATGTCGGAGGTATATATATGAAATATACCGGGAGTATGTTTGACGGGATCGCCGAACAGACCGGGGCGTATATGAACGCAAAGGTAAACGATATGAGCGCGAGGGATATCCTTGCGCAGATTTACGTTGAAAAACTGGAAGACAAGACCATGGAGCAGGGATACATCATGGCCGACAGTCTGCTCGGGTGTATCCGGCAGTTTGATCAGGCGTATCAACAGGCGGCAAATCATGCAAGCGAGTATCTGATGGAATTTGCCAGAAGAATGGAAGAAGGAAAGAACGATCGGGAAAAGTATATATTCTGGATGGAGACGGCTGCCGCAGTTTCTGCTTCCACCGCGCAGCTCCATGGGGAAAACTGTGATTACTGTGACACGCTGGTGAAGATCGAGCAAAGGGGAATTTCAGACGAGATTACGCCGGAGCTGCTCAAGCAGGTCCGGGAGACGGCGCTCCATGCACTGAGACATTGCGGGATATTGTTTGCTGAGCTTCCGGCGCATGCAGACGAAATGGAAACGGCGGCGAAAGAAAATCAGATGGACAGCCTGATTGTCCGGATCGGGCTGGAAACCGAGAAGGAGATGTATTGTGAGTATCGCGCGATTGCTGCGATGCTGATCTACACGGGCATAAAGAATCAGGAATACGCATCCGATATTCCGGTGGATATAACGCTGCAGCAGACGGCCGTGGCGGTATGCGGGGAGTTTGAACGGCTGCGCATCGCCGGCGGCACAGGAAGCCAGGAAGGAGCAAGCGCAGCCGGAGAAAGCAGGCTGAATATGCTGAGCATGGTGACGGGCACGCTTTTGGTTGCTGCGATGGTTTCCGGCGCAATGACGGTAATATTCGGCGTATTCGGTTTCATGAAGAGCATGCCGGCGATTCTTAATGCGGTCATGGGCACGCTGTTTGCCATGACAAAGGGAATGCGGACGTGGAGCGAAGAGAGAAATATGATTATGTCTGCACATGTTCTGAAAACTTCGGATATTCAGGAAGGTCTTCGCGGCATCGGCAGAAGATATATGGCCGGCGCGCATTCGGTTATGAAGCAGGCCAGGGAATACTTTGTCAGAACGATTCAACACCTGCTTTCTGACAAGAGAGCAAACGAAGCATATTTGAAAGAGCGTGCAAGAATCAGCAGAAAAAATATCGACAGAAGACCGCTATAAAATACCAGGGGGCGACGACGCGATGATAGAAAGGCTGAAAATCGACGGAGAATGCATTGTACATATGTTGGATCTGAAAGAGAATTTTGATCCGTATCAAATTGATGAACAGCTGGAAGTGTTTTGTCGTTTTGCAAAAACGCACAGCTGTCCTATGAAGCTGATGGTCGGCGATGAGCCTGCCTTGAGGCTGAATAAAGAATTCTGGTATAATTATCTGTGTTTCCCAAATAATGGAGAAGAAACGACGGCGGAAGCGGCGCTTAAACGCCTGTTCGATGCCTTTTTCGAGAAAAACTATCATGCGTCGTACATGGATTTGAAGTCCGGAAAAGCAACATATTACGATAACAGTTGGGAAAAGTTTCAAGAAGAACTGACGGAGGATATCAGGAAAGGAAACTATTACAAAAAAGTTGCTTATATTGCTGAAGGAATCATGTCTGCAGATGAGGGGAATTACGTATCAGAAGCAATCAGATTGCTTGCTATCTGTGAACTGTCTGAATTTGACGCCATGAATTATGCCTGGGGAGATTCGATTACAGACAAATTTACAGTGGAGAACGAACTGGTGATCAAGGCAAGAGAGGAACCCTATTGCTATCGGATTTATGAGGATCCATTGCTCAGCTCCGGCTTAAAAATCCGAACGGTGAAGATAATGGCATCCGGAGATGGAAAGGCAGTCATAGAACTGATGCGGAATGATGATGAAGTACCGATAGACAGTATAGTGATAAAAGGCGGGGAATACCGCTATATGAATGTTGCCGGCAATTATGTGATTGATTTCCTGCCCGATGTCAGCATAAGCGATGATCAGAAGATTGAACAATTCACAAATAACGGAGATATGCTCAGAATTTATGAAAGAAAAAACGGAAATTGGCAAAAGGACTGGGATCTGCAGAATTTGAATGACGTCAGCGCGTTCAGCACAGGTGGAAAGAAAAGGGGCTTCCTGCTGATTCAGAATGGCAGGCTGATCCATCGTTACTACAATGCAAATCAGAAAATCGAGCTGGAAATGATAGATAACCCCGTCGTTGATGTCCTGTTCAAGGAAGAAGGATATATGGTGCTCGACTGCGAAGGGCGTGTGTATTCCGATTTCATGAAAACCAGTGAAAGATATGTATCGCTGGAGGATGCATACGACGAATACTTGAATACGGAGAATGAACCTGAAGGATCGGAAGAATAAAATCCGGGAGAGGCTCAAGAAAACTGGCAAAATAACAGCCGGCGAACTCATGGCAAAAATCTTCTGAGGCCAGTGAAGGATGTTCTTCTGAAACCGTAAGAATAACAAAAGAGGTGACCCTTATGCCGGAAACAGCCTTTATCCAGACCAGCAGCGTTGTTCAAAGGATCCTTGATCAGGGAAGAAAGGCCATGCTTGGCGGAACGCCGATTCTGTATATCAAAACCGATTCGGATTTTCTGATTGAACGCATTGTAGCGGACAGGAAGCATCCGCTGGTTGTTCTGCGCGGAATTTATGGGAAGCAGGAGGACCGGCCGCTGATGGAAGCGGACAATGAGACGTTTATTCGGTCGATCCGAGAACAGCGGGAGAGCAGTACAGGCGATTATTGTCATATTCATTTCGATGATTATCATGATGAACTGGATGAGGCAAAGGATCTGCAGTATCCAAGAATATGGACCATCAAAATGCCCGGCGATATTCAATCGGATCAGTATCAGCAGGATCTGAAGCTGGGAAACATGTTCAACGCGCTTGAAAAGTATGTCCTCGAGTATCATAACGAGAACAGGCTTGGAAGAAATCACGAGCATGCGGATGCGATACGCAGTTCGGTAGTCGTGCTGTATTCTTCCGAAGTAAATCTCACGCCGATGCTGAAAACCTATACCGAGATTATCGAAGTTGGCTATCCGGATGAGTATGATATCCGCAGTCAGATCTGTACGGAGACAGGAAATCCGCTCGGCCTGGCAAGAATACTCGACGAACTGGTGACCAGCCTGACGGGATTTACAGAGGAAGAGATCTCGATCTGCCTGCAGAGAATCATGACTCTGACGGGGCTGGGTGATGACGCATGGATATCGGACGAGCAGAAGAAGGAGATTCTGAATATCATCCTTGAAAGAAAGAAGCAAAAGCTCGAAGGCGGCCTGCTGGAATGGATCGATACGGAAGGCGAACTTGGCGGCATGGGATCTTATTACGAATGGCTTGCTGATATCAAAGAGCCGCTCAGCAATTCTGCTGCATATCGTCGGAATTTGGGTGTTCAGCCGCCTAAGGGCGTATTGCTGTGCGGTATACCCGGCTGCGGCAAGAGCGAAGCAGCAAAACTCACAGGCAGAGAGATTGAGCTTCCGCTTTTGAAGATGAGTATGGGCAAGATCATGGGAGGAATTGTTGGACAAAGCGAACGTCAGATGCGGGAGACGCTTAAACTGGCGGAGGCAATGAGTCCCTGTGTGCTTCTGATTGATGAGATCGAAAAGGCAATGGAGGGTGCGAAAGGCGGCGGAGAACAAGCCAACGATTCGACATTCAGGCGCATGTTTGCCGAGTTGCTGGAATGGATGCAGAACAATCACAAGCCGGTGTTTATCTTTGCGGCGGCCAATGACATCGGCGGATTGCCGAAGGAATTCTTCCGTCCGGGACGCATTGATGAGAAATTCGCCACTTATTTGCCCAATGAAGACGAGTGTGTTGATATTTTCCTGAAGTGTATGGATCGCGTGGAAAGGATCGCCGGCAAGAATAGTGGAATGACGGGCAGGAAAATACTCTTTGATCATACATGCAGAGATAGAGCGGTCCTTCGTGAGATCGTGCAGGGAATGGCCAACCATCAAAACGTGCGCATCATGATCGGTTCGGATATCGAGGCGATTGTCCAAAAAGCGCAGTGCCTGCGTATGCCCGATGAAACGGACAGCATCGATATAGACAGCTGGAAGAAAAAGCTGGAGATAGCCTGTCAGATGGTGCATGTATACGGCGACAGCGAGGAGAATATTGACAGCATTGCAGACAACTATATCCGCTTGCTGCGCAAGGGTTTCCTGTCCACGGCAGAAAAACCTCTCTTTGATCCGAAGCAGTATCATTCAAATTATTTCCTGAAATACAGGAATAAGTCGAAAATCTGTATGCTGGATAAGGCCGACGCCGACAGTTTGCGGGCATTGGGGCCGTATGACAGCGCAGTCTATGATTGTCTGTATGAACGGATCAATGACAGAGCGCCGATTGTGGAAGAAATAGAACTCAAGCGCGGCTTGTGATCCATGTGCTGCGAATGAACGCAGTATCTTCACAAAACAGAGAACGCTATGCCGGGCGGGACTGTATTGCAATAAACAGAAAAAATAAGAAACTTCCTGCTGCAGAATAAGCAAATCTGCAGCAGGAGGTTTTATTTGTGTGCAATAGATGTTTTTTTGCAGCAATGAGCGCATGGACTGAAAGGCCGCCGTTTTTTCGTATTTTATTATGAAAACAGGATGCCTTTATATGCTGGGCATGACCTGGCGGAATTCGATATTTCGTTTTGATAAAGCGAAATAAAAACGAAAGAGAATGATAAAATGCAGACATCAAAGAAGAGAAACAAAGAACAAGACATAAACGACAGGAGGAGAGCAAAATGAATGACATGAAGATCAAAACCGTGGAAAACATTGAAGAGTACCTTATACACAACAGCGGCTACAATACTGCATCCAAGAACCTTTCGTGTTGCAACTACGAAGGATATCTGTGCGAGATTTTAACCGAGGACCACAGCTACTTCATGAAAATCATCATTGACGAGAATATTAATCATGTGATCCTGCAGGTGTATCCGGGAATCAGGGTGAAGCCGCAGCATTATGCGAAGGCTGTTCAGTACTGCATGAAGGTGACGGACAAGCTGAAGGTAGGCAATTTGCGCATCAAGAATAAGCGCGGTGACGTGTATTATCATATTTCTGCGCCGATCGTGGATGCGCCCGTTACAGCCAAGCAGCTTGAGAGCATGGAGGAAATTGCAATCTTTACCCTCCTGAGCCATGAGGAAGAGCTGGAACGCATCGCCAACGGCCTTCTGGAGGAGAATGACTCCGATGCTGAAGGCGGCGATGATACGCTTGATCTCATCAAGCTGATCACGGATGTGGATGATGAGGATTTTATTCCGTAAGACAAGGGCCGGGCACAGGCGTTACGCTGTGCCCGGCTATATAAAACTCAAAAACAGCATGCCAGATCCGTTTTCGTTTTTTGCAAACGAAAACGGAAAAAAGAAATTTGATACAATACAGCCATCAAACATGAAAATACGAAAGGAGATACAAACATGAAGAAGATGACGCAGACGCAGGTGAACGCGCTGAACAAGACGAGCAAGAACTACATGATGCTCAAGAAGAACTACTCGATTCAGGAAATCCTTTCGACGATGTATCAGGAAGCCTTCCCTTATTGCGACACGGAGACGGCAAACAGTATGGCGTATCGTGCGCTGAATGGTGTCAAGCTCTTTGAAAAGAATCTCGACGAAGCCCGCAGCGATCGCGACCTCTACCTCAAGAAGTTCCAGAATCGCATGGATGAGGGTAAGAGCGCTGCTGAAAAGTTTGAATATTGGAAGCAGTTTGCGATTGCGGTGCTTGACATGCAGAATAAGGAGGGCGAGAACGCTAAGACGACGCTGTATAAGGAGATCAGCGAGATGACGATCACGAAGGAAAACGAGGAGGTGCGTGCCATTTGGATGCGCAATCTGGCGTACAAGATCGTGAAGGATAATCGTATGATGCTGACTGGCCTGGAGAATCAGGCGGAAGCGCTTGAGCAGATGGAGACGGGCAGCGATGCGGCCTGGCTGCTGCAGCAGGTGAACGGCAATGAGATGGAGTACCGCGCGCTGATGGCAATGCAGATGTATATTTTGAAGGAGAAGGGTGAGATTGAGGGCGTGCCTGTGAGCATGACGATTGAGGAGACGGCTGTGCTGACGTGCGCCAATGATGAGCGCATCAAGATCCTGGCGAACGCGCATCGTGACGAAGTGATTGAAGAGAGCGTGTATTGTGCTCTGAAGATTCTTAGTTGCGTGGTCTTGTGCGTGATTGGCATCGAATTTTGGACATTTGTATTGAACGCTTTTAGTGGAAATTTGTTTCTGGAGATCTGCTGGTGCGTAGCGACTCTTGGGATGCTGACAGTTTTCGCGGATATGTTTAATTCCTGCAAGGAGGCTAGTGCCGAATTGGCAAAGGATAGTGTT
The DNA here is from genome assembly GCA_015056305.1 of Clostridiales bacterium. GTDB lineage: Bacteria > Bacillota > Clostridia > Christensenellales > Aristaeellaceae > Ventricola. The sequence goes on along the minus strand of SVGO01000006.1, from coordinate 39,562 downwards.
CAAAATCTGCATAAGGCAGCTGCAGGCGCACGCCGCATGGCGAAGTACATTGAACGTTTCGTATTCCCCCAGGCGCTGAAGAAGCAGAAAGCCATGGAGAAGCAACTGGATAAGGACCTGAATCGCATGTATAACATGACGACGAATAAGCTCCGTCGTCAGGTGTTCGCCTGAGAAAATGGTCGGGCCGTATCCGGCCTGCATAGATCGTGCTGTCAGATGTCCGATCAAAAAGGACACCTGACAGCTCTTTTCACATCTGTGCAGACAAAAAGTTATCATGAAGAAAAGACGATGATCGGAAGGAAACACGCATGGCACAGTATGAGGGAAACATATACGAGTTGATCATGCGCTGCATAGCGCTGAGAAGCAGCGGATGGATGATCGGAGAGGTGCTGACGCTGATGAGCATGGCGTTGGAAGACGAGAATGGGGAAGCGTTGGATCTGCTGGCGGATGAAGAATGGATGATCGGGCAGGCTTTGGCGCAGACCAGCGGAAAAGGGCTGGAAAACTGGCTGACGATGCGAAAACTGGCGTACGAGGCGATATTCAGTGTGGAGTCCTTTATGAAGCAGTGCCGGAGTATTGGGACTTATAAGGATGAGATGAGATACATCCGTGCTTTCAGAAAGAAGATGGAATACGGGAAAGATGACTTTGAAAAATGCGTGCTTTGGAAGAATTTTTTCCGCTGTCTGGCTGTAATAAGGCCGGAAACGGATGACGAGGCATACACGAGGGCATGCGAACTGATTGATCGTATCGAAATCACACGGGAGAATGCATCGGCGAAAAAGGCGGGATACCTTTACCGCGTGATCGAATCGGCGGATACATCAAGCAGAATAAGGATCGGATTCAATGAACAGATCAGAATGTCCGCCAAGAGGAACGAAGGCGAGGATCGGGTATTGGTGACGGGGACGGAGTATAAGGACGAAGAATTCTGCGCGGTCATCTCGATGATGGCATATGTCTATGCAAAGCAGGGTCGCTTTGATCGCATTGCGCAGGACATGACGATTGCTCAGATTTCGTATCTCGTCTGCTTTGTTCATCAGTATCTCGTGATTCTGTCTCAAAAGGTGGATCCGTATACACAGTTTAAGATGTATGAACAGATGAATAAGCTGGAATGGGTGCTGATCCGGCTGTGGTTTTCTTGCGAATGCGAAAAGAATGCGGCAGCGCCGTCTGTTCTCGTGACGCCTGCAGTATATGCAGAGGAAATCTTAACGCTGTTTTATAGTTCGTTTGCGAAAATTGACGACTGCAAGAGAAAGTGGGATGCAGACGGCGCAATACATAATGAGGCGAACGCGATTCGGGTGGACAACGTAATCAGGCGCTGCGAAGCGATGGAAGAATACCGCAAAGAACATGAGATTCACAGGGCCGATAAGACTGCGGAATATCTGGTAAATATTTACGGTGTTTACGAGAAGTTGGCGTACTGAAACAAGAAGTGCGGACTTGCAGGACATGCTCTTCCGGCGTCTCAGGCGGGTGTTTTTTCGTTTTTGCAAAACTAAATTAAAAACGCAATATGGTCTATAATGACGCCAAGCAAAACAGAATAAAAACAGAAGGGAAATTCAGAAATATGAAAATACCTGCTTTGATACGGGGCAGGAGGCGGCGGTTCGTATTGGTGCTGCTGATCATTGTGCTCTTTGGGGTGTATGTGCTGAGCCGTGATTATAGGCTGCTGATGTCATATTATTCTTGCGACGCAGTGACGAAGATGGCCGATACAGCCGGCACATGTCTGAATATACAGCTTGGGCAGCTGAGGACGTTTGAACAGATTCTTGACGCCGCGAAGGAGAAAAACCCGTGCCTGTATATGCGCATATACGGCGATTATCAGGAGTGCTTGCCGCTGGATATGCAGCACATGGAATCAATGAGGACCAGCGCAATGCATGCAGCACAGAATCTGGGCTATGAAAATGCTGTGTTCAGATGGTCGGGTTACGGGTTCGATCCGCAGACTGTCGATGTCCTTGCATACAGGACGCAGAGTCTTGCTGCTGTTTATAACGAGTATATGAAAACACTTGATTGGATGATCCGCGACGAAAGACTGAGGAAAAAACACGGTAAAACCTACGTTTCGCTGCTTTCTGCTGTGATCGAGGCAGACAGGAAGGTCTCCATCGGTCTGTATCAACTGACAATCCGCCAGATGTTCAGCCTGCGTGAACTGCAATATGGAGAATATTCCGATAAGCGCATGCTGGAAAATCTGACGCAGGAAGAGTGGGAGGACTTGATTCATCTGGATGAGGCGAGCCTGAAGGCAAAGCATATGCATTGGCTATATCTGCTTTGGGAGGCAAAATATGAGCTCGACGCATATAGAAATCAGATCGGACAGGAGGCAGGATACGGGACATGACAAACGCCGCATGGCGAAACAGATGAAACAAAACACTAAAGGAGGAATTCTGATATGGCGGAAGAGGAAACCAAGAACAGCATGGAACATGAGGTCGAGAGCTATACGCAGGATGGACGCTTCGTATACTGCCTGCTTGAGGATGGGACGGCGGAGATTATGGGCGCGGGACCGGAGATGAGAATTTGGATACATGAACCGGGGAAGAAAAACAGCATGCTGATTCCCAGCGTGATCGATGATCACAGGGTGACGAAAATCGGTCAGGATGCCTTCAGAGAATTCAGACCGGTCGTGGAGTTTGTCATCGAACAGGGCGTGAAGCATATTGGAAAGAATGCATTTGCGGATTGCAGGCGGCTGGAAAAGGTGGTCATTCCGCCGAGTGTGGAGCACATCGACGAGGGCGCGTTTGATATTTTCAGAAAGGTTCACAGGCAGATCAAGCAAGACTGGAAACAGGAAATAAAAGACAAAGAGATTATTCTTGAAGAAGTGGCTCTGGATGAAGCAGACAAGGATGAAAGGTATCCCAGATTCAGCGTCATGGATATCAAGAAAACCAGCATTCCTGATGAGTTGGAGCCGATCTATCCCAATATCTATAACCTGACCCTGGTGGTGGAGGAGAATTCCTATGCGCAGACGTATGCGATGGAGAACGGTTTCTTCTATACGTGCGGCGATTGGATTGAAGGCGACTTTGCATACAGGCTGCACGGCGATGATCAGGACGGCACGGTCGATGTGATGGCGTATCTGGGAAGAAGGAAAAAAGAAGTAATCATTCCGGAAAAGATTCGGGGAAAAGTGGTCAGCGGCATTAGCAGGGAAGCATTTCTCAGGCATGCTGAGATTGAAAAGATCGTGATGCCCGAGAGCGTGACGCGCATCGGAGTGCATGCGTTCAGGGAGTGCATCGGGCTTAAGGAAATCGTGTTTCCCAAGAATCTGAAACGAATCGATTTTGATGCATTTTATCGCTGCGAGAATCTGGAGAAGATTGAGCTTCCCGAACAGGTTGAAGAGATTGACAGCTGCGCGTTTATGGCATGTTATCGGCTTGAAGAGGTGCGGATTCCCGGCAGTGTAAAGAACATCGAAAGCGGTGTGTTTGGCAGATGCACTGCGCTGCATACGGTCCGGATCGGCGAGGGCGTGTGCGGCATCAAAGCAGAAGCCTTTTCCAGCTGCAGAAGTCTTAAATATGTGATTGTACCGTCGAGTGTGAAGCTGATCAGCTGGCATGCATTTGACAGGAAAAGCGGAGCGGCGCTTGTCGTCAATGAGAATACATATGCTCACAGCCTCGCCAGGAAAAGAAATATGCAGCATATGTCTATGGGCTGCTGCATCCGCATGAGGAATGAGGATAGAAAGAAAGAAGAGAAAAATCGGAGGGGGAAAAAGCGGATCAGGAGGGAGAGGTGAAGATTGCCGGTTTGACAAAAAGCAGCTGCTGTCCGCCTGAGATGGACGGTTAGCTGAGCTTTGGAGAGCAAATCATCATATTATTTTATACTGCATCTGAAAGAAAACATCAGAAAAAACCAAGGAGGAGCAGGCATGTATCAGTTCGAGATTTTTTACAATGAGCATATTCGTCAGGACTGCGTCAAGGTAACGGCGTACTGGGGCAATGAAGAAAAGGTGTGCATTCCGGAGATGATCGGTGAATGGAAAGTGACCTGTATCGGCAAGGGTGCGTTCCGTCAGAATCGGATTATGAGCAAGGTGGTGATCCCGCCCTTTGTGACGGCGATCGATGAGGAAGCTTTCCAGGAATGCCAGAATCTTAAGCAGGTGGAGATGCCCGGCAGTGTCATTTTTATCGGCGATCGTGCATTTTCCGACTGTCCGAATCTGAGCAAGATCCGCATTCCGCAGAGCGTTACGATCATTGGCAAGGATGTGTTTAATAAATGCGCGAAGCTCAGGCTGCTGGTGTATGAATACAGCGAAGCTGAAAATTACGCGATTCAATATAATATCGACTGGGGCCGTCCGGAGAGCACTCGCCTGGATTAGTCAGAGAGAAGAAACGTGCCGGATATGATCTGTAAAGCGGCCCAATAAACAGCCCCCCTTTTATGTGTGCTGCCGGCTGCCGGGCTTTTCCGGCTGCCGGCGGCACGCAGTTTTTTTCAAGAAATATCGTGCCCAAACGCTGCAAAACAAAGGAGGCGAGCAATTTGGTAAATAACTTGAATGAGATTGTCATTGATACGCATGTGCATCTCGTTCTTTGCTGCAATACTTCTGCCGTTGAGATGGTGTATACCCGTTATCGCAACAAAACCGGACAGAATCTGAAGCTTTATATCAGTGAAACACCGTTTGTTTATGGCATTCCCGCCGGAGGAACGCTGGACTGTATCACAGATCAACTTGGCAGATTTGTTCTTTATCTGCGCTCGGTTCGCGCGGCCCGGCATGAAGCGGCAGTCTGGGACGGATTATGTTCGCATGTATATGATTATAATATGTATTCCTGTACAAAGATCAACCGGGTGCATACAGCAGGAATAACGAGCCCTGGCGTCATTCATCGGGAAAATGGGATTGGCGTCGGTGCTGATGGAAATCTGCTGATTCAGCAGACGTCGCGCATGCGCTGCCATGCGGGCAAGTATATCATGGCTGCAAACGAAGAGACGGCGCTGACATATGACCGGAGAATCGATTTTCTTCGTATTCTGCATTTTCCAAGCGTGCCCAAGGAAGGCGAGATGATGGTTGATCTTCAGTCCTCTCACGACGGCACACTTGCGATGGGCGCCCGGGGAAGCGTATTCTTCTCGCCCGACTTTGGAAACACATGGCAGATGCTCCGGGAAGAAGGGGCGACGGCCATTGCGCTCTCCCGAGAGAACAGCACAGCCGCTGTCGCCGGTAGCGATGGCGTCATTACTCTGTATGAATATGACCGGGAAGAACGTCATGAGCTGATCGAGAAGATGACTATTCAGGGAACCCTTATCAGTCAGCTTGCGCTGAGTTCTGCTTTCGGCCATAGCATTCTGGTCTGGCTGGCTGCCGACGGTAATCATGGTGTCGTCAGTATCGAATTTGATCGAAAGAAGTATCGCAGCATATGCAGTACGTTTGTTCATGAAGCGTATGATTGCTGCGTAAAGGAGGATGAGCTGGACGTCGACAGTCTGGTGGATTTGGTCGATCGGATGACTGGCGGACGGAGCGGAAGAAACGTCGTACGCATGATTCGCCGGGGACAGCGGAACTACAAAATGGCGCGCGAATTTCCGGATCAGTATATCCACTGGAAGGATTTTGAAAGTATTTTTGTCTCGTTTGCAGACAGAAAGCGCTTTATCAAAACGTTCGGTTATTCTTTGGCTTGGATCTATGTATGGCTGCGGGTGTTCTTTTTGAATCTGCAACGGAGAAAAGCGCTGCGTGATCTGTGCTGTTTGCTCTGCGTTCGTGCCGGCGTCGAAGGCAGTCTGCGGATCTATGCCATGGGTGTGAATCGCCTCGTGAACGAGGCGGCCCGCAATCTGGCTGCCTGCGTCAGGCAGGAAATCCGTCGAGATCCCCTGGTCTTTTCCAATTTTCCGTTTTTATTCGAAGAGGACAGCACCGGCCGCGATCTGAATTCGGTATGCTGGGCAGCAGCGACGTATATCCGCCGCAGATTCATGAGCGCGATTGGGAGCATGTCTTTGACGGACGCATATGATGATGGATTGATTCACACGTTCATCCTGGATGCGGCGCATATCTGTCTGCATGAAGAAGACGGCAAAGACAAGGATGATCAGCTGCTGCTTTGCTGTAGGGCGTTCCTTCTGGCCAACACGGCAGAGATGAAGAAAGAAAAGAGAAAGCGTCACTTGTTCAGGCAAAGCTGGGCTGGCTGTAGTAGGTTGCTTAATGCTGTAAACTGCGCTGCGAATATGATCGGCTATCCTGCGCTGGCTTTTGCCCTCGCGAGGAACGGAAGGGACAAATGAGCGCCCGAAGTACCGAAAAATGACATAGATGACTGGCATGCCGTATGGCAGAGCATGAAGAGATAGAGTTTCGATGGGTGTTAAGAAATTAAACGAAGAGTGCGTATGTGGTAGATTTTCTGAATCAGAGTATAGGCGGATCGATGACGGACGCCAGTCGCGTACGAAAGCGTTTGATGAACTGTTGTGGATCGATCCGGCACCGCTGCATCATAGAAGGCAGCGCATATAAGGAGGGATGTATATGAATCTGTGCAGGAAAGAAGAGATGTACTGCTGTGAGGGGGACTATTGGTACAGGATTTTGGATGACCTAAAGACAATGGAACCTTCAGAATCCGAAATCATGGGCTATGAAGGCAAGGACAGCAATGTGATAATTCCAGAAAGTCTGGATGGATACCCGGTGACGCGCATTGGCGAGAAAGCGTTCTACGGCAACCGGGTAATCCGCAATGTGATTATGCCCGATTCGATGAGGGTCATCGGAAAGCAGGCATTTGCAGAGTGTGCACAACTTTACAATGTAAGGCTGAATGAGAAGCTGAATATGATTCGTGCAAATGCCTTTGAAAACTGCGGAGAACTGAGAAGAATATTGATTCCCGAAAGAACGAAGGTGAGTGGGTCGGCGTTTTTCGGCTGCACAGATGTGGAGATATTCCGCTGGAGGATAATCGGAACATTCAGAAATGGGAAGTCGATGAATATCGAGAGCTGGCAGGAGCAGTTTATCTGCAAATCTTCTGACGGATAGTGAGAACAGCGATCAATATGGATATATACAAGGTTTTGCTCCATGTTCCGGGGCAACCTCTTAGATCCTCTATGAGGCAAAGTGACTGATCCTCAATCACAATCAAACAATGAAGACCTTGAAGGAGCAATCCCTCAAGGTCTTTTTGTATGGCATAGAGCAAAAATCTAATTAGGGCAGTCCCAGCGCTGGAGCATGATGACACTTTTGCTTACAGGACCATGAACAAGGTTCCGGCGGTAATGAGAATGCATCCGATAACCGACTTTGCAGTAACACGTTCATGAAGAAGAACAAATGCCAGAATCAGGGTGATGACGACGCTCATCTTATCAATAGGTACAACCTTGGAAGCATCGCCCAGCTGCAGGGCACGGTAATAGAACAGCCATGAAGCGCCGGTTGCCAGGCCGGAAAGAATCAGAAAAATCCAGCTTTTGGTGCCGATCGCCCCGATCCCCTTTTGAGCGCCGGTTAGAAATACCATTCCCCACGCCATGATGAGAACAACCATGGTTCTGATCGCGGTAGCAAGATTGGAATTGACGCCGTCAATACCGATTTTTGCAAGGATCGAGGTAAGCGCTGCAAACACTGCGGAAAGAATTGCCAGAATCATCCACATATCAATCTCTCCCTTACAAATGCTGTGCTATTGCAGATCTTTTTCTCTGTTATTTTAAATTGAAAAATGCTTTTTTTCCAGGAAAATATGCGCGCTCGCCCAGTTCCTCCTCGATTCGAAGCAGCTGGTTGTATTTTGCGACGCGGTCGCTGCGGCTGGGAGCGCCGGTTTTGATTTGGCCGGCATTGACCGCCACGGCAATATCGGCAATGGTGGTATCTTCCGTTTCGCCGGAACGATGGGAAATGATGGCGGTGTATCCTGCCCGGCTTGCCATCTCGATGGCGTCCAGCGTTTGTGTCAGCGTGCCGATCTGATTGACTTTGATCAGAATGGAATTGCCGATTTTTTGAGAAATACCCTGGGCCAGACGCTCTGTATTGGTGACAAACAGATCGTCGCCTACCAGCTGTACCCGATTGCCAATGGCTTTTGTCAGCAATGCCCAGCCTTCCCAGTCGGTTTCTCCCATACCGTCTTCCAGAGAAATGATGGGGTATTTTTCCGTAAAATGCTGCCACATTTCGACCATCTCGCCTCTGCTCAGCACCTTATCAGCCTTGGGCAGATGGTAAGTATCTGTTTCTTCGTCAAACCATTCTGAGCTCGCCGCATCGATGGCAATCATGAAATCCTCTCCGGGAATATATCCGGCCTTTTCGATCGCAGCGACGATCAGGGAGAGCGCATCCTCATCCTCTTTGAGCATAGGGGCATAGCCGCCTTCGTCGCCAACGCCGGTAACAGGAATATGCCGTTCTTTCAAAACGATTTTCAGCGTATGAAAGACTTCAGCGCAGCGGCGAAGGGCTTCTTTCCAGGATGGCGCCGATACCGGCATGATCATAAACTCCTGAATATCTACATTATTGGATGCGTGAGCGCCGCCGTTGAGAATATTCATCATGGGAACAGGAAGCATATGGCCATTGGCTCCGCCTATGTATCGGTACAGGCTGATTCCAAGCGCGTTGGCAGCTGCCTTTGCGCAGGCAAGAGAAACGCCCAGAATTGCATTGGCGCCCAGACGGCTCTTGTTCGGCGTTCCATCCAGTTCGATCAGAAGACGGTCGATCGCTGCCTGATCCAGCACATTTTTGCCTGCCAGCGCGGCGGCGATTTCGCCGTTTACATGGGCAACAGCCCGGGAAACGCCCTTTCCCAAATAGCGGGAAGCATCTGCATCCCGGAGTTCGCAAGCCTCATATATTCCCGTGGAAGCACCGGAAGGAACGGAGGCTCGTCCCATGATGCCATTTTCCAGAATCACATCCACCTCAACAGTCGGATTGCCTCTGGAGTCGAGAATTTCACGGCCGATTATGCGATGGATAACAATCTCCTTTTTCATTGTTGTTTTCCTTCCCTCTATTTCTATTTTGATGAAATCAGTATACGCAAGCCTTGCGATGGTGCATCTCATCGGCATAGAAGCAATAGCGGCAGCGCATATTGCACGCGCCGGATACGGGCTTGACCATCACGGTGATCGGCGGCATAGCGTCTTCTCCTTTGGCAGAAAGCGTAGTATAATCCTATTATAGCATATTCGCAGCAGGAGATAAAGCCTGCATCGGAAGGTACGGAGGAAATCAAAAATGATGATTCTGTTTGTGTTTGTTGTGTGCCTTTGCGCGAGCACGATCGGCGGTATCTGCGGCATTGGCGGCGGCGTGGTGATCAAGCCGCTGCTGGATGCAACGGGCATCATGAGCGTATCGACGGTGTCGTTCCTTTCGGGACTGACCGTGCTGGCCATGTCGCTGATCTCGGTATACAAGAACCGCAAGACCAAGGAGCTGGATGCAAAGCGCAGCATTCCGCTGGGCCTGGGCGCGGCTGTGGGCGGCGTGCTGGGCAAGCGCCTGTTTGAAATGATCAAGCAGGCTGTGGGCGCGGATCAGCTGGTGGGCATGATTCAGGCGATCGTGCTGGGCCTGATGGTGCTGGGCACGCTGGCCTACGTCCGCAACAAGGCGCGCATCCGCACCAAGGACGTGCACAGCGCGTCTGTCGCCGTGGTGATCGGCCTGCTGCTGGGCATGTGCTCGTCGTTCCTGGGCATCGGCGGCGGCCCGATGAATCTGGCGGTGCTGTATTATTTCTTCTCCATGGGCACCAAGCAGGCGGCGGTCAATTCCATCCTGATCATCCTGATGAGCCAGGTCATGAGCCTGATCGTAAGCCTTGCGACGGGCAGCGTGCCTGCGTTTGAGGTGCCTGTCCTGCTGGCGATGGTCGCCGCGGGCGCAATCGGCGGCTTTGTCTCCGCGAAGCTGCACAGAAAGCTGTCTGCCGAAACGACGGACAAGCTGTTTTCCGGTCTGCTCGTCGTGATTTTCCTGATCTGCTGCTACAATGCGATCAAGTGGATGTAAAGAAATTGCGAGTGGGAATCATATCCAATCCAATATTCAATCCCCTGAAGGGCAAACCTTCAGGGGATTTTTGTATGACAAAAAGAAAATGCCGGGCATAAGCCCGGCATCTTCCTTTGTGAGAAAGCTGCTGTCCGCTTGCTCCGGACAGCATGAGGAGAGGCGATGATTAGTGAACGACAGTGCAGCCGTCGCACAGGGTGCCGGTGATCATGCCCTTGGCAGCGGCCAGAGCCTGAGCAACCTGATCCGGGCAGGAGTCCACGCCGGTGGCGCTGCCGGAGCACTGGATGCCGCCCAGACGCTCGATGCACTCGTCAACGGTCAGACCCTTGCACAGCGCGCCGAACGCATCGGCAGTGCCGTGGCAGCCGCCATAAACGCGCACGTCCCAAACGGTCATGTCCGGCTCATAGATCGCAAAGGCGATGTACTCGGAGCAGACATTGGCGGTGGTGTAGTTGAAGTAGTGGAAGTTGTTCTTCAGGAGCTTTTCCTTGATGCGCATGCAGGCCGGCAGGATGACGACGGACTTGTCTTCCCAGCCCATGGCAGCCGGATCCAGACCGGCCTTGGTCACGGCGTCAGCCACGGCGGCGGTGAAGCCGACGGAGGTGTAGGTCGCCTGGGAAATGGTATCCACAGCCAGGGTCTGGCCTTCGATGATCTGCTTGGTCAGGGTCTCGATGGCGACGCCGCCGATTTCCGGGGTCTCGTCGTTGACGATCATGTCGATGGCGGTGATCTTGCCGTCGGTGACGTCAACCTTCACCTGCAGGGGCTTGAAGCCCTCGCCGATACCCTCGAAGGTATCCGCAAAAGCCACAGCGGAGAACAGAACCAGCACCAGCGCCAGCACGATGCTCATAATCTTCTTAGACATATCAGTAAATCTCCTTATTTCGTATTGATTTGCTTACGGTTATATGGCAATCAGGGGAATTACTTACGCGTTCGCGCAGGTGCCGGCTTCGCAGCCCGGGCAGGGAGTGCCGCGAACGATCATCAGAGCCTGCTGCAGGCCCAGGGCGAGCTGATGCGCGCAGGAAGAACCGGAAGCCTTGTTGCGGCAGACGATGCCCATCATGATCGGCATCACTTCGGAAGCCGGACGGCCTTCGCACATCGCGCCGATGCCCTGGGTGCCGCCGTTGCAGCCGCCTTCGTACTTGATGTTCTTGACGTACTCTTCCTTGCCGACGATATCAAAGGTCACGCTCTTGGAGCAGGAGCGGCCGTCGGTGTTGAACTTGAAGCTGCGCACGCCCTCAGCGGCCGGCTCGAGCTCTTCGATCAGCTTGCAGGGAGCAGCGTTCGGCTTCCAGGCGAAGGGAACCTTCTCCTCTTCTTCAGCAATGGCCATCACCGGGGACAGCGCGGACAGCGCGGCCATGCCGGCGCCGAGCTTCAGGGTGTTCCTGAGGAAGTCGCGGCGGGTAGTGTTTTCCATCATTGTCAATCTCCTCCATACATTTCGGTTCAGACTTTTGTCATCAGGAAGCCCTAAAACAGGAAAAACGCCTGCTGGGCGTACCTTTGTTAAGAGAATAACAAGTAATTGTGACTTTTTCTTGTCTTTTTCCGCCCTTTTGTATGGCTTTTTAAACGGCTATGTTATAATCAAAACATCCTTATGTATGGGAGACGGATATGGAAAGAATTCTGATTGCGGACGACAATGTGCAGATCACGAAGATCATCAGCGAGTTTGTGAAAAGGCATGGCTTTGAGCCCGTCGTAGCGTATGACGGCAGGCAGGCGCTGGAGTTTTTTCACAAGGAGACGTTTGCCGTGATCCTGCTGGACGTGATGATGCCGTATATGGACGGCTTTGCCCTGTGCAGGGAAATCAGGCGCACATCCAATGTCCCCATCATCATGATCACCGCGCGCGGCGAGGATTTTGAGCGGGTCATGGGGCTGGATATCGGCGCGGATGATTACATCGTCAAGCCGTTTTCCGGCGAAGAGGTGATGGCCCGCATCCGCGCGATCCTTAGGCGGATCGAGCGCGCGCCGGGGCAAAGCCCGGCCAATGCGCCGCTGGTCTTTGATAATCTGTCCATCCATATGGCCGATGCGCTGGTGACGATTGACGGGCATCCTGTTTCGCTCACGAAGAAGGAGCTGGAGATCCTCTATACGCTGGCCGAGAGCTGCGGCAAGCTCTTTTCCCGGGAAATGCTGCTGAGCCTTCTGTGGGGATACGATTACTACGGCGACAGCCGGACGGTGGACAGCCATGTCAAGCGCCTGCGCGTGAAGCTAGACGCCTATGACCATCCGCACTGGCAGATCAGGACCATCTGGGGCATGGGATATAAATTCGAGGTCATTGAGGATGAAGAATAAGATTGCGCGCAGGCTGACGCAGTATTTTGCGCTGGCGCTGATTCTCTTTGCGCTGACGGTGGGCGTGCTGTTTTCTGCGATGTTTGCCCGGCATACGGCAGACGTCACCCGGCGGGATCTGTGCGCCCATGCGGTTTCGATCGCGGATACCATTGCGCATTTCACAGCCAATTACAATGAAGGCAGCTGCAGCGGCGGCGGATTCAAGTCGTATATGCGTTTCATCGGCGACGCGACGATGAGCGACCTGTATCTGCTGGACGCGCAGGGAAATCATGTCGTTCTCGGCGAGATGCAGCTGCCCGAAAAGCCGCTGGATCAGCAGGTGCTGCCGCTCGCAATGTGCGTATTTGAGACGGGCGAAATGAGCAGCGCCGGTTTTTCGCTCAATCCTTTTCATGCGGGCGACATGATCGTCTGCGTGCCCGTTCTCGATGAAGCGGGCGGGGTTCAGCTTGCGCTTGTGCTCAGCGCGAATATCAACAATATCAGCCATACGCTGCAGGACGCCTTCTATCTGCTCACCGCCTGTCTGGCCATTGCCCTGGTGATCGCCATCGCTGCGTCCTTCTTTCTTTCGCGCCGCTTTGTGACGCCGCTGCATCGGATGATGGACGCGGCGACGCAGATGGCGCGCGGCGATTACAGCGTGAAAACCCGTGTCGTGCAAAACGATGAAATCGGCGTGCTTGCCGCGCAGATCGACATGCTGGCTAAGAAGCTGGACGAGGCAGAAAAGGAACGCAGCCATTTTGAGCAGCTGCGCCAGGACTTCTTCTCCGATATCTCGCATGAGCTGCGCACGCCGATCTCCGTGCTCAGGGGGTCCATCGAGCTGCTGCGCGAGGGCATCATCGAAGATCCGGCGCAGAGGCGGCAGTACTATGATCAGCTGCATGCAGACGCCCATCATCTGCAGCGGCTGGTGAACGATCTGCTGGAGCTGACCCGCCTGCAGAATACGCAGTTCAAAATCGAGATGGAGATCATCAATCTCATGGATGTACTTGCGGATACGGTTCGCTTCATGCGCCAGAAGGCAGAGGAAAAGCGGATCGAGATCCGGCTGGATGAGGCAGCGCCGTTTGCTGTTCTGGGCGATTACGGCAGACTGCGCCAGCTGATGATCATCCTGCTGGACAACGCGATCAAGTTTTCCGGGGAAGGCGGGGCCGTGCAGATTGCCGTCAGGAGAAAGCATGGCGCCTGCGAGGTGTCCGTCATCGATCATGGATGCGGCATCGATGAGGAAGCGCTTGAGCATATTTTTGACCGCTATTTCCACAAGCACTCCGGCGTCAACCGCGGCGGCACGGGCCTGGGCCTGCCGATTGCCCGTGAGATCGCCCTGCGCCATGATATCGAGATGACCTGCAGCAGCAGGCCGGGCGAGGGAACCTGCTTCACGCTCGTATTCAGCGAGCATCTGCTGACATAACGGACATAAAAAAGACCTTGAAGGATTGCTCCTTCAAGGTCTTTTTAGATAGAATTACTTCGCGGCAGCGTCCTGCGCAGCGGCGGTGCCTGCGCGGCGGCCCATCGTGCTGTACAGGCCCAGGGAAGCGGCGAGGATGTAGTTCTCGTTGTAGAAGTAACGGTTGCTCATCTCGCCCGCAGCATACAGGCCCTCGATCACGGTGCCGTCCTGACGGGTTACGCGGCCCTCTTCGGTGGTGGTCACGCCGCCGGCAGAGCCGAACGTCGTCGGATAGACCTTCACCGCGTAGTACGGCGCCTTGTCAAGCGGCATGAGGAACGCGGCCGGCTTGCCGAACGCAGTATCCTCGCCCGCGGCGACCATGGCGCTGTAATCCGCATAGGTCTGCTCGAGCGCGGCGGTGTAGACGTGCATCTCGCGCGCCAGATCGGCGATGGTCTCGCCCTTGACCACGACGCCCTCGGCCACGCCGGCCTCGAGCACGGCGGTGATGGCTTCGTCCGCAGTGTCATAGATGTACCAGAAGGGCGCGTTGGCGTCCTGGATCATGTCGGAGGCGGTGTGGTCCATGGTGTCCCAGCCGGCGGCGGCGGCCTCGTTGCCAAAGCGCACGCCGTTGGCGTTCACACCCAGCTGGCTGTAGATGGTCAGGCCGGTGCTGTCGCTCAGCGCCGGATCGAAGGTGATGTTGAACAGCGGGGTGGCGAACACGTCAAACGTGCCGGCGCCAACCTCCAGCGCCATCAGGAAGCCGTCGCCGGTATGGCTCACGGCGCTGGTGGGCACCAGGCCCGCGCGATGGAGCTTCGGGCTGTACTTGGCGACGAGTTCCTCATTCTGGGAGATGCCGCCGGTCGCCAGCACGACGGAGTCCGCCTTGAAGGTGATGACCTCATCGGCGGTCTCGGCCTTCACGCCCACAACCGCGCCGGCGTCGTTGGTGACCAGCTCGGTCGCCTTGCACTCGGTGATCAGCTTCACGCCGCGGCTCTCCACGGACGCCTGCAGCATCGCGATCAGGCCCGCGCCGCCGCCGTTGGCCAGCGCCATCGGATAGGCGGAGGAAGCCGCATACGGCACGGTATCAAACTGCACGTCGTTGGCAACGAGCCAATCGACGGTCTTGCCGGTTTCGGCGAGCACGCTCTCCAGGCGCGCCCAATCCGGGTAGCCGCTCTCCACGCCGCTCTTGGCCTGACGGTCCTTCCAGTAGGCCATCATCGCCTCGAGGCTGTCGCTCTCCAGACGATTCTGGGCAAAGAGCTCGGAGTCCACGCTCACCAGGATGCCGCCCGCCAGCAGCGTGGTGCCGCCGATGGCCGCCATCTTGTCGATGAGGATGACGTCCGCGCCGGCGTTCTTCGCGGCCAGCGCAGCGCTCAGGCCCGCGATGCCCGCGCCGACCACGACCACGTCAGCGGTCTGCTCGGATTCGGCCTTCTCGGCAGCATCATCCGCAGCGGCGACAGCCTTCAGCGCGGCAACGTCCGCGCCGGCCTGCGCAGCCGCATCTTCCACGGCGGCCAGGATGGCCTTGCTGGTGATGGTCGCGCCGGTCACGGTATCCACAGCCAGAGACTGGGCATCCACGATCGCCGCCGGAATGCCCGCGATCGCCGGATCGGACAGGCCCGGGGTCTCGCTGTGGGAAACGACCTTCACGCCCGCAATCGCATCCTCGGCGAAGGTCACCTCAACGGTGACGTCGCCGTTCATGCCCTTCGCAGCGGCGGTATAGGTGCCCGCGGTGAAGCCGGCGGCATACGCCGGGGCGACGAACATGGTCGCCATCATGCACAGGCAAAGAACCAGAGAAACGAGTCTTTTCATGTCTTGTTCTCTCCTTTCATTTCAGTTTGTCTCTGCAAACTGATAGCCATATTATAGGGTATGTATGCGCTGATGTAAATAGAAGGCTGTTAGATAACGGGCATGCAGGTCTGAAACAGGCTGAGCGATGTATGAAATATTAAAGGAAAAGACCTGTACGCGTGATGCATGCATGCAGTATAATAAAAGTAATAACGACCAATAAAATAGCGCTGTGCATGACAGCCGCCGACAGATGGAAAGGATGATAGCATGTTCAGGATCGACGATGCAGGCAGGCTGATCCGCCGGTTTGCCGGGGAGACGCTGTGCGTGGAAGCATGGGGCGAAAACGCGCTGCGCGTGCGTGCGGTGCAGTATGGCTGCGAGCTGGAGGGGCGCGACGGCGCGCTGCTTGAAAAGCCGGAAGGCAAGGCGGAAATCACGATTGGCGGCGAAACGGCTTCTATCTGTAATGGCCGCATCCGCGCCGAGATCACCAGGGGCGGCAAGCTGATCTTCTATAACCAGAAGGGAGACGTGCTGCTGGAGGAATTCGCGCGCAACCGCCGCGACGTGACCAGCGAGGACTGCTCCGCGCTGGAGATCGAGGGCCGCGAATTCAAAGGCCTGAGAGGCGGCGATTACAAGCTGACGGCGCGCTTTGAATCCGACCGAAACGAAAAGCTCTTCGGCATGGGCCAGTATCAGCAGGACTGCCTGGACGTGAAGGGCTGCACGCTGGAACTGGCGCACCGCAATTCACAGGCGAGCGTGCCGTTTGTGATCTCCAGCAAGGGATACGGCTTTTTGTGGAATAATCCGGCGATCGGCGAGGTGACCTTCGGCAAGAACATGACCGTCTGGAAGGCGCACGCCACCAAGGGGCTGGATTACTGGATCACGAGCGGCGATACGCCCGCGCAGATCCACGAAGCCTATATGAAGGCGACAGGCCTGCCGCCGATGATGCCGGAATACGGCATGGGCTTCTGGCAGTGCAAGCTGAGGTATCTGACGCAGGACGAGCTGCTTCATGTCGCGCGCGAATACAAGCGCAGAAATCTGCCCATCGACGTGATCGTCGTGGACTTCTTCCACTGGCCGCTGCAGGGCGACTGGAAGTTTGATCTGGAATACTGGCCGGACCCGGAGGCGATGATCCGCGAGCTCGATGAGATGGGCATCGCGCTGATGGTTTCCGTCTGGCCGACGGTCGACAGGCTGAGCGAAAACTTCCAGCCGATGTGGGATCGGGGATTGCTGGTGCACAGCGAGCGTGGCGTGAAGACGACGATGGAATTCCTGGGCAACTGCACGTTCTTCGATGCGACGAACCCGGAGAGCCGCGAGTACGTCTGGCAGACGGCCAAGCGCAACTACTACGACAAGGGCGTGAAGCTCTTCTGGCTGGACGAGGCCGAGCCGGAATACAGCGTCTATGACTTTGACAACTACCGCTACTTCCTGGGCAGCAATCTGCAGGTTGGCAATCTCTATCCGGTGATGTATGCCAAGGGCTTCTACGACGGCATGCGCGCCGAGGGCAACGAGAAGATCGTCAATCTGCTGCGCTGCGCGTGGGCGGGCTCTGCGCGCTATGGCGCGCTGGTGTGGAGCGGCGATATCGCCTCCAGCTTTGGCAGCTTCCGCAATCAGCTCGCCGCGGGCCTGAATATGGGCATGGCGGGCATCCCGTGGTGGACGACGGATATCGGCGGCTTCCACGGCGGCAACCCGAACGACCCGGCCTTCCGCGAGCTCTTTGCCCGCTGGTTTGCCTGGGGCTGTTTCTGCCCGGTGATGCGCCTGCACGGCGACCGCGAGCCGCACGACCGTCCGCCGATGAGCGACCATGGCGGCGGCATGTGCGTCTCCGGCGCGGACAACGAGGTCTGGAGCTACGGCGAGGAAGTTTACGAGATCTGCAAAAAGTACATGGCGCTGCGCGAAAGCCTGCGTCCCTATATCCGCGCGCAGATGGAACACACGCATGAGACAGGCGCGCCGGTGATGCGGCCCATGTTCTATGATTTTCCGCAGGACAAGAATTGCTGGGAGATCGAGACGCAGTATATGTTCGGCCCGGATTATCTCGTCGCGCCGGTGATGCAGTCGGGCGTGAGCGAGATGGACGTCTATCTGCCCGAGGGAAAGTGGCTCAACATCGATACAAACGAAATCCTCGAGGGCGGCAGATGGGTCACCGTGCCTGCGCCGCTGGATATTATCCCGGTGATGAAGAGGCTGTAAAGGAGGAATAGCCATGATTTACTACGTCAATCAGCATGCGCCCCGCGAGGGAAACGGAAGCAAAGAGCGTCCCTTCCGCTGGATCAGCGATGCGGCGGCCGTGGCGCTGCCGGGCGATGAGGTTGTCGTCGCGCCGGGCGTTTACCGCGAATACGTGAATCCGAAGCACGGCGGCACGGAGGAAAACCGGATCATCTATCGCTCCGAGGTGCCGCTGGGCGCGGTGATCACCGGCGCAGAGGTCGTCACCGGCTGGCAGAAGCAGGAAAATGGCCTGTGGACGATCCGCGTGGACAACGGCATCTTCGGCGATTACAATCCCTATACCACCGAGGTCTTCGGCGATTGGTACTTTGCGCCGTCCGTGCGCCACAGCGGCGCGGTCTATCTGAACGACAGGATGCTCTATGAGGCGGAAAGCCTTGAGGAGTGCATCGAGGGCGAGGTGTACAAGCCGTCCTGGGAGCCGGAGTATTCCGTGTACAAGTGGTTTGCTGTGCAGGAAAGCGGCTCGACGCTGATCTACGCCAACTTCCAGAATATTGATCCCAATACGCAGAAGACCGAGATCAACGTCCGCCGCCGCTGCTTCTTCCCGAGCGAGACGGGCAGGGGCTATATCACGCTGAGTGGATTCAAGGTTGAAAAGGCTGCGACCACGTGGTCTCCGCCCGCCGCCTTCCAGGATGGCATGGTCGGCCCGCACTGGAGCAAGGGCTGGATCATCGAGGACTGCGATATTTCCAACAGCAAGTGCAACGGCATCTCGCTGGGCAAGTACTACGACGAGGAGAACGACCACTACTTTACGACCAAGCATGTCAAGAGTCCGACGCAGATGGAGCGCGACGCGGTCTGCCGCGGCCAGTATCACGGCTGGCTCAAGGAGAAGGTCGGCTCGCATATCGTGCGCCGCTGCCACATCCATCACTGCGAGCAGACGGGCATCGTCGGCCGCATGGGCTGCGTGTTCTCGGTGATCGAGGACAACCACATTCACCACATCAACAACATGCAGGAGCTCGGCGGCGCGGAGATCGCCGGCATCAAGCTGCATGCCGCCATCGACGTGCTCTTCCGCCGCAACCATATCCATCACAGCACGATGGGCATCTGGTGCGACTGGGAGGCGCAGGGCACGCGCATCACGCAGAACCTGCTGCACGACAACCACCGTCCGGACTGTTGCACATGGGCCGAGGGCGGCATGGAGAGCCAGGATATATTCATCGAGGTCAGCCATGGTCCGACGCTCATCGACAACAACATCATGCTCTCCAAGGCGTCCGTGCGCCTGGCGACGCAGGGCGTCGCGCTGGTGCATAATCTGATGATGGGCCCGCTGACGTTCGTGGGCGACGGCACGACCTGGCGCTATACGCCCTATCATATCCGCCACAGGACGGAGGTCGCCGGCTTCATGACGATCCTGCACGGCGACGACCGCTTCTATAATAATATCTTCGTGCAGGGCTGGCCGGCGGATGCG
The DNA here is from genome assembly GCA_015056305.1 of Clostridiales bacterium. Taxonomy (GTDB): domain Bacteria; phylum Bacillota; class Clostridia; order Christensenellales; family Aristaeellaceae; genus Ventricola. The sequence goes on along the minus strand of SVGO01000006.1, from coordinate 20,077 downwards.
CCGGTCGTACGCGGCGCACCGAGGGAGCACGAGCGTCTGAGCGGCACGTGGTGCTTTGACGAATATCCGACCTATGAGGAATGGATCAGCTGGTTCGATCTGGACGTCGCGCGCCCGGATATGGGCAAGCTGGAGAAGTACCACTTCAGCCATCTGCCGGTATGGGCAGGCGGCAACGCGTATCTCTCCGGCGCGAAGGCATGGGCAAAGGAAAAGCACAATATCGTCTGCGAGGACGCCAAGGTGGAGATGGAGCTTTGCCAGAGAGACGGCAAGCCGTATATGAAGACCAATCTCTTTGACTTTATCGACGGATTTGCCTGCTCCATGATCGACAGCGATACGCTGGGCCATGCCTTTGAGCCGGATCAGCGCTTTGAAAGCGCGGACGGCACCGCGATCACGTTCGATCGGGATTACTTCGGCGATCACAGGGGCATGGGCGTCGCGCCGGGCCCGTTTGCCAGCCGGGGGAGCCTTGAAAATCCCCTTTGGTAATCACTTAAAACCGCCGCGAAGCGAAGAAGGGGACTGGAGCCTGCCGCGCCCAGTGGGATCGGAATCTCGCGCGCCCAGTGGGCGAAACAGCGAGATGGAGATCGGAACTGTAAGGGAGCGCTTGCGCGACCATTACTGTTCCTGGACCGAAACAGGCAGGCGGAACGTCGGGAATCGCAAGGAGCGATGGAACATCGCGACTATGCGAGTTCCCCGGACGGTTATTGTATAGGTTTGAGGGTTTATCAATTGCAGCCCAACGTATCCCCTGTGTCAGAGGCTCTGCTCGAAGAAGAAAGCGTCCGGGTCAGACGTGAAGATCCTTTGGCTTTGTTGCAAATCGGAACAAAACATGGTATGATATACCAATGATATTTCTGCGGAAAGATCCGCAGGATATCAGAATCCACACAGAAAGCAGAGTTGAAAGTTTCCCCATGGACGATGGCAGTAGTACGGTTATGCTGGTTACGCTGGTGATTCTGGTCTTTATGTCGGCCTTTTTCTCCGCGTCCGAAACCGCGTATTCCTCGCTGAATCAGATCCGCCTCAAGAGCCGCGCCGAATCCGGTGACGCTCAGGCCAGGAAGGTGCTTGCGCTGTCCAAGCGCTATGACAGCCTCCTGTCCACGATCCTCATCGGCAACAACATTGTCAATATCACCATGTCCTCTCTGGGCACGGTTCTGTTTACCCGCCTGCTCGGCGGAAGCTACGGCCCGACGGTATCCACGGCGGTGATCACGATCGTCGTGCTCATCTTCGGCGAGATCACGCCCAAGAGCCTGGCCAAGGAGATGCCCGAGAAGTTCGCGATCTTCAGCGCCCCGGTGCTGAATCTGCTCATTGTGCTCTTCACGCCGCTGAATTTCCTGTTTGGCGCGTGGAAGAAGCTCATCTCCCGCTTCTTCGGCGGCGGCGAGATCGACGTTGTCACCGACGCGGAGCTGCTGACGATGGTCGGCGAGGCGGAGAGCGACGGCGAGCTCACCGATCACGAGAGCGAGCTCATCCGCAGCGCGATCGAGTTTGACGACGTGGAGGTTGGCCAGATTCTGACCCCGCGCGTGGACGTGGTCGCCGTCTCGGACGAGGACACGATGGAGGAGCTGGCGCTGACGTTTGAAACGAGCGGCTATTCCCGCCTGCCCGTCTACCATGAAACCATAGACAACATCATCGGCGTCATCCACGAGAAGGACTTCCATGCCGCCCTGCGCAAGAAGCAGACGGACATCTCCAAGATTCTCGGCGCGGCGATGTATACCACCAAGACTACGCAGATCTCCGAGCTGCTTCGCCAGCTCAAGGAGGAGCAGCATCATCTGGCCGTCGTCGTCGATGAATACGGCGGCACGTCCGGCATCGTGACGCTGGAGGATATCATCGAGGAGCTTGTCGGCGAAATCTGGGATGAGCACGACGAGGCGATCGAGGAATTCCGACAGCAGGCGGACGGCAGCTGGCTGGTTGCCGGCTCGGCGAGCGTTGCGGACCTGTATGAGGAGCTCTCCATCCCCGAGGACGAGGAGATTTCCTCCATGACCGTCAGCGGTCTGGTGCAGGAGGCGACCAGCCGCCTGCCCAAGGTCGGCGATAAGTTCACCATCGACCGCTACGACGGCGAGGTGACCCGCGCGGCGCACCGCCGCGTGCTCGAGGTTCGCCTGAGGGAGAATCCCGTGGGCGACAAGGCCGAGAAGGACGAAAAATAACACACAAAGCCCCGCCGGGAGACCGGTGGGGTTTTTTCAAACAGCTGACAGTCACGGCAGGCAAATCTGCTGTGACTGTTCTTGTGGTATTGACTTTCGTGTGATAGTATGTGAATAAACAGGCCGGTAAACTTGAATTTGATAAAGGGGTTATGCCTATGAAAAAGAAATTATCTATAATTTGGGTCATTGCATTAATTGTCATCGTTGCTGTAGCGGCGCTTGTCCTTCATCAGCCATATAAGCCAAAAACATTTGAAGTTGATGGTGAGAATTACTCAGCAATGTGTGGTGATGGTGGTTCACTAGTATTAGATTTGAATAATGATAACAATAGCAAAAAATGGTCAATTACGCAGACCGCTGAGTGCTATGCAAGCGATTATGATGTTGAAACTGAAACTGTTTCAGAATTCCACATAATTGCTTTATCGGAGGGGGAAGGGGTAATGAAATTCCAATGTGTAAATGAGGATGGCACAATAGAGAATTACGAACTGATGCTTTCTATTTCCCGACACAAGAAAAACCATCTTCAAATTGAGTTTGTTTCATTTGAAAAAACGGATTGACCAATTCCAATTTATCAAGCAGAAACAGGGGTGCGCTGTATAGGCAGTGCGAATAGCGATCAAAAGCCGGACTGCATGTCAGTCCGGCTTTTTCAGTTTTCTTTCTTTGCCTGAAAAAACAGGAAGGAAAACGGCGTTTACAGAAGAATAAAATCAACGCTCATCAATTCATCAGCGAAGGAAGAAAAAAGGATCATATGAATCGAAAGTTTTTTGCGCTCTTTTCCGCTCTGGAAATCATGTTCTGGGGTTTCCATGCCTCGTTTATCGCCTTTGCCTCGGCCTATATGCTCAGCTGCGGCGTGAGCAATACGACCGTCAGCCTGCTGCTGTCGGGTTTTCTTATGTGCGCGTTCATGGGCTCGGTGATCTTCGGCGGCATGTGCGACCGATATCAGACCAACAAGCGCGTGTTCATTCCCTGCATGCTTGTGGTCTATGCGCTCACGCTGATCATCTATTTCCATGCCGGAAACGTGCCGGTTCTCTCTGTGTGCTATCCACTGCTGGGCTTCTTTTTCCAGCCGCAGGGCGCGAATGTCGATGCGTGGGTGCTCTCCCATTATGACCACGATCAGGGGATATACGGCAAAATCCGCAGCATGCCGTCGCTGTTTTATGCGGTGATCTGCGCGGGCATGGGCAGGCTCATCAGCTGCTTCGGCTATCGGGTCATGCCTGTGTGCGCGACGGGATTCATGCTGCTGATGCTCCTGTGCGCCGCCGCGGCGCCGGATGCGCATTCGCTCGCCGCTCCGCAGACGCACCTGAGCGCGAAGGACGTGAAGCGGCTCTTTGCCAGCGCGCCGTATCGCCGGTTGATCGTGCTGCTGTTTCTGATCGGCCTGGCGATTGCGCCGGTCAATAACCTGAAGATCGTCCTGCTGGAAAACGTGGGCGGCGACGTGTCGCATGTCGGATTGGATTCGTTCGTCAGCGCGCTGACGCAGGTGCCCTTTATTGCGATGGCGGGACTGCTTGCGCTGCTCTCGCTGCGCATTCGCTTTATGGCGATGGCGTTTTTGCCGCTGACGACGATTCTGCTGGTGCGCTTTGCCGCGTCGCCTGCGATGATCTTTGCCGGCAGCTTCTTTTACAATGTGGCCTACGGTGTGCTGCTGGTGACGATGCGCGAGGTGACGGAGCGGTTCGTCAGCGAGGACCTGCGCAATCTGGGCCATAATCTCTCCGACGCGGTGTTTTCCAGCTTCTCCGGCGTGATCAGCCTGATGTGCGCGGGCGCGATCGTGGATCGCTTCGGCGTAAGCGCGATGGTCACGCTCTGCGCGCTCATTGCGGTGATTCCGTCTGTGATGAGCCTGAAAAAGCTGAAAGCCTGACGCGGATTTGTGCGATTTAGCCATTCCTTTTTTTGCCGCGCGGGGCTATAATAGCGCTGTTGTTTATTTTACATACATATGAAAAGCAAGAGGTCTTCCATGCTGATTACTGAAAAATCCAAAGCCATTGCCAAGCACTACGTCACCTCGAGCGTCTTCTCCTCGAAGGTGCTCATCAAGTGGCTGGCGATCGCCTCTCTGGTCGGCGTGATCGTCGGCGCCATTGCGTCGGCATTCGGCCATACGCTCATCGCGGTCAACAATTTCCGCGCGGCGCATCCCATGATCATCCTCGGCCTGCCGTTTGCGGGATTGCTGATTGTTTTCCTGTATCGCTATTTCAAGGATCAGGACGACCGCGGCACGAACATGGTCATCGCCTCGATCCATTCCTCCACGGGCATTCCCTTCCGCATGGCGCCGCTGATCTTCATTACCACGGTGATCACGCATCTGTTCGGCGGCTCCGCCGGACGCGAGGGCGCGGCGATCCAGCTCGGCGGCAGCATCGCCAACAGGATGGGCAAGAAGTTTAGGCTCAACCAGAACGACCAGCACATCATCGTCATGTGCGGCATGAGCGCGGGCTTCTCGGCGCTTTTTGGCACGCCGCTGGCGGCGACGATCTTCTCTCTGGAGGTCATCAGCGTCGGCATCATGCATTACAGCGCGCTGGTGCCCTGCGTCACGGCGTCGATGATCGCGCATTTCGTGGCGGAATTTTTGCGGATGCCGCCGGAGGTCTTCCCGGTTGCTGCCGTGCCGGAGTTTGCTGCGGCGCTGTTCTTTAAGACGGTGCTCATGGGCGCGCTCTTTGGCGTGTGCAGTATCGTGTTCTGCATGATCATGCATCAGGTGGAGCATCTGCTGGCGCATCATCTGAGGAACGCGTATGTGAAGATCTTCGCCTCCGGCTGTATGATCCTGGTGCTGTGCGGATTGCTTGGCAGCGACATGTATCTGGGCAGCGGCATGGGCATCATCGAGCACATCTTCCATGAGGGGGAGACGGAGCCGTTTGCCTTCCTGCTCAAGATGATATTCACCGCGCTGACCATCGGCGCGGGCTTCAAGGGCGGCGAGATCGTGCCGTCGCTGACCATCGGCGCGGCGCTGGGCTGCGTGCTTGCGCCGGCGTTCGGGTTTGATGTGTCGCTGGCGGCGGCGATGGGTATGATTGGCGTGTTCTGCGGCGTGACCAACTGCCCGATCACGTCTCTGCTGATCTCCTTTGAGCTCTTCGGCTTTGCCGGCATGCCGTATTACCTGACGACCGTCGCGGTGAGCTACATGCTCTCGGGCTACTATGGCCTGTATCATGCGCAGCGCATCATGTATTCCAAGACGGAGACGCACTTCATCAATACCATTACCCATTGATTATATTCTTACTGATACTGATTTCAAATGGGTTTGCATTAAGTGCACCTAAGGATACGTTGGGCTGCCGCCCAAACCCGCTTGAGGGGCATCGCCCCTCAAACTCCCTTCTTCGCTTCGCGCAGGTTTAATTTCAGAATAGTATGAAACGTTCGGATAAATTACCGAACGTTTTCTTTATATCATCGATTGACAAACGGATATGGACATGATATGGTGATAACCGTGCAATTCCATATACTGCAATAGAAGTTCTTAGGAAAGCGGCGAAAGCCTGCCGAAGGAGTAAAACTCTCAGGCGTCCGCATGGCGGACAGGGACTAAGAATGGATGTAGCTCTGGAGAAGCCTCTTCAGTGAGGTACCGAAGGTGCAAATCCGGCCCGATGCTGATCAGGTCCGGACGAATCTCTCAGGTAAAAGGACAGAGAAGGAGCGCGAAGACATGCGTCTTGGCGTTCTGTGTGCTTTCTTTTCCGGGGCAGCTGATGAATTCGGCTGCTCTTTTGTTTTACGGGAAGGAGAAACAGAAAACATGATGGCGTCTCTCGAGGCGGCGATTTATCCGGTCGTTGCCAATTTCAATAACTACCTTTCCAGCTATGTGCTCGTTGTGCTGCTGGTTGCGGTCGGCCTATGGTATTCGATCAAGACCCGCTTTGTCCAGATCCGCTGCTTCAAGGAGGGCATGGGCAGGGTCTTTGGCAATCTGTCCCTGAAGGGCGGCAGGCAGGAAAGCGGCATGAGCTCTTTCCAGGCCCTGGCCACGGCGATTGCCGCGCAGGTCGGCACGGGCAACATCGTCGGCGCGTCCGGCGCGATCCTGACCGGCGGCCCGGGCGCGATCTTCTGGATGTGGGTGATCGCGTTCTTCGGCATGGCGACGATCTATGCCGAGGCGACGCTGGCGCAGAAGACCCGCGTCATCCGCGACGGCCACATCTACGGCGGCCCGGTGTATTACATCACGACCGCGTTCAGGGGCGGCTTCGGCCGGTTCCTCGCGGTGTTCTTTGCGGTCAGTGCGGTGCTGGCGCTGGGCTTCATGGGCAATCTGGTGCAGACCAATGCCATCGGCTCTACGTTTGAAACCGCGTTCGGCATCCCATCGTGGATCATGGGCGTGATCCTTGTGGTGATCTGCGGCTTCATCTTCCTGGGCGGCGAGCAGCGTCTGGCGGCCGTGTGCGAGAAGCTGGTGCCGATGATGGCGGGCGTCTTTCTCGTGGGCGGCGTGATCGTGCTCATTGCGCGCATCACGTATCTGCCGGCGACGTTCGGCATGATCTTCAAATATGCGTTCCAGCCGCAGGCGATCATCGGCGGTGCGTTCGGCGCGGCGCTCAAGAGCGCCATCAGCCAGGGCGCCAAGCGCGGCCTGTTCTCTAATGAGGCGGGCATGGGTTCTACGCCGCACGCGCATGCGCAGGCGAACGTCGCCCATCCGCACGAGCAGGGCGTCGTCGCGATGGCGGGCGTGTTCATCGATACGTTCGTCGTGCTGACGCTCAACGCGCTGGTAATCATCTCGACCCTGTATACCGCGGACGGCCCGCTCCATAGCTGCGGCGCGGCGGCTGCGCAGACGACGATCAACAAGGCGAACCTGGCGCAGACGGCGTTCGGCACGGTATTCGGCAGCAGCGTGGGCGCGATTTTCGTGGCGCTGTGTCTGTTCTTCTTCGCGTTCTCGACGATCCTGAGCTGGAATCTGTTCGGCAAGGTGAACGCGGTCTGGCTGTTTGGCGAGAAGAACGCGATGAAGTCGACGCGCGTGTATATGCTGATCGCGCTGGTGTTCATCTTCCTGGGCACGGTCATGAGCAATGATCTGGTGTGGGAGCTGACGGACGCGTTCAATTATCTGATGGTCATTCCCAACGTGATCGCGCTCTTCGCGCTGACGAAGATGGTCACGGGCTCTCTGCGTGAGGCGGAGAAGAAATAAAAATCTTATAAAGGCGCGAAGCGAAGAAGGGGTTTGGGGGACCGTAGCCTGCCGCGCCCGGTGGGCGAAACAGGCAGGCGGAGCGTCGGGAATCGCAAGGAGCGCTTGCGCGACTATGCGAGTTCCCCGGACTGAAATCCCCAACGTACCCCATGCGCGAAGCGCCTGATAAGCGGAACTGACCGCAGGGGAATAAATTAGCACTCTCGACCTGAGAGTGCTAATTTTGTATTGACATTCCCTGACATTCGCGCTACAATACCTTCTGTTACAGGATTTCACCTGATTTTTCTGATGCTTATGGGAGGTTTACGATATGAATCCGATTCAGGGCAATGTATCGATCGACGCGCAGAATATCATGCCGATCATCAAGAAGTGGCTCTATTCCGACAAGGACATCTTTATCCGCGAGGTCATTTCCAACGCCTGCGACGCGATTACCAAGCTGCGCATGGTCGATTACAGGCTGGCCGAGGGCTGCAGCGTGCGCGTGGAGGTCGATAAGGCGGCGAAGGTGCTGCGCGTTATTGACGATGGCGTGGGCATGACGCAGGAGGAAGTGGAGAAAAACATCAATCAGGTGGCGTTCTCCGGCGCAAAGAGCTTCCTTGAGGAATACGCCAAGGACGAGGACAAGGAAAACAGCGGCATCATCGGCCATTTTGGTCTGGGCTTCTATTCCGTGTTCATGATCGCCGACAAGGTGACCATCGATACGCTCTCCTTCCGCGAGGGCGCGCAGGCTGTTCGCTGGGAGAGCGAGGACGGCATGGCCTTCACCATGACCGCAAGCGACCGCACCACCCGCGGCACCACCATCACCCTCTATGTGAACGATGCCGAGGAGGAATTCCTCAACTACTGGCGCGTACACGAGGTGCTTGACCGCTACTGCTCGTTCATGGCCTATCCGATCTACCTTAAGGAGATCAAGGACGAGGATGTGAAGGTCAGCGGCGAGGGCGAGGAGGAGCAGACCGAAGAGAAGGCCGAAACCCCGATCAACGACGCGGCTCCGCTCTACGTCAAGGCCCCGCAGGACTGCACCGACGAGGATTACAAGGCGTTCTACCGCAAGGTGTTCCACGAGTATGAGGATCCGCTGTTCTGGATTCACCTGAACGTGGATTATCCCTTCAAGCTCAAGGGTATTCTCTATTTCCCGAAGCTCAAGGAGCAGTTCGGCGGCATCGAGGGCCAGATCAAGCTCTATTCCGGTCAGGTCTTCGTTGCCGACAACATCAAGGAGGTCATTCCGGAGTTCCTGATGCTGCTCAAGGGCGTGATCGACTGCGCGGATTTCCCGCTCAACGTCTCCCGCTCCTTCCTGCAGAACGACGGCTACGTCCGACGCATCTCCAGCCATATCACCAAGAAGGTGGCCGACAAGCTGACCGGCATGTTCAAGACCGAGCGCGAGGCGTACGAGGGCTTCTGGCCGGACATCCATCCGTTCATCAAGTACGGCGTGATGCGCGACGAGAAGTTTGCCGAGCGCATGAAGGACTGCCTGCTCTTCAAGACCACCGAAGGCAAGATGCTCACCCTGGAGGAATACAAGCGCGCCAACGGGGAGAAACTGGAAAACAAGATGGTCTACACCTCCGACGCGGCGCGTCAGGATGCGGCCATCCGACTGTTTACCGAGCGCGGCATCGACGTCGCTGTGATGGAGCATGCCATCGACGTGAACTTCGTCTCCTACATGGAATACAGCGCGGGCGCGGAGAGCAAGTTCCGCTTCTGCCGCGTGGACGCGGAGCTGGACAGCCTGACCAGCGACGAAGCAGCCGAGAATATCGACAGCGAGATGCTGACCGGCCTGATCCGCGAGGCTGCGGGTAAGGACGATCTTGAGGTAAATGTGAAGCCGCTGGCCAACGAGGCTATCCCGCTGATGCTCATCGAGGACGAACAGACCCGCCGCTTCAATGATATGGGCCGTCTGTATGGCCGCAGCGAGTTCAGCATGCCGGCGAAGTATTCCGTCGTGCTCAACGCGCGCAGCAAGACGATCCGCAAGCTCGCCGAGCGCGAAAAGGACGAGCGCAGCCTGCTGCTGACCCGTCAGCTGGTCGATCTGGCGGAGCTCTCCCGTCAGCCGCTGGAGGCGGAGAAGATGACGGAGTTCATCCGCCGCTCGATGGAAATCGTGGAGATGGCCGCGCAGCTGTAATTGCGCTTGACAGGACGAAGCGAATTGCCTTATAATATATGGGTCTTCTTTGGAAGGCCCATATTTCTGGAGAGTTGTCCGAGCGGTTGAAGGTGCAGCACTCGAAATGCTGTGAGGGTAAAACCTCCTAGGGTTCGAATCCCTAACTCTCCGCCAAACAAAAATGCCCCCTTTATGGGGGGTTTTTTATTTGGCATAAAAGAGTTAGGGATTCGAACTGGCGAGGTAGTGAATGAGGACCCAGTGGGCCCTCAGAGCCGAGCTGACCGAGCGCCGTCGAGGCGCGAGAGCGATGCCTAACTCTCCGCCAAAATAAAAAGATCTCCCTTGTGGGGGTCTTTTTATTTTGGAATAAAAGAGTTGGGGATGAGAATCGGTCGGGAATGAATGACGTGCCAGTGGCACGTCAGAGCCGACCGGACCGACGAGCGCCGAGCGAGGAGAACCGAATCCCTAACTTAATAAATTGAATATCCATATTTCTCTCCAGCAAAAAGCAGCCGGGAAGCTATCTTCCCGGCTGCTTTATTCAGCTTTTGCCTGCGGCCAGCGCGTCGTCCGCCACGCGGTAGCCGTCGCCGTCGACGGTGAGCGTCAGCTCGCCGCCGGGCATCTCCTCCTGTGTCTGCGCGTCGGTGATCGCAATGCGGATCGTCGGATTTTTCGCGCCCTCGATCGGCGCCTGATCGCTCCATACGATGGTCTCGCCGTCGCTCAGCGCTGTCGCGCCGACACTGACGTATGTGCCTGTCATGGCGTCCCACTTGAGGAATACGCCGCTGGTGGAGCTGAGCGAAAAACTCACGTCCATCGGAACGCCGCTTTCGTCGCTCAGGCTGATGGTCAGCATCAGGCCGGAGAGGGAGCTGTCCTGCGGGGTGTAGCGGCGCATGGTATCGACATAGAGCGTGCCGCCACCGATATTGGCACAGAGCTGCACCAGCGTCTCTTCCTCGCGGACATAGCTGAGCACGCCGGGCATGTAGTTTGCCAGGATCGAGCCGTAGCCGCCGTTCTGGAAGAAGTCGCCCATCTGCGCATCGCGCCATGCCTCGCGCTCCTCCGAGGAGAGCAGGCCGCGCTCGATGATCAGCTCTTCAAGCGCGTCGAGAAACGCGTCGTAGCTGTCCTGCAGAGAGAGCAGATCGTCAACGCTCAGCAGCGGATCGCCCTCCGCCGCCAGCGTGCACACGGGGAGCAGCACAAGCAGCATCGTGAGAATCAGAAATCTGCGCATGGCGTTCCTCCTTATGTCTGTTGCAGGGGGGAGTGGAATTACTTTGCAAAGTAGACGATGTCGCTGACGTCGCGCTCGCGCGAGCCGCTGGATTGATTGATCTTCTTGCCATCCAGAACCAGGGTTGAGCTTCCGCCGCCGTCGAGGTTATAGGCGATCCGGCAGCCCTGCTCGATGAAGACCTGCTGGAGTTCCTGCAGGGTCATGCCCTTCTCGCTCCAGCCGCTGCGGCGGCCGTCGGCAACGACGACAACGTAATGATTCCGATCCACCTGGCCGATCGCCGTGCGCGGCTCGCGCGCATCGTCGTTAGTGGAAATGATGTATTTCTCCGGCAGCTGCGTGGCCTCGCCGCCGCTGACGAGCAGCGGCCCGAAGGCGAAGCTCTGCACCACGCCCGCATCGATGTACTTCTGGCCTTCGCCCTTGACATAGTCCGCAGCGGGCAGGCCCTCGAATGTGCCGTCGGCATAGACGAGCAGGTGATCGCGGGTGGAGCCGGCGGCGCGATAGAGCACGCCGTTGCGGATGATCATGCCGTAATCGTCTTTGTAGTTGTAATAGTCGCCGTTGATGGCCAGCACAGCGTCGTGGCGGGCGGCGATGTCGCTGGTCGCCTCGACGCTGCGCTTGGAGTAGGCTTCTCCGGCGAAGGCGGTCTGCATCTGCGCAGGGTCGTCCACGAAGATGTTGACCACAAAATAGCGCAGGTCGTGCTTGCTGAATTCGTGACGCCACTGATCGATCTGCAGCCTGATCGTGCCCCAATCGTGGGAGGTGGTTTCTTCCAGGGTGATGCTCTTGGGCACGGCGGGCGCGGCGAGTGCGCATGCGCCCATGGCGCACACCAGCAGCGCTGCCAGGAGCAGCGCCAGCGGCTTGGCGGGATTCTTCATGCGATGGGTTCCTTTCTGTTTATAAGCGAATGGACACTGTAACATAATGCTGTTTTATTCTCAGACAGAATCGATCAATATGCGCGAAGCGAAGAAGGGGTTTGGGGATGAAATCCCCAAGCAGGTTTGGGCGGCAGCCCAATGTAACTTTAATAAATTACATCGCGTTGGGCATGAACATGATCACGTCGCTGACGGAGCGCTGCTTGCCGCCGGAGGGCATATTGATGACCTCGCCCAGGAAATACAGCGTCGTGGAGCCGCCGCCGTCGAGATTAAAGGCAAACTCCACGCCCTCGTCCAGGAAGAGCTGCTGGAGCTGCGGCATATCCGCGCCGGTGGAATAGCCGTCGCGGCGGCCGTCGACGACGATGACGATGTAATGCAGCGGGCCGATCTGGCCGATGGCCGTGCGCGGCTCGTAATAGCCCTCGTTGCAGTTGATGTAGAAGGACTTGAGCGGGAGCTCGGCAGCCTCGCCGTTCTCCACGAGCACGGGGCCGAATTCGAACGTCTGCCAGGTGTTTTGCTGCTCGAGCTTGTTGGCGACCAGGCCCTGCTTGCCGGAGCGGTCCGTCTGCGCGGAGAGGTTGCCGTTTTCATCGACGATGAGCAGGTGGTGCTTCTTGATGTTCTGCCTGCGCAGCACCTCGCCGTTGCGGATGATGACGCCCTCGCGGTGATAGCGGCAGAAGTCCGCATTGATCGCCAGCACGGGGGAGTGTCGGCCTGCGATGTCGCTGACGGCCTCGTAGATGCCGCTGCGGAAATCGTCGCCGGCAAACGCCGTCTTGAACTGGCTGACGTCGCTGAGCCTGATGTCGCAGACAAAGTATGTCAGGCCGTCCTTCTTCTTCTGCTCAATGGAGACCTTGAGCTTGTCCGTCTCATAGGAAAGCTCGCCCGGGGCGTATTCCTTGAATTTGCTCTCCGGCTCCGGCGTCACGCTTGGATCGGGCGTGGCCATCGCCTTATCGATGATCTCCTGCTGGCTTTCCTGATCAAAGGAGAGCGCCTGCGCCAGCTCGCTCTGCGGCTCGGGCGTGGGGCCGGGGAGGATCTTGACCGTCTTTTCGTTCTGAATCTGCGCCCATTGGGAAAAGCGCGTCTGCACATCGGGCACCTCGCTCATCGGCGCGCTGGCGTTGCACATCGTCAGCAGCATCACCACGCTCAGCAGCGTCATCAGCGTGCGGTCGACGCCGGGTCGGATGGCGGGAATATCAAAATAGCGCTTGCGGAAGCGCTGCGCATGCTCTGTGCGCGTCTCCTCCTGCGCCGGCAGGTCGTATCGCCGCTGCGGCGTGCGCCGGAAAGAATCCAGCGTGCGTGCAGGCAGTCTGCGTCGTTTCACTCTATGCCCTCCTCGGGGTCCATCGGCTTCGCAGGAAGCCGCCTGTGTCTTTGCTGATCGACAAAAAGTCAGCTTATATTATACTTCTCTTTGCATCTCGTGTCAAACGAATGGGCAAATTGTCGAAATCCTGCCGCATGGGCAACGCAATGCAGAGGTATTTGTTGTGCATCTTAAAAGCGCAGGCATGTTGCCTGCGCTTTCAGGATTTATTTCTTCCAGTACTGTGTGGTGTTGCGCCCGTCCGGCCAGGCAAATATTTCGTCCATATCACGCCAAGTCTGTTCGCTGATGTGGGTTTCTGCGCGCGCCTTGCTCATGGCCTGCGCCCTTTCGACGAAGGGTACGAGGAAATCCTGATTGTGGGTCATCTGCATGCAGCTGATGTGCGCCATGATGGGGCAGAAGTCCGCCATGCCGCTTGCCTTGAAGATCTCCTTTATGTGCCTCGTCTCATAGGCGACGTAGTACGGGCGCAGCATCGCCTGCCCGTGTTCAAGCGTCAGGATGGCATACGGCGCCGTGCCGGGCACGCCGTCGTCCATACAGCCGACGGCGCCGATGGAGTCGATCGTCACGTTTCCATGGCGGATGTGGGTGGGGTTATGTCCGTGGCCGCAGATGATGTGCGTGGGTTTTTCGAAATGCATTTCGCGGAGCTTGGGCAGGGCGAGCGCCGGGTCGAAAACGGGGAAACGGTCGTCCCCGGGCATCGCATGGCAGAATGTCACGCCGCCGAATTCCATCTCCTTGGGGAATGTGATCTCCTCGGGCGTGAGCAGCGATGCGTTGTAGCGCAGGGAGGCGAAGTTCGCGCCGGCATATCCGGGATCGCCCGCCATCGCCGAGAGGATGTATCGCTCATGATTGCCGTGCAGGCAGGTTACGCCTTCGGCTTTCAGCAGCGCGAGCGTCTCTTTGGGACAGGGACCGAGATTCACCTGATCGCCCAGAGAGAGGATTATGTCCGGCGAATGCTGTTTGATGGCCTTCATGACAGATTGCAGGGCGACGATATTGCTGTGCACATCGGAGATGAGCGCGATACGCATAGGCGGCCTCCTTGTGTGAAAAATTGAAAAGGAAGGATACTTTATGGTATAATTCTGGATATCAGGCTGCGTTTCCTTTTCCGGGCCGGAATGTTTCACGTGGAACATTCCGGCGGCGCGCGACTGCATTGTTTCACGTGAAACATTGGATCGTGCGGAAGGAGAGAGAGGAAGATTTGTTTCACGTGAAACAATGAGGCGGCAGAAACAGGGGGATCGCATCATGAACATCATCACCGCAAGGACGCACAGGCTGCTCAGCGTATGCGTGCGGCGCATCGGCGAGAAGGCGGCGCAGGGAGAACGCTGCATGTTTCTCGTGCCCGCGCAGTATACCCTGCAGGCGGAGATTGAGATCATGACGCGGCTGAACCTCGACGGTACGTTTATGATCGACGTGCTCTCTCCGGGCAGGCTGCAGGGGCGTGTGTTTGAGCGCGCGGGCCAGCCGGACAGGGTGATCTTCGATGAGCGCGGCAAGTGCATGGTGCTCAGCGAGATCATCGAACAGGAGAAGGACAATCTGACGATCTACCGCGCAGCGGCGCAGCAGGCCTCGCCGGGCCTTGCGGCAAGGTTTTCTTCGCTGATTGCGGATTTCAAGCGGAGCGGTCTGGCGGCGCAGGAGATTGAGGATATGCTTGCGGGGATGGATGAACAGCAGCGCGCGCTGCCCTCCTCCCAGAAGCTCGCCGATGCGGCGAGAATCTATGCGGCCTACGAGCGCCGCATGGCCGGGCATCTCGCGGATGCAGAGGATATCTCCCGCGAGATGCTTATGCGCATGGAGCGCTCCGGCGTGATGAAGGATCAGCATGTGTTCGTCTATGGATTTGACATGATCACCCCGACGTTCGCGCAGCAGCTTGTGCATATGGCCTCGCTGTGTGCGTCGCTCACGCTGGCCGTGGAGACGGATGACAATGGCGCGCCGGACGGCCGGCTGTATGCGCCGGTGAATTTTTCAATCGAGCGGCTGATGCAGACCGCCGCGCAGAAGGGCATTGCCGTCAGGCGCGAAAAGCTGGACGCGCCGCTGGACGCGCCGGAGGATATTCAGGTCATGGAGCGGCAGCTCTTTGCCCTGGGCGCCAAGCCGAGGGAAGCGGCGCCTTCGTGCATCGAGGTACGCGCGGTCAGCTCCCCGCGCCAGGAGGCGCACGCATGCGGCGCGAGGATCCGCCGTCTTCTGATGGACGGGATGGACGCATCGGAGATTGCGGTGGTCTATCCCAAGGAAAGCGGCTATGCGCCGCTGATGGAGAATATCCTCGCGCTCTATGGCGTAACGGCGTATGTCGCAGGCAAGCGCCCCGCCGGCGCGCATCCGCTGTGCCGGTTTGTGATGGCTGCGCTGCGCGTGGTGACGCAGGGCTGGCGCGCGGCGGATCTGAGCGAATGCATGCTCTCCGGCTTCATGCCGATTGCGCGCGAGGATGCGGACGCGCTGTGCGCATACTGCGAGGGCATGGATATCCGCGGGGAGGCATTCAAGCGTCCGCTGCGGTTCATCAAAAACGGCGACGAAGCGCAGCTGGAAAGGCTCAATGCGAGCCGTGAAGCGGTCGCCGCTCCGCTTGCGCGCCTGCAGAAGGCGCTCTCCAATGCGAAGACGGCGGACGATACCATCGCTGCGGTGCTTGCACTGCTGGAAGAGGTGCACGCATTCGATACGCTCGGCGATATGCGCGCGGATCTGCAGGCAGCGGGCCTGCATGCCGAGGCGGAGGATTGCGCGCAGGTATGGAATCTGCTGATGGAGACGCTCGATCAGCTGCACACGCTGCTGGAAGGAACGGGCGCATCGGGCAAGCTGATGCTGAATCTGCTGGAGAGCGGCATTTCCGCGCTGGAGCTTGCGGCGCTGCCGCCGGCGGACGGCGCGGTGATCTGCGGCGAGATCGGCAATGTGCGCACGGCAGAGGTGCGCGTGCTCTTCGCGCTGGGCATGAACGACAGCGGAGGCTCCTCCGGCGGCGGACTGCTTACCGAGCAGGAGCGCGAGGAAGCGGCAAGCGCAACGGGCGCGTATCTGGGCATGAGCCTTGCCGAACGCGCCGCGCTGGAGCAGCTGGATATCCTCAAGGCGCTCTGCGGCGCAAAGGAGCGGCTGATTCTCTCGTATGCGCTCGCGGATGAAACGGGCCGCGCGCTGCGCGAAGGCAGCGCGGTGCAGGCGCTTCGCAGGCTCTATCCGGCGATGCCGGTGGGCGGCGGTCTGGTCAGCGGCGAGCTGGAAGACATGCTCTGCGCGCCGGACGCCGCGCTGGAGGCGATGAGCGTCCATCTGGGCGCGGCGGCGGACGGCAGAGAAACGCTTTCTTCCTGCTATGCACAGGCATATGCCGCGATGAAAAGAAGCGGGCAGGGCAGAGATAAGCTGCTCGCCGTCACACAGAAGCTTGGCGGACAGGCAGCAAAGCGCCTTGAGCGCACGCAGGCGCGCTCGCTTTACGGCAGGCCGGTGATGAGCGTATCGCGGCTGGAGACGTTTGCCCAGTGCCCGTACAGGCATTTTGTGCGCTACGGCCTTTCCCCGCAGGAGGAGCTGAGGCCCGGCGTGGATCGCGCGGAGCTGGGCACGCTCTATCACGAGGCGGCGGAGCAGTTCACGCGCGCGCTGACGCAGCTGCCGCAGTTCCCGGATGTGGACGAGGCGACATGCAGGCGACTGATGGACGAAGCGACCGCGCCGCTGATCGCAAAATGGCGGATGTCGCCTCTGGGCGAGAGCGAGCGCGGCGCGGCGATCGCCCGGCGGATCACGAAGACGGCGCATCGCGCGGCGAAGAACATCGCGGGCCAGTTCGCTGGCAGCCGGTTTGCGCCGATGCGCTTTGAGATGGTCTTCGGCAGAAACGGCGCTGCACCGATCATTCTGGAGCTTGCGGACGGATCGCACGTCTATCTGCAGGGCAGGATTGACCGCATCGACGTGCTTGACGGCGAGCCGAAGCATATCCGCGTGGTGGACTATAAGTCCGGCACGAAGAAATTCGATCCGACGATGGCGTATTACGGCATTCAGCTTCAGCTGCTTCTGTATCTGGCGGCGGCGATGGAGAATACGCCGGATGCGCAGGCGGCGGGCTTCTTCTACTGCCGCATCGCCGATCCGACGGTGAAGAGTGAATCAAGGGTCAAGGAAGAGATTGAACGGCAGATCGCCAAGAAGCTTTCGCTGGCGGGCGTATCGCTTTGTGATGTGGAGATCCTGCGCGCACAGGACGAGCGGCACGCGGGAATGATCACCCGGGACGGCAAGCCCAGCGCGCTGTATCGCGCGTCGATGACCGATCAGGCGGGCATGGATGCGATGGTGACATTCGCCCGGGGCAAGGCGGCGGAATTGGCGGGCGGCGTGTATGGCGGCGTGATCGAGGATGCGCCTGCGGCGCATGGCGCGTATCTGGCGTGCGCGCATTGTGACTATGCCGCCGTGTGCGGATTTGATCCGACGAGAAAGAAGCGCAGACGCCTCGCGCGCAAAACCGTCGACGACCTGAAATGAAAAATGAAAGCGATCGCGAAGCGAAGAGGGTGTCTGGGGCTTTCATCCCTTAAACGCCCTTCTTCGCTTCGCGCCGGTTTGAAGGAGTTCTTTTACCCCTGCTGGCGTGATGCCCGGCAAACCGGCGCGCTTCGGCGTTCGTCAGTTCGTTAGAATAACAAAAACTTTGTTATAAAAGACATAATTGAATTGACATCCACCATTTCGATGCGTATAATACCTATATTATAGGATGATTATGTTCGTCAAAGGGTGGTATTATGGAAGGGACCAATCGGACGATGGCTCGCGTATTCAAGGCGATGGGCGATGAAAACCGTCTTATGATTCTGACGCTGCTGCATCATGGCGAGCGCTGCGCCTGCCGCCTGCAGGAAGCGCTGTGCATCAGCCAGCCGACGCTCTCGCATCACATGCGGATTCTGCTGGACGCCGGATTGGTCAGCGCCCGCAAGGATGGCAAGTGGATTTATTACTCGCTGAGCGAGACGGGCGCGCAGGCAGCGAAGGAGATGCTCTGCAGCGTCTTGAATATCGGATGAGAAACGGGCAGCGGCCCTTTTTTATTTTGTATAGATATATGCAAATTTATAAATTACAAGAAGCTATTCAGAGTAAACCGGAATGCGGTTTACTTTTTTTCGTTTCTGGGCTATACTGGCGTCACGACACTTGAATGATACAAAGGGGTATTTCATCAATGGAACACAGCGCCTTTAACCGGAGGATGTCCCGGGATCTGGTCACGCTGATGCTGCCCGTCGTGCTGCAGAATCTGCTCAGCGCGATCGTCAATTCTGCGGACGTGTTCATGCTTTCTTCCGTCAGCCAGAGCGCGCTGAGCGCATCGTCGCTGGCGGCGCAGGTGACGTTTGTGGTCACGCTGTTTCACTGGAGCATCACCACCGGCACGACGATTCTCGCCGCGCAGTATTACGGCAGGCGCGATCTGGCTGTGATTCGTCAGGTGCAGGGGCTGGGCGTGCTGCTCATGCTGGGGATCGGCACGGCATTCTGCGCGGCGTGCATGCTTGTGCCGCAGCTGCTCATGCGCGTGTTCACAAACGACCCGGAGCTGATCGCGCTGGGCGCGTCCTTTCTGCGCGTGCTGGGCGTCAGCTATATTCCTTCCTGTGTTTCGCAGGTGCTGCTTTCGATTTTCAAGAGCATGGGGCAAACCAGGCGCAGCGCAGCCATTTCCACGATCTGCCTGCTGTGCAACATCACGCTCAATTTCATCTCCATCCGCGTGCTCTTCCCGCATGATGCGAAGCTGGCGATGCTGGGCGTTGCGGCGGCGACGGTGATCGCCCGCGTGCTCGAGCTGGCGCTGTGCCTGCGCTCGATCCGTACAGGCAGCGGCGTGGCGCTTTCGGCGAAGGATGTCTTCTCCCTGCGCCGCTGGCTGTGGCGGGATTTCTGGTCCTATACGCTGCCGGTTCTGGCCAATAACCTGATCTACGGTCTGGCGATGGCGCTGCTCACCGCGATCATGGGCCACATGAGCTCGGACATGGTCTCCGCCAATGCGATTGCCAGCAACCTGCGCGAGCTGGTGTGCGTGGCCTGCATGGCGCTGGGCACAGCCGGCAGCATCCTGCTGGGGCAGGAGATGGGCGCAGGCCGGCTGGACGAGGCAAAGGCTCTCGGCCGGGCGCTGGAGCTGCTCTCCGTGCTCCTCGGCGCAGCGGCGGGCCTGCTGCTGATGCTTATGCGCGGGCCTGTGGTCCGCTTCTGTGGCCTGGAGGGCGAGGCGGCGAAGCTGCTGGAGATGATGATCCCGATCTGCTCGGTGTACTGCATCGGCAGAAGCTACAACTCCTGCCTGATTTCCGGCATCTTCTGCGCGGGCGGCGACACGCGCTTTGGCGTCGTGCTCGACACGGTGACCATGTGGCTGATCGTGCTGCCGCTCTCCTATGCGGCGGCTTTCGTGCTGAGATGGCCGGCGGTCGTCATCTATATGTTCCTCAATCTCGACGAGTTTGTGAAGATGGTTCCCTCGGCGCTGCGCTTCCGGCGCTACAGATGGCTCAAGAACCTCACCAGAGGAGAGGAATTGCGCTGATTTATCTGTCGGAGATGACAAAAAGAACAGATGCATTCGCAGTTTTACGACCAATCTATCAAAAACAAGATTATAATTTTGATGGTTTTCACAAAAATTCTCTATGAAATGAAAAATTGGTCTGACGACTTGATTTCGCAAAAACCATCGTGTATAATAATGGTAAAAGTGAGGGAATATGTCGGAATTTTTTCTGCACAGTTGCCTCAAATAAAATTCAGGAGTGATTACCAATGGCCCGTATTATTACTTTCGGCGAAATCATGCTCCGTCTGAAGAGCCCGGCTCTCGAGCGCTTCTTCCAGAGCCCGTCCCTCGAAGCCACCTT
>SVGO01000005.1 GCA_015056305.1 Clostridiales bacterium | reverse complement strand
TATCGAATCCTTGAAGTGAACTTCAAGGTTCAAAACTCATTCTCGAATTGACTGTCTTTGTACAACGACGACTCGTGAAAATCGTCGTTCGCGTTCTTCTTGATTCTGTATCGTTTTCAAGGATCATGTCCCGCCCAAGGTTCCCCTCTCGCGTGACAGCTAGGCTAGTATACTACGCCGTCAGACGTTTGTCAACACCTTTTTGAACTTTTTTCAAACTTTTTTGAATCATGTTGCGATCATTATCGTCATTTCGAATCGTATCTTTCCAGCATCCGCTCAATATGCCGCTTCGCCGCGCGCTGCGCATCCTGTATGTTTTCCATATCCGGCGCTTTGTCGCCCATCAGCTGCACAAACTGGCTCACCTTCAGGCCCAGCGCATCCTGCATATCGCGGTCCGACCCCTGCGGCGCGACCAGATAGTAGCACAGGATCGAGTCCTGCTGGCCCATTCTGTGCGCACGGTCCTCCGCCTGGGAATGCACCGCCGGCGACCAATCCAGCTCGCCGAAGACCACACAGCTCGCCCGCTGCAGGTTGAGTCCCGCCGCCGAGCGCAGAGAAATCACGCACAGATTCGTCTGCCCACCCATAAACCGTGCAACCGACGCATCTTTTTGCACCGTGCTCTCCCTGCCTGTAATAAACGCAGGCTTATAGGCAGCGAGTTCCTTCTTATAAACATCC
The DNA here is from genome assembly GCA_015056305.1 of Clostridiales bacterium. GTDB lineage: Bacteria > Bacillota > Clostridia > Christensenellales > Aristaeellaceae > Ventricola. The sequence goes on along the minus strand of SVGO01000005.1, from coordinate 50,200 downwards.
ATCACGGCGTGATGATGCGCAAAGAGCAGCACTTTCTCGTCGCTGTCCAGCAGCGCGCGCACAAACGCCGCGACAAACGGCGCCTTGGCCACGCCCGTCGCCTGGCGCTCGCCCGTGCTGATCCTCTCCTCCAGCAGCGCACGCTCTTTGGCATCCGGATGCAGCGCCTTCAGGCTACCGAGCATCTCCATCACCGGGCGCATCAGCTCACGGTATATCTTGTCGTCCGAGTCGATCTCCTGCACCAGCTTGCGCTTAGGCGGCAACTCCGTGAGCACCTCCTGCTTCGTTCTGCGCAGGATGAGACCCTCGCGCCTGAGATGCGCGCCCAGCAGCGCCGGATCGCGCACGATATGATTGCCGTATCCGTCGCACCACTCGCGCGTAAAGCTCTCCCAATCGCCCAGGCAGTGAAAATCGAGGATGTTGATCACGTTCCAGATCTCCGCTCCGCGATTGTAGATCGGCGTGCCGGAGAGACCGATCACGCGCTCGCAGCGCTCCGCCAGCAGGCTTGCCGCGGAGTATTTTTCCGTGCCTGCGTGGCGCAGCTCCTGCACCTCGTCAAAGATCACCGCGCGGAATCCCATCTCGGGCAGCGCCTTTTTCCAGCCGCGCAGCAGCAGATAGTGAATGATGTAAAGATCTGCGTCAGGCAGGCTATAAGGCTTGAGTCCCCTGATTACGCAGATGCGCGGCTCGCGCCCATTGATGCGAAGAAAACGCCGTGCTTCACTCTCCCAATTGCGCATCAGATGCGGCGGCACCACCAGCAGCGCCGGCATATCCCCCGTCGCCGCGAGGCAGGCCAGCGCCTGCACGGTCTTGCCCAGGCCCATCTCATCCGCCAGCAGCGTGCGCTCATTGGCCAGCAGAAAACTCAGCCCTTCTTTCTGAAATTCACGAAGCGTTCCCTCAAACGTTCCCTCCGGCGGATTGCTGCGAAGCGGCAGTCGCAGCGCAGCCTCGCGTCTGAGCGCGTGTTCCCGTGCCGCCTCAAGCGATTTCTCCCAAAGCGCCCTGTCGCGTGCGGCAATCTCCAGCGGATAGCGCATCATCAGCCAGTTGACCTCGCCGATGATTCGTCTGTTCGCCGTGAATCGGGCTTCGCCGCGCTTTCTCTCGCTGCCCGGAAAGAGCCGCTTGGCCATCTCGGTCACGCAGGGCTCCCCCTTGATCGTCCAGCACTTGCTCCTTCTATTATAGGAAAGCGTTCCATACACATGGCCCGTCTGCGGCACATCCCGCATGTATCCGGGCAGCCTGTTCATTTCATCCGTCACGGCCGCCTCGCTCTCCCTTCTCAAATGATTCGTTTCTTTTCCATCACGGCAGGCTGATCCCCCACAGCCGTTCCAGCGCGACGAGGATCACCCGCTTGCCGCCGATCTCTCTGGGCAAATCCACGCCCCGCGGCGCAGCCACAATCAGCGCATCCACCTGATCGCAGGCGGCATAGCGGCTCAGCTGCTCAAGCAGTTTTGCGCGGTCAGGCCGGCTTTTTTTGATCTCCACGCCTACGCCGCCGACCATAAAATCAATGCGGCAGCGCGGTCCGAGGCGCACCTCATGCGCAGCATCCAGCCCTGCATCTGCAAACACCTGCGCCGCCTGCAGATGCAGCTCTTCTTCCGTACAGGCTGCGCCGCAGCGGATCATGCCCAGCGCCCGCACCACACGTCCGGTCATCTCGGTTTCCACCGCGCCGCCCCCTTTCAAGATTCATCCGTATTGTATCATGCGCGCCGCCCTCCGGCAAGCCGCCCGCCAAATAAAGCGTATCTTCCGCCTTTTCTCTTGCATCCGCGGCCAATTTGCGGTATGATGATATTTACAGTATAAGCATGTATTACATGATCGAATCGCTGCCGGCTTTTCATCATTGAAAACCGCAGCGCATTCCGAAAGGAGTTCGCTTGTGAATATGAAACGCCTCCGAAGCGCAATGACGCTGCTGCTGTGCCTGCTTCTTTTGTGCACGGCTGCCGTCGCTTCTGCCGCCACGAAGAAAGTGAGCAAAACCTTCACCGAGGTGCCCACCATCAGGTTCACCGAGGCACCGTCTTCCGGCACTGCCAGCGGCAAGATGAACGACTTTACCATCAGCCTCAGCCTGCCCGGCTTCATCAATCTCTATCTGCTTGACGAAAACGGCACAATCGTGCAGACCATCGCCAAGAATCAGGAGATTCACTCCAAGGCAAGCACCTTTGAGTTTTACGCTGTCGACGACGACGGCGAGCCGCTTGCGCCCGGCAATTATGTCTTCAGCGCAGATATGGTCAGCCAGTTTGGCGTTGCGTCCAAGGTCGTGACCAAGAGCACCAAGATTCGCGAAAACAGCGACGCCGAGATCGCCGCCAAGGCCTCCGCCAATAAGAAGACGGCTTCTTCTTCCTCTTCTTCCTCCTCTTCCAAGAGCAGCTCTTCCTCTTCTTCGAAGGCCACCGCCGCGCCCAAGGCTACGCCCGTGCCCGATACGCTTGAATACGGCGCCGGCGAATCCAAGATGGGCGACGAGGGCCTGCTCATCGGCGTGGGCGTCAGCGATACCGCTGTGCAGACCGACGCCGGCTACTGGGGACTGACTGCCGACGCCACCGACGCCGAGCTCTGGGCCGCGATCACGCGCAAGATGGTCGGCGTGGATGTCGGCGAGAATGAATCTGCGTACATCTACGATTCTCCGGAAAGCAACCGTGAAAAGATCGGCACTGTATCCGGCATCTCTCAGGGCCTGAACGTCATCGTTGAGCGCGGCGACGGCTGGGCGCTGGTCGAGGCCTTCCGCAACGAGGACGGCGCATTCGTGCGCGGCTACATCAAGGCCGACAAGCTCCGCCCGGTCGAGCCGAACGTCAATTACGGCATCGTCATCGACAAGGCTGCTCAGACCCTGACCATCCTCAAGGACGGCGTCCGCGTCGGCTCCTGTAAGGTCTCGACCGGTCTGGCTTCGCCTAAGTATCCGCATCGCGAGACCCCGGCCGGCGAATTCATCACCGTCACCCGCCGCGGTTCCTACGAATACTACGGCATGGGCTACACCAAGTACACCATCCGCATCAACGGCAGCTACTACCTCTCCGAGATCCCGACCACCAAGAAGAACGGCACCACGTTCGTTCAGGAAGTCGAGGCTGCGCTGGGCGCGAAGGGCACCCGCGGCAACATCTGCATCGCGCATGACGCCTCTACCGACGGCGGCATCAATGCCGAGTGGATCTGGAATATGACCGACAGCAACAAGCGCGTCAAGGTTCTCATCTTCGACGACAAGGAGCGCTCTGAAGTGCCGGTTTATTCCAACTGAAGCTTCACAGTACACAAAAACCGGAATTCATTCGAATTCCGGTTTTTTATTATGCTTTGCTTATCTGCTCCGCTCAAAACACACGTGCGCATTCTCCTGCGCACTCTCATGCATCACGCGCTCCAGCCGCGGCAGATACGCCGCCATCTCCTCGCTTGCAGGCACGCCCGCAAGCACAATGCGCACATCCACGCTCTCCTGGGCGAGCACATCATGCAGCGCGTCCAGGTTCTTTCCGTAATATGCGGGTGCATCCAGCATATAAGCCAGATAAATATGCAGCGCACGAACCGTTTGAATATTGCAGATATCCAGTCTGATCGTCTTCATCGTCTCACTCTCCAAACAGCCAGCTCACAATCGCGTCCAGATCCTCATCAGAAAACAAACCCGATCCCCCGTCATTCGCCGGATCGATATAGACATACAAATCATCCCCATCAGCCGACCAGACGACCTCAATCTCGTCAAAGGATTCGTAGTGATCGTCGGTATAATAGATCAGGCCGTCGTTGGAAAACACCACGCGCTTGCCGTTTCTGAATCCGCCGTCAAAGTCGATGTCGCACTCAGTCCATTTGCGGCCCTTTGCATCCGGCAGCAGGCCTTCATAATTGCCAAAGCGGTCGCCGCCGATCGAGCAGCCGTCCGCGACGTCCCACAGATTGCCCTTGCGGCTCTCCCAGCCCAGCGCCTGCGCGTCCTTCTTCGTCATATAGTTGTCCGGCAGTTCCTCAAAGAAGGTGAGATAGATCGCCACCTCTTCCATGGTGTCGTACCATCCGCCCTCTTCCACGTCGTAATCCGCCGCATCGACGGTGATTGTCTTCGCCAGCGCCGTCGGAGCAAGCAGCAGCAGCAGCGCAAAGAGCACCGCAAGCACGCGCTTCATATTCCGCATATTGATATCCTCCAGTCGTTTATGCTTTGCACCATTATACCACATTTGTTCGATTCCGTCTCTGCCTCTGCTGATTTTCTCCTCCACCAACCCGATCGGCATGCGATCCTGATGTATTCCTTCTGCGAGGGGGACGTTGGGGCCGCCGTCCCTAACCCCCTGCAAGGGACATTGTCCCTTGACCCTTCTTCGTTTCGCGCTGTATAAAAAAGAACGCCTTCCGTTCACGCGAAAGGCGTTGCTATTTGTTATATCTCACCGATGTGTGTCCACGGCAGTTTTGGAGCGCCCTCTGCGCGAACAAAACGGCTTCAGGACGCATCAGCTATCGCACTTGCCCGGCAGGGTGCCGGATGCGGCGCCGTCAGAAGCAAGCGCGAAGCGTCACATGGTGCAGCGGAACGCTGCTTACTTGGAGGCAGCGCTCAGGCACTCGGAGACGGCCTTCATGATGCGGGTGGAGGTCAGGGTCGCGCCGGCAACGGCGTCGACGGAAGCATTGTTGCTCTCCACGATCTTGGCCGGAATAGACTCGAGCGCGCCAGCGGCCAGCGCCGGGGTCTCGTGATTCTCCACGACCTCAACAGAAGCGATCTTGCCGCCTTCGATCACGGTCTTGACGGTCATCGGGCCTTCCTGGCCGTCGACGGTGGCGGTGTACTCGCCATCGGCAAGCGCAGCGCTCATGTCAAACAGATCGCCCGCGGCACTCTCCTTGACGAACAGCTCTTCGCTGAGCACGTTGGCAGCCGCCTTGACGGTATAGCCCTCGGCCGGCTCGCTGGCCATCGCATGACGCGCGGCGATCTTACCGAAGACGATCGGGCCCATGACGCCGGTGCCGCCGGAGACGAACTTGCCCCAGATGCCGCCGACGGTCTCGCCCGCCGCGTACAGGCCCGGGATCACATTGCCGGCCTCATCGAGGACCTGCATGTCGGTGTTCGCGGTCACGCCGCCCAGGGTCATGACGCACAGCGCATGCAGGCGGATGGCGTAGAACTTTTCGCCCTCGATCTTGTTGGTGCAGATGTTGTAGGTATTGGTGGTGCCGTCGTAGAGGCGGCCGAACTCATCGGAAGCGCCGGCTTCGACAGCCGCGTTGTAGCTCTCGACGGTCTTGGTCAGGTTCTCAGCCGGCACGCCGATCTTCGCAGCCAGCTCCTCAAGGGTCGCCGCGCTCTCCACAACGTGGTAGCCGCGCATGGTCTCATCAGCGAAGTACGCATCGTAGAAGTACGCCTGGCCCGCAGCGCGCAGATCCTCAACGATCTTGTCGGTGAAGATATCGTACTGCACAGCATTCGGCTGCTCCTCAAGGGCAACCTCGCGGATGGACGGGTTAGCTTCGGTCTCGTTGCAGAAGCGCTCGCCATTCTGGTTGACGACGATGCCGCCGGTCTTCCAGGTGTAGGTGGAGGCGATGGCGCCGGTCTTCGGGTTATCCTTGCTGACCAGGCCCATCGGGAAGGTCGGAATGGCGTCCATAGACGTCAGGTTCGCACCCACCTGCTGCATCATGCGCAGGCCATAGCCGTCCGCACCCGCAGCGCCGCCGGCCAGATAGTAGCCGCCGTAGGGAACGAACTCCGCCATCAGCTTGCCGTTGGCAGAGTAGCCGCCGGTCGCCATGATGACGGCCTTCTTGGCGGTGTAGCTCGCACCGTCCTCGGTGACGACCGTGAGCACCTGGCCCTTGTCGTTGGCGACAAGCTCAGTGGCCTTGGTGTTGAGCTTGACCTCGATGCGGCCGTCGGCCTTCACGAGGGTATCGAGCACCTCATGGGCAGCGGACTTATAGTTCGCCGGGTCCTTCGGGCTGGCCTTGTAGGTGCGCTGAATGGAATAGAGCGCATGCTCCGGCGCGAATACGGCGCGGGCGCCGGTCGCACGATCCACAGAGAAGGTGCAGTCCTTGATGCCGCTCTCGTAGAGCCAGTCAAAAACCTGCGCAGCCTCATTGGCATAGGTGCGGATGAGCGTCTCATTCGGCTGGCCGCCAAAGTCGTCGCCGTTGTTGATGATATCCGCCACATAGGAGTCAACGGTATCCTCGATGCCGTCTTCCTTCTGGATGATGGTGCCCGCGGCAGACATGGAGCCGCTGGTGTAATTGAGCGCGCCGCCGGTCTTGGCGGTCATTTCCAGCACGATGACCTTCTCGGCGCCCTGGGCAACAGCCTCCAGCGCAGCGGACAGGCCCGCGCCGCCCGCGCCGACGATCACGATATCCGCATCGGCTTCCTCGGCAAAGGCCGGGAAGACAAAGCAGCTCATCAGCATCGCCATGGCGAGCAGCAGGGAAATCAGCTTTTTCATGGGAATCTACCTCCTTTTTTATACACAGTCAGGGCACGCGCATGCGTGCCACGACATATGGCAACATTGCTTCACGAACGCATGACCGATGGCATTGCCGGTGGTCGCCGGCAGCAATGTCCACGCCTGCGGCGCAATCTGCGTTCCCTGTCGGCACGGTCATTATACACCCTAAAGCCGTTTGAGAGGCAAGGACTTTGAAGAAAAATAAACAATCTATTCTCCTTCTGCCAAATAGCAAATCTGCGGGTACATTACGTTTTTAAGACTCCGATTCTGCAGCCGCTGATCATTTCGTTACACATTAATCGCGATATATGCCCCGATCAAATCTAAAGCAGCTTGAAGTTTGGCGAATCCGAATTACCGTCCTTCCCTGCCGCAGAAAAAACCGGTTGCCGTTCATTTGCAAAACTGATATAATGAAATATACATATCGACTCCACGCGTGCGCACACCGTGCGCCGGAAAGGACCTTATGATTACACCGATTCAATTCTGCGCAGCCGCGCTGGCGGCCTGTGCGCTTGCGCTTTCTCCTCTGTCCGAGGTCTTCCCGTCCGCCGCGCTCGCCGAAAGCGAAACCGCTTCAGGCGAATACCTGCAGACGGCCATGCAGTCCAACATGCGCAGGGATCCCGACAAGCGCAGCGATATCCGCGAAAAACTCAGCAAGGGCACCAAGGTCGAGATTCTCGACCGTATCGGCATGGGCGAAAACGCCTGGGCCTATGTCCGTGTTGCCAAAACCGGCAAAAAGGGCTACATTCTGGTCAGTCTCCTGGAGCCCATTCCCACGCCGACCCCGACGCCTACACCCACACCAGTGCCAACGCCCACGCCGACCCCGACGCCGACGCCGGTTCCCACGCCCGTTCCTACGCCGACGCCTGTGCCCACACCCACACCGGACGACTCCATCGTCGCCGGCGAAATCGTGTTTGAAGAGCCGGGCATCGGCCGCACGGAAAAGAACGCTAATCTCCGCCGCAAGCCCGGCGGCATGCGCCTGGATCAGATCGGCTCCGGCGAGACGCTTCGCATCATCGGCGAAGTGGAGCACGAAGAGGAGACCTGGCTGCATGTCATTGTGCGCCGCAGCGGCCGGGAGGGCTATATCCTCAGCGAGCTGATCCGTCAGCTGCGACCGGCAGAGCTGGTTGAAATCGACGCGGACACGGTGCTCGAGCGCTATCCAGTGCTCTCCTGCGATCCGATCAACGACATTGAGCTGGCCGAGCCGTTCGAGTATACCGACGAAGAGCTCTCTGAATACAGGACGCTGACGCCGGGCGTGAAAAGCGAAGACGTCCGCGCGCTCAAGCACCGTCTGTTTGAGCTGGGCTATTTCAAAAAGGAAAACAGCAATACGCTGTATACCGAATCCACCGCCGAAATCATCGCCATCTTCCAGCGGGACAACGGCCTTGAGCCTACCGGCGATGCCGATCCGCAGACCCAGGCGACGCTCTTTGACGACCGCGCGCTGGGCCGCAAGGGCACGAGCAGCGAGATCAAGTATCTGGACAACCGCAGCCAGCCGCTCTATATCCAGAGAGCGAAGATCACCTCTTACGATTATCACGGCAGCATTCAGGTCAGCGTGCGCAACAACTCCGGCAAACGCCTGACGGCCTTCGGCATGAAGATCATTCCTTACTTCAGCAACGGTACGGCCGCCGACATGAGAGAAACCTTCGCCGAGGAGATTGAGCGCGTATACGCCATCAAGAATATCTCGATCGCCGACGAGCATAATTACTCCGATTTCTGGGTGCCGCAGGACGACGACGATGATGATGACAATCCCTACGAGGGCATGCAGCCCGGCGATCCGCTGCCCGGCGGCGGCGTCTACTATCCGGGTCTGGAGGATGACATCTTCGGTTCTTCTTCCGGCAGCAGCAAGCCGGCGCCGCATCATTTCAAGGTCAGCGATCAGATCTACTTCTCCAGCGCGCAGGCAGCCATCAGCTGGTATCGCGCAGGCGGCAAGAAGATCGAAGTCGATGACGACCAGATGGTTTTCGTGGGCATTGACTATGGCGTAGGCGACAGTCTCATCCACACCCTGCCCATCGAAATCACCGAGGAAGAGCGCAGGAATGCCGACTGGGACATGGGTGTGACGACGCACTATGTTCTGCCCGTCTATCAGGCGCACTACAACATGCCGCAGGGCGCCTGGGTCAAGTCCGTTGAGGATTTCTCCCCGATGCACGATGCTGGCATCGAGCCTGGCGACGTGATCATGGGCATCGGCGATATCACGATTCTCGGCGATGCCACGCTGCGCAAGGCCCGCGGCAGCATGTACGAGGGCGAAAACGCAACGATGGTCTTCTGGCGCAACGGCACGTACTACGAGACGACGCTGTTCAGGCCCGAAACCGAAACAGACGAATAAGCATAAAAACCCTCCGCAGTTATTGCGGAGGGTTTTGCTGCGCAAAAGGGGGATAAAGGTGATTAAGGCTTAAAGCCGGCGCGAAGCGAAGAAGGGGTCAAGGGGCGAAGTCCCTTGTCAGGGGTTTGGGGATGAAATCCCCAACGTAGCCCATGCGCGAAGCGCAAGATAAGCGGGAATCAAACAGAAGCCGATAGGCGACGCTTTTGATTCTGATACACTTCAATAGAATGTCTGCACGAATGATCCGGCTGCGGCCGGGGACCTCATCCGTCAGTCCTTTGGACTGCCACCTTCCCCATAGGGGAAGGCAAATCTTGTTGGAATGCTTCTTTCAAATCAAAGATTGTATTACCCGTGTAGTAAGGAGACCTTCCCCTATGGGGAAGGTGGCGCGGCGTCAGCCGTGACGGATGAGGTCCCGCCCGCAGGCGATGATCCCCAACTTAATGAACTAAATATCCAAAAGGAACCCTTGCCCCAGCAAAGGTTCCTTCTTTATTTGCAATTACTTGTGATACAGGTTATTCTTCTCATAGGTCGGCTCACAGGTCACCTGCATGTTCAGCCGCTTGAATACGCCGTCGTCCACAGAAGAAAGGATGACCGAGCAGTGCACGTCGCAGCCCTCCAGCGCATCGATCTTCTGCATCGCCTTCATCGCGTTGGGATCGGTCGCCGCGCTGATCGCCAGCGCAACGAGCATCTCGTCCGAATGCAGGCGCGGATTCTGGCTCTTCATATAGTCGGTCTTCAGGGTCTGGATCGTAGCGATGACCTCCGGCGAAATCAGCTTGATCTCGTCGTCGATGTTCGCAAGCGCCTTGAGCGCATTGAGCATCGCCGCAGATACCGGGCCGAACAGATCCGTCGTCCTGCCGGTGACAATGCGGCCGTCCGGCAGTTCGATCGCCGCCGCAGGCTTGCCGGTTCTGTCCGCAATCTGCAGCGCAGCCGGCACAACCGCACGATTCTCCGGCTCGATCTTCAGCGTGCTCATCAGCAGTTCGATCTTGCTGCGGTCCTCCCCGGAGGAAAGGCCCTGCCTCACCTGGCATGCCGCCTTGAAGTAGCGGCGGATGATCTCCTGACAGGACGCCTCGCGGCACACGTCATCGTCCACGATGGAATTGCCCACCATGTTCACACCCATGTCCGTCGGGCTCTTATACGGGCATTCGCCGTAAATGCGTTCGAAGATCGTGCGCAGCACCGGGAAGATCTCCACGTCGCGGTTGTAGTTGACCGTCGTCTCGCCGTAAGCCTCCAGATGGAACGGATCGATCATGTTCACGTCGTTCAGATCCGCCGTCGCCGCCTCATAGGCGAGATTCACAGGGTGCTTAAGCGGCAGATTCCAGATCGGGAAGGTTTCAAACTTTGCATAGCCGGCCTGCACGCCGCGCTTGTGCTCGTGATACAGCTGAGAAAGACAGGTTGCCATCTTGCCGCTGCCCGGGCCGGGCGCGGTCACGACGATCAGCGAACGGGAAGTCTCGACGTAGTCATTGCGGCCAAAGCCCTCGTCGCTGACCACCAGCTTGATATCGGACGGATAATTCGGAATATGATAATGCCTGTAGACCTTCAGGCCCAGCGCCGTCATCCGCTTTTCAAACGTCACGGCGGACGGCTGCTCGGCATACTGGGTGAGCACGATGGAGCCGACATACAGGCCAAAGCCGCGGAAGATGTCGATCAGGCGCATGACGTCGGTGTCATAGGTGATGCCCAGATCGCCGCGGCGCTTGTTCTTCTCGATGTCGCCGGCGCTGATGGCGATGACAACCTCCGCCTGATCCTTGAGCTCCAGGAGCATCTTGATCTTGTTGTCCGGCTCGAATCCGGGCAGCACGCGCGAGGCGTGATAATCGTCAAAGAGCTTGCCGCCGAACTCCAGATACAGCTTGCCGCCGAACTGGTCAATGCGCTCGCGGATGCGCTCAGACTGCAGGCGAATATACTTCGCACTGTCAAAGCCGATTCTCTTCATATGCTTTCTCCCATCTTCCTTAAACCGGTTCACACATATCGTTCCCCAAAAAATACTGATCCAGTATAGCAAAATTCGCGCTTCTTTTCAAGATGCGCCGCCATATTTTACCCGCGCAGCGTCTCCTGTATGCGTCCCGCGCTCACGCCGCCGAACACACGGAGATTGGGCGCGCAGCCGTCAAACGCAAAATCCGCCACGCGCGTGGTTGGGGGCATCTTCACAAACGAAAGCCGCGTGCAGCCAAAGAACGCCATATGGCCGATCGAGGTCGTTCCCCACGGCAGCGTCACCTGCGGGAGATTCTCGCAGCCGGCAAAAGCGCTGTCGCCCACGGATTCGAGCCCCCGCTCAAAGCTGACGACCGTCAGGCTCCGGCAGCCGAAGAACGCGCTCTCACCGATGCTTCTCACATTGGCGCCAAGCGACAGCTGATACAGCGTCCCGCAGGCAAAGAACGCCTTCGGCGCAATCGCCGCGATCTTCCTGCCGCAGACCTCCGCCGGGATCTCGATACGCTCCGGCGCGCTCTGGCGCGGCCCGGTCACGACCAGAGAGCCGTCCTCTTGCTCTTCAAAAACGAGCAGCTCGTCCTCTTTCCAGCTCTGGGAATCATACGCAACGCCGTTGAGTCTGGCATACTGCTGCGCAGGCACGCCCTCCGCACCATACAGGCACAGCTGCCTGCCGCAGCCAAAGAACACGCCGCCGCCAAAGGAAACAAGACTTGAAGGCACATCCACTCGCACAAGGCTCGTGCACTTGGAGAAGCACGACGGCCCCAGCGTCTGCACGCCCGGCTCAATGCGCACGCGCTCAAGCCCCGCGCAATTGGCAAACGCCAACGTGCCCACGCGCGTCACCCCGCCGGGAATCACCAGCTGCATCAGCCTCGCACAGCCGGAGAACGCTTTCTCTCCGATCTGCTTGAGGCTCGGGGGCAGCACGACACGCCGAAGCGCAGCGCAGCCTTCAAACGCCTTGGGCGCAATCGCCACCACCGGGCAGGCGCCCGCCTCAAACTGAATATCCAGATCGTCGGCCTGAGGATCGATGCATCGGGCAACCGTCAGCGTACCGTCGCCGTTATCCGCAAAATCGAGCACATGTCTGCCCACCGTCGCAAAACCTGCCGGCGCGCGGTATGCGCCGCGCGGCGCTGCAGCGGAGGCAGCAGGCATGCTCTGTGCCGCAGCACGCTGATCGCTGCAGGCCATCTCGCGGAGCATTTCCTCCGAGATCGGCTTAAACGGCGTCGTGTCGTCGTGCCAGGGGCGCGGCGAAACGGGAAGCACCGGACATTCGATCGTCGCGCTGAATCCATCCTGCGCCACCGTCTTTTCCTTGCCCACGCCCGCGTCCTGTCCGCGTTTGAATCTCCTGGTCAGCATGCTCTTTCCTCATCCTTCGAATTTTGTCACATTTGGATTTATTATAGCACTCGATGCTTTTCAAATCAACGCTGCAGCGGGATTTCGCTTTTTTTCGCGCTTTCTTTTACGTCCCTCTTGACAATCATCCCCTTCATAATTTATCATAATGATATCAAAACGATATCATCAACTCTTTGAAAGGAGCATCATCATGGAAAACAATCGTCTCGTTACCAGCGTCCCGCAGGAGAAAACCGCACCGCATCGCAGCGGCTTTTTCGGTCTTCTGGTCAATATCGTCGGCATGATCGCCGCCATCTGCTGCATCATTCTCGGCTGCATCCGTCTGGAAAACAATTTCTATCTCTACGGCGGCATCCTGCTGGGCGTCGGCCTGGTGGGCATCACCGCCTTTTCCATCCTGCTTGCGGGGCTCAAGGTGCTCGCGCCGAATCAGGCCTACGTCTTCACGCTCTTTGGAAGGTATTACGGCACGCTCAAGACGCCCGGCTTTTTCTACCTCAATCCCTTTGTGACCGCGAACGCGCCCACTGTGATGAACGGCGAGCCTGTGGAATCCGTAAAAACCGCCGCCAACGGCGCTTCCGTAACCATCCGCCGCAGCAAGAAGATTTCGCTGAAAACCCGCACGCTTGTCAACCGCACGCAGAAGGTCAACGACGCGATGGGCAATCCGATCATCATCGGTTCTGTCGTCATCTGGCGCGTCGCCGATCCGACCGCTGCCGTCTTCGCCGTGGAAAACTTCGAGGACTACCTCTCCACCCAATGCGATTCCACCATCCGCAACATCGCACGCCTGTATCCCTACGATTCGATGGGCGACGATCCGGATGAAAAGACACTGCGCGGTTCCAGCAGCGAGGTTTCCGAAATCATGCAGCAAGAGCTCGCCGAGCGCGTGAAGGACGCAGGCATCGTCATCGAGGACGTGCGCATCACCACCCTCGCCTATTCCGACGAGATCGCCGCTGCGATGCTGCAGCGCCAGCAAGCGACCGCCATCATCGCCGCGCGCCAGAAGATCGTCGAAGGCGCGGTCGGTATGGTCAAGATGGCCATCGATCAGCTCAGCGAGGAGGAGGTCGTCGTGCTCGATGAGGAGCGCAAGGCCGCCATGGTATCCAATCTGCTTGTGGTGCTGTGCGGCAGCAAGGACGCCCAGCCCATCGTCAACAGCGGCAGCATCTACTGATCGGAGGATTTCCCATGAACGATGAGCAGCTGACAAAGAAAGAGGAGCAGCTTGCTGCCCGCCTTGCGCGCATCGCCGACATGGAAGCGCAGGTGCTCAAAAAAGAGAAGGCGCTCAAGGAAAAAGAAAGGGCGAAGAAGCAGGTGCTTCTCCGCCTTGCCCCGTCCCTCTGGGACGAGATCGCCAGTTGGGCCGAAGACGATTTCCGCTCGATCAACGCGCAGATCGAATACCTGCTGACCGAGGCCGTGCGCACCCGAAAGAAAGGAAAATAAAGCGATGGCGTGCATCTTCTTTTTCTCCATTCCTGCGCACGGGCACGTGAACCCCACGCTGCCTCTGGTGCGCGAACTAAGCGCGCGCGGGCATCGCGTGCACTACTATGAAACCGAGGAATTCCGTGAAAGAATTGCAGCGGCAGGCGCAGAGTTTGTTTCCATTGAGCCGTATATGCCGCCCGCGCCTGAGAATATCGACAGAATCGCAGGCAAGGATTTCGCCGCGCTCATTGAGATGGTGACGGACACCACGCTTGCGCTGGATGACCGGATCGCTGCGGACATCACCCGGGAAAAGCCCGCGCTGATCGTCGGCGACTCTGTCTGTTTCTACAGCAAGCTGCTGGCAAAAAAGCACGGCGTTCCTTTCGTCTGCTCGACGACGACCCTCGCCTTCAATACGCAGACAGCCTCGCGCATGAAGCCGCGCCTGCCGGAAATTATCCGCACGGTGCTCGGCATGCCCCGGATCGAAAGAAGCATGCAGCGTCTGCGCGATCATGGATACGATGTACGCAGCTTTGTCGACGTAATCCAGAATGATGCGCTGACCGACACCATCGTCTACACCAGCCGCCGCTTTCAGCCATCCGCCGAAACCTTCGGCGAGAACTATGCCTTCGTCGGCCCGTCGGTCATGGCGCGCTATCCGCGCACAGCACATGCACGGCCTCTGGTATATATATCGCTGGGCACGGTGCTGCACAATGCGCCCGCTTTTTATCGGCGCTGCATTCGTGCGCTGTCCATCATGGACTGCGACGCAGTCATCTCCATCGGAAACAAGGTCGATCCTGCGTCGCTGGGCGCGATTCCCGAAAATGTGCGGATCTTTCCGCGTGTAAATCAGCTTGAAATCCTGTCGAGCGCCGACGCATTCCTCACGCACTGCGGTATGAATTCCGTCTCAGAAGCCCTGCTATGCGGCGTGCCGATGCTGCTCTTTCCCCAGCACAGCGAGGAGGAGGCCGTCGCAGGGCGTGTGCAGGAGCTGGGCGCAGGGCTCCGGCTCAAGCGCGCATCTGCAAAGTCGATCCGCCGGGCGCTGGAAGCGGTGCTGACGGATCACAGATACAAGCGCACCGCACAGGAAATCGCCGAAGATTTTGCAGCGTGCGGCGGCGTGAACGAAGCCGCGGATTTTATCGAAGCAAGGATATAACAAAAAGAGGCTGCCTTCTGGCAGTCTCTTTTTGGTTGTTTGATGTTGCTATACTGGAACCGCAATAGTCGCCTTCGGCTCCGCTGCGGTTCTTGCTTTCGGTGCTTCGCGCATAAGGAGAACGTTAGGGCTGCCGCCCTAAAACCTGCCTGGGGACATCGTCCCCAGACCCCTTCTTCGCTTCGCGGCAGCTTTAAGATGCTTCTCTTAGCTGTGCGATAGCACAGCGTAATGGGTGCAGGGACAATGTCCCTGCCAGGGGTATGGGGACGGCGTCCCCATACGTCCTCTTCTTCGCTTCGCGGCGGTTTAAAGGTATTTGGTGATGGATTCGTAAACCTTGCCGTCGAGGGCGGTCATTTCGACGGCCGCCGTCATGGAATTGAGCACAGCCTCCTGCGTACTCTCTGCCGCCGCGCGGAAGGCCATTTCCAGCGTATGCTCGGTGAGCACCTGATGCGCAATCACACGGTGCATACCGCCATGCGGCACGCGATTGGCCGTCGTGAAGCCGATCATGACGTCGCCGCTGCCATGACCGAAGTACGATCCGTTTCTGGCAAGACCAACGGCGCAGCGCTTGAGAATCCTGCGCAGCTGACGGTCGCTCACGGGCAGATCCGTCGCCAGCACCATCATGATCGAGCCGCGATCCTGCGGCTCCTGCTTGGGCTGCGCATTGCGCTTTGCGATGATCTCGCGGCCCAGAGGGCGCTCCATCACGTGCAGCTCCTCCAGCGTCCCGTGATTGCTCTGCACCAGCACGCCCAGCGTATACGTCTTTCCGGCGATATCAAGCAGGCGCGACGCCGAGCCAATGCCGCCCTTGAGCCCATGGCAGATGGTGCCCGCACCCGCGCCAACGCAGCCCTCCTCAAAATCCTCGCACAGCGCGTCGATGGCCGCAAGCACATGCGATTCATTCACCGGTCTGTCCGTGATCTCATTGAACGACGCATCGTTGCACTCGCCCACGACCGGATTGATCGAGCGCATGGGGAATTGATCCGCCTCGCAGCGCTTTGCCATATAGCCCACCAACGCATCGTGCACCCTGCCGACGTTCAGCGTATTGGTCAGCGCGATCGGCGTTTCCAGCGTGCCCAGCTCGTCAATCTGCACCAAGCCCTGCGTCTTGCCGAATCCATTGAGCACGAACGACGCTGCCGTCAGCTTATTTTTAAACATATTGTCATCACACGGCATGATCACCGTCACACCCGTGTGATGGCGATCGTCGTGGATGGTTGCATGACCCACGCGCACGCCCGGCACATCTGTGATTTTATTGAGCTTTCCGCGCGTCAGGCTGCCCACCTGCACGCCGTAATCCACAATTCTCATCAGCCATGTCCCTCCTGCTCGTCCGCCTGCGTCGCCCTGCGGATCAGTTCAACCGCCTCGCGCGCCGCCTGCTGCTCCTGCTCTGTCAGCGCCTGCAGCGCCGTCTCGCTCTCCGCGTCCACGACGCGGTAAACATTCTCGCCCTCCACGCGCTGTCTGGCGATATACACCGGCGTGCAGTACATCTCGCCGATCGTCGTCCTGCGCGTCACAGGATCATACGTCACGCTCACATGCGCGACCATGCCCGCGGTATTTTCTGCCGCGCGCGCATCGGTGAGCAGATTGCCCAGCGAATAGCACACAACCGTGTCATATTCCAGTCCGTCGGCGCGCGTCGTGCGGATACGCTCCGTGCCCTGCGGCACGTTGGGATGCGTCCCCAGGATGATATCCGCGCCCGCCTGCGCCAGTTCTCCGGCAAGCCTTTGTACATTCACCGGCGTCTGTGCGATATTCTTGGTGCCCCAGTGCGGCAGCACGATCACGACGTTTGCGCCGTTTACGCGCGCCTGCCGTACGTCCTCGAGCATCTGTTCCCGGTTCATCTGCGGCACAGCCCCGCGTTCATCGCCATTCGTCTCCTCGCGGCCATTGTCGCTCAGGCCGTATGTATACGCCAGCACAGCCACCTGCACGCCGCCGATGCGCATCATCATTGTCCGGCCGCCGCCCTCCTGCTGCACGCCGGCATACGCAAGACCCCGTGCCGTGAGTTCGCTGACCGTCAGATCCAGCCCCTCATAGCCCTTATCCAACGCATGCTCCGTCGCCAGGGACAGCAGATCCACGCCGCTGCTGCGCAGGGCGTCCAGAATCTCCGGGGCCGTGTTGTGGTTGTCAAAGCCCTTATCCCGGCCAGCGGTGGTCGTCTCCAGCGTCGCGATGGCCAGATCTGCATCCAGCAGCGTATCGCCAAGCCCGGAAAACACGGGCTCAAAATCGTAGCGCGTATCCGCGAGCACGCTCTCGCGCACAGCCTTGGGCGCATACACAGCGCCGGCAGCGGCAATCGTGATCGTTGCAGGCGCAGGCACGGGCGTAGGCGTTGCGGGCGGCGGCGTCGGCACGGGCGTATCCTCCAGCCACATATAGGCCGGCACAGCCGTCGGCTCCGGGATCTCAAAGCTGAACGACGCATCAAACAATCCCTGCTCGGACAGGGAACGGATCAATTCGCCTGTACGCTCGTAGAGATCATCGCCAACCAGAAGCGAGAAAAAAAGAACGCAGCCGACAACGACCAGCGCCGTCAGCAGCAGCATAAAGATCGTGCCCAGGGAAACCCTGCGCCGTCTGCGTCTGGCCATCGTCATCACCCGCCCTTTCGTCTGTATTATTATAATCAAAATCAGAAAAAATGTAAAGCCGCCCGCTTTACCAGCGCTTATTGAGCGCGGCTGCCTTTTTCAATTTGGGTTTCTGTTTTGCAACAAAAAAGACACCC
This sequence comes from Clostridiales bacterium, assembly GCA_015056305.1. Classification (GTDB taxonomy): domain Bacteria; phylum Bacillota; class Clostridia; order Christensenellales; family Aristaeellaceae; genus Ventricola. The sequence goes on along the minus strand of SVGO01000005.1, from coordinate 32,447 downwards.
CGGAAAACCGGGATGTCAGATGATCAAGGATTAGCCCTGAACCGGAGCCGCCACCGGGCAGTTCTCGGCGCAAGCGCCGCAGTCGATGCAGGTATCAGCGTCGATCACGTACTTGCCTTCGCCCTCGGAGATCGCGTTGACCGGGCAGTTGCCGGCGCAGACGCCGCAGGAGATGCAATCATCATTGATAACGTATGCCATAACAGTATACCTCCAAAGAATTTGTGTTTTTTAGTGTGTTTATTCTATCACGAGATTCCCCAAATTGCAAGACGTTTTGTCAATTTCCATCAATATTCAGTTCCCAATCCAGCCCAAATATTGTTATATGCAACAAACATGCTGAATTACAGCAGGTCTTCTACGCCCGTCTCTTCCACGATTTCAAGCGCGTCCGCTTCGGCCGCAGGCCTGCTTTCCGCGCTCTTCGGCGCGGCATTGGGATTCATCGGTTTTTGCTGCTTTGCGCGCTTTTCATTGCGCGGCTTGCTTGCCCGTTCTCCCTGCTGCTCGAAATGCTCGCCTTTGCTCTGCTTCTCGCCGCGCTCCGGACGTTCTGGGCGCTTCTGCTTCGGCGCACGCTCCTGCCTGTCGCCCTTATCGCCCTTGTCCTGCTTCTCGCGGCGCTCGCCCTTCTCGGCCTTTTCTGCCTTTTCGCGGCGCTCGGCCCTGTCCGGCTTGTCCGCCTTTTCGCGGCGCTCGCCCCTGTCGGCCTTGTCGTTCTTCTCAGGCTTTTCGTTCTTCTCTGCCTTGTCCGGCTTCTCGCGGCGCTCGTTCTTCTCCGCCGCCTTTTCGCTGGCAGGCGCGCTGTATTGCTCCGGTTTCTGGCAGTCGTCGATGGGATACTCGCGCAGCTCAAACGTATCGCCCACAGCGATGCGCACGCGCACGGTCTCCTCCAGCACGTTGATCGCATTGATCGTGCCCACACCGTCCGGCGTGATGATCTCGCGGCCCACGCGCGGCATGCGCTTGCGGGTTGCCTCATACTGATCCTGCTCGTACTTCAGGCAGCACATCAGCCTGTCACACAGGCCGGAAATCTTGGTCGGATTGAGCGAAAGATTCTGCTCCTTCGCCATCTTGATCGACACCGGCGTAAAATCGCCCAGGAACGTGCGGCAGCAGATCGGCCGTCCGCACGGACCGATGCCGCCGAGCATCTTTGCCTCGTCGCGCACGCCGATCTGGCGCAGCTCGATGCGGGTCTTGAAGATGCTGGCCAGATTCTTGACCAGCAGGCGGAAATCCACGCGGCCGTTGGCCGTGAAATAGAAGATGATCTTCGAGTGGTCAAACGCGTATTCCACGTCGACCAGCTTCATCTCCAGATTATGCTCGGCAATACGCTCGATGGCAATATCGAACGCTTCCTTTTCGTATTCCTCGTTGCGCTTCTGGGTGAGCATATCCTGCTCGGTCGCGATGCGAATGATCGGCTTAAGCGGCGCGGCAATGCGCTCGTCGGGCACTTCCATGATGCCGGACATGCACTCGCCCAGCTCCACGCCGCGCGCGGTTTCCGTCACAACATGCATGCCGTTATGCAGATCCAGTCCGGCCGGATCAAAATCATACAGCTTGCTGGCGCGCTTGAAGCGCACCCTGATTACCATGGCCATTTGGCATATTCCTCCGATATTTTCAGCAAGACGGACTCAAACGCCGCCGCGAACGACACATTGCTCGCAAGCATCATGCGCGCCCTGGTGATTTGGGATGCGAGCGCAAGGCCGCCGGAAAGCGGCACCGTGCGCGCATAGCTTGCCGCCTCGCGCGCATAGCCGCCATCCTCCAGCGAGGTCCTGCCGGCCTGCGCCAGCAGGATATCCCGCACGGCGCTCTCCAGCAGGTCCATCACCATCTTCTGGCGTTCCTTATCGTCTTTATAAAGATTCACAACAGAAAGCACATCGCCGCTGCGATGCACAGAAAACACGTCACCTGTCACCTTTTCCATCAGCGCAAGGCGTTCTTCGCCGATCGCCAGCGCTTGTCCCACGCAGCCTTCGGCCATGCGCGCGCGGCGCTTGGCGTCCATCGGCGCAAGCCCCAGCGCGATCAGCCGCTTTTCACAGTCCTCCAGGCTCAGCGGATGGAACCGGATCACGCGGCAGCGGGAGACGATGGTAGGCAGCATAGAACCCGGCTGCTCGGTGATCAGAAAGAACACCGTATCCTGCGGCGGCTCTTCCAGCGTCTTGAGCAGGCAATTCTGCGCGGCGGGCGTCATGCGCTCCGCCTCCGGAAAGACAAGCACCTTGGTCGAGGCTTCAAACGACTTGACGCCGACCTCCGCGAGCACATCGCGAAGGACATTCACGCCGATGGTCTGCTTGCCCTTCTCCGGCAAAATGGTATGCAGATCCGGATGCGTATCGCTCAGAATACGCCTGCACGGGCCGCACTGCCCGCAGGGCCTTGTGCCCTCGCCGCGGCACACAGCCGCCATCGCGCAAAGGCGCGCGACGGAGCGCTTGCCCGTTCCTTTCGGGCCGCAAAGCAGATACGCATGCACAAACGTGCGCCCGGCAAAATCGCCGTGCAGCTGTCCGATATGCGCAGATTGCCCCTTGAAATCCTCAAACGAGAGCATATTACACCTTCAGGAACTGGCTGACCTCCAGCACAAACACGGTCGCACCGCCGACGGTCACGCGGATCGGATACGGCACATACACGCCGCCGGCCGCGGTAGATCCCATGGGCGCGGCGGACGCGGTGATCTGTTCACGGCTTTTGCAGATCTTTTCGATGATGCCCAGCGCGTTGTCAAGCTGATCATCCTCCACGCCGCTGATGAGCGTGGTATTGCCCGCGCGCAGGAAACCGCCGGTGGTGGCCAACTTGGTGACACGGAAGCCATTATCCATCAGAGCGGACACAAGGCGGCCGGAATCTTCGTCCTGAACGATTGCTACGATCAATTTCATATCTATTTCCTCCATTTCATTTTGCGCGATGCGCATGGAAGTACCGCTGCGCCCTACCGGCGCAGATGGGTCTAAGTTTATTATACAGGATGACAGGCAAAAAAGCTAGTGCCTGAGGAGATGGAAAGACTCAGCTCTTCAAGAAAGCTTAGGATGCAAAAGGAAGATAAAGTAGCGTAAGAGCGCGCGAAGCGTACATGGGGTCAAGGGGCGAAGTCCCTTGTCAGGGGTTTGGGGATGAAATCCCCAACGTATCCCATGCGCGAAGCGCCAGCCAAGCAAGAATCTCAGAGGAGCCGCCAGGCGACAATTGAGATTCCGCTATACTTCGATAGAATCTATGCGCAAAGCGCAACAAGCTACGCGCTGCGCTGGGCCCAGAAGGATGAGGGGGAAATTCGGATTTCCCCCTACATCCCTCTGGACTCCCATACCCCCTTCCGAACGCCTGGGAGGTATAAGCGCCCAGAGGATCGAAGGTTCATTCTTGATGACCGCGGGCGAACGTTGTTCGCCACTGTAGTTTGGCGCAGGGGGGACGATCCCCAGGAGCGACAATGAGGGCTTACGTAGCTTAGTATCCACATTCCTCCTCAACGAAAAGGACGCAAAGCCCAAGCTCCGCGTCCTTTTCTCCGTTGTCAGCCCGTCATGCAAACAGATGCAAAACAAAGCTCAGAATGGATGGGAATACGAGTACCACGACCACAAGCCGCAGTACCTGCAAAACAATCAGTTTGGCATTGGAAACGCCAAGGTCGGCGCTGATGAGCGCCATGTCGCTCGCGCCCGCTGGTGTGGCGGCAAGCATGCCCTCACGCCTGCTGAAGCAGCCTGCACGACAGAGCAAAAAACCGATGACAAAGCAGCCCAGCGTGTAACCCGTAATCAGGATCACAACCGGAAGGCCCAGCGTTGCGAGCAGCCGCAGCTGCGCAGTACCGATGCTCGCGCCGACATAAGCCCCCGAAAGCAGCTGAGCCAGCTTGCGCAGCAGGCGCGGCATCTGAGCCCTGCCGGGGAAAGCACAGGCAAACGCGATGCTGCCCAGCGTCGCAAAGCCCATCGTACCCGAGGGCATCGGCGACGCCTTGCCAATCAGACCGCAGACGGCCGCCACAGCGAATGTGAGCGCAATATACTTTGCCTGATAGTCTTTCTTCTTTTTGGTCTTGATAACCCGGGTTCTGCCCGCATTCTCTCCCCCGGTGACAAACCGGATCATCAGCGGAAAACAGCCGATGCCCAGCACCAAACGGATGAACTGCATCGTCACAACGACGGACGGATCTGCACCCATATCGGCAGCGATCATCGGAATATCGCTGATACCGCCGGGAACACAGCACATCAGCGCCGTCATCAGATCCAGATCGCTGACACGATAAATCAGCAGGCCACTGATGATATTGATCGCAAGAAGGCATGGCATCAGAATCAGCGCGGGTCTTACGACCCTCTTCATCTGACGGACGTCGTCGCGCGTGATGCCGGATCCGATAAAGGCGCCGGCGATGATCTGCGCGATGGTTTTGGCCGTTCCGGGCATGTTCGCCTGTCCCGTCGTCACACCCAGAAGGCAGCTGCCTATTACCGCGCCAATCATCATGCCGCCGGGCAGATGGATGCGGTCAAGCAGATAGCCCACCACCAGGGCGCACAGGATGGTCAGCAGAAGCTGCATCCATGGTGTCATGAGCACCACCTCCCGCTTATTTAAGAGGTTATTTCTGCACAGTTCTCCCGGATTCGCCGATCCGCCTTCCGCTTTCACGGCACACCGGCTCTATAACGGCAGCAGCATTTCCGCCGTTTTCTGTGGTTCATTGTATCAGAATCCACTTTCCTGCGCAAGGCAGGCTTTTATATGGAATGTATCAGCAAAATTGGATACGCGCTTTGCATGCTTTCATGCTATAATATAGATTGAATATGTATGACCATCATAAGACCATCCAGCATCTGTGAAAATGGTTGGTTAAACCGGCTCTGCTGCCTTGACACCAAACGCAAACCATGCTATCGTTGTCCCCGCTGCTTATTTTTCCGACCATCTGAGGAAACGCCATGTCATTGTTTACCCTGATTGTATTCGCATTCCTGTGCGCCGGGCTGTATTATCTGTGCCCCGACCGCTTCAAGTGGGTGCTTCTGCTGCTCGTCAGCTATATCTACTACTCCTACTGCGGCATGAACGCTCTGCCGTTCATGCTGCTCACCACGCTCTCCACCTGGGCGGGCGCGCTTTGCATTGGCGCCATCGGCGAAAAGAGCAAGGCCGAACTCAAAGCGAGAAAAGCCGAACTCGACGCCGCGGGCAAAAAGGCGCTCAAGGCGAAGGCGAAGAATCGCCAGCGCATCGTCTTCTGGGCGGTGCTCCTGCTCAACTTCGGCGTGCTCGCGCTGCTCAAGTACACATCGCCCGTGCTCGAGGCGATGGGCCGCCCTGCGCTCAATCTGCTGCTGCCGCTGGGCATCTCGTTTTACACGTTCCAGTCGATGGGCTATCTCATCGACGTATCCAACGGAAAATACGCCCCGGAGAAGAATCCCGCAAAATTCGCGCTGTTCGTCTCCTTTTTTCCGCAGCTGATCCAGGGCCCGATCGCGCGCCACGACCAGCTCGCCAGCCAGCTCACCACGCCGCATCGCTTTGAGATGACCAACATCCACCGCGGCGCGCTGCTGATGCTGTGGGGCTTCTTCAAAAAGAAGGTCATCGCCGACCGCGCGCTGCCGCTGGTCAACGCGGTATTCGAAAACCACGGCGAGTACGGCGGCGCGGTGATCGTCATCGCTGTGCTGTTCTATTCCCTGCAGCAGTACTGCGACTTCTCCGGCGGCATCGATCTGGTCACGGGCATCGCAGAGCTCTTCGGCATCCGCCTCGCCCCGAACTTCAAGCGTCCGTACTTCGCCATCTCCCTGGGCGACTTCTGGCGCAGATGGCATATCTCGCTGGGCGCGTGGATGCGCGACTACGTGTTCTATCCCTTCGCGCTGCTCAAACCCGTCAGCAAGCTCTCCAAGTCGGCCAAAGCGCGATTCGGAGCGGCGTTCGGCCGCGCGCTGCCGGCTGCGCTGGGCAATATCGTGGTCTTCCTGCTGGTGGGCATCTGGCATGGCGCGACGATGAATTATGTCCTCTGGGGCCTGTACAACGGCCTGATCCTCGCCATGAGCGCGCTGCTCGAACCGCTCTACAAGCGCGCAAACGAGCGCCTTGGCGAGCGCGTCGTCTCTTCCCGCGCGTTCTACGTCTGGCGCGTGCTGCGCACGTTCATCATCGTGAACATCGGCTGGTATTTCGATCGTGCGCTGCGCGCGGGCGACGCCTTTGCGATGCTGGGCAAGACCTTCTTCGCCCCGGCCTTTGCGCAGCTTTCGGACGGCACGCTGCTCGAGCTTGGGCTGATGAATAGCGATTATGCCATCCTCGCCTGGGCGACGCTGCTGCTCATCGCCGTTTCCGTCCTTCAGGAGCGCGGCATGCGCATCCGCGAGCGTGTGCTCGCGCTGCCCGTCGTTCCCCGCGTGATTCTGCTGTATGTGTTCATGTATTTCGTGCTGGCAAATTTCATGGGCGCAAACGCCGCAAACGCCGGCTTCATGTATGCGATTTTCTAAAGGAGGCAGGCTGTGAAAAAGCATCCGATTCTTTCTGGCATGGCAAAGCTTGCCCTCTTTCTGCTGGGCTTTGCGCTCGTAATCGTCTTTGCCAATACACATCTGATCCAGACGGACACCATCGCCCGCCTGACCATAAGCGAAATGCAGCAGCGCAGCGACATCGAGCTGGCGCTGGTAGGCTCCTCAATCGTGCGCGATCACTTCAACGCGCAGCTTATCACCGAGGAAACCGGCAAGACGGCCTTCTGTGCCACCGTGCCGACAGCCTCCATGCCCGCGTCCATTGCGCTTACGCGCGAGCTCTTTGAGACCAACTCGCCCGAGTGGGTGGTGCTGGTCACAGAGCCGTACAATTTCATTACCGTGCGCGAGGCGACAGAGGCGCAGTACAAGCTCATGCCGTTCCTCTCCGATCCTGCCAATATGCTCGACTACTACCTGCGCACCTGCAAGGAGGATGGCTATTATCTCGACCGTCTGCTGATGATGCGCGGCTTCGGCGCGCAGTCCATCTCCGATGTGGTCAAGACCATCGGCCTGCGCTATTTTCCGCAGAAAATGTACGAGCGCCTTCTGCCGGACATGGACCCGACGGTCTCCTATCAGGGCAGCGGCTTTCTGCGCCACGAGACCGACGAGCGCGCGGACGATCTGATCCGCACGGTCATCCGCGAATACACAGGCTATCATTATGAGCTCTTTGACGGCTCCAAGGAGCAGCTTGAAATCTACAAGCAGCTCTGCGAGGAAAACGGCGCGAAGCTCATGGTTGTCATCTATCCCAACCACACCTCGCACGCGCTGGCTGAGCCGGGCTTTCTGGATTACAACGACAGCCTGATGAAATTCTGTGCCGGGATGGGTGTGCCGTGCTTCAATTTTTCCTTTGCCAGGCCTGAGCTGATGCCCAATCTGGATCAGTACTTCTTTGATCTGTATCACATGGTCGGCGACGGTGCGGACATCCTCTCCCGGGCATTTACCCGCGTGTTCAACGCCTATGCCGCCGGTGAGGACGTCAGCGGTCTCTTCTATGAAAACCGCTGGCAGTATCTGGATTCGCTCAATTTCACCACCAACTGCTGGATCACGGCATATCAGCCGGGCAGCGAGTGGAATCCTGCGCTGGAGCAGGACGAGGCGCGCGTGACTGATCTGGCCAGGACGCAGGACGTGTTCCTTGGCGACTGCAACCACTACGTCATGTTCCGGCCGGAATACAAGTTCGTCCTGCTTGAGCAGGACGGCAGCGAAACGCTGCTGCAGGATTACGGCGCGGATACGCTTTATGCCTGCGAACCGGGGGCGCTCAGCGGTCAGACGCTGCGCCTGTATGCGCGCATACAGGGTCACGAAGATTCCGGCGAGGTATGGTACGACCTTTTGGTTGAGTAATCCTTGATTGCCCGATATAAATACGCTATAATACAGGCTGTGGAGTTATGTCCGCAGCCTTTTTTGATGCAATCGCGGGGAACGTAAGGGCTGCCGGTCCAGGAAACTCGCATAATCGCGGCATATTGCCGCTCCTTGCGATTCCCGACGCTTCGTCTGCCTGTTTCGCCCACTGGGCGCGGCAGGCTCCGGTCCCTGAAACCCGCTTGAGGGACGTTGTCCCTCAAACTCCCTTCTTCGCTTCGCGCATAAGATAGTATTTTGGAGCGCTAAGATATGAAATATTTGATTCTGGATTATTTAGAGGCCACTGCCGCGCGCCTGCCGGAAAAAACGGCCTTCACCGATGTGGATTCCTCGGTTTCCTTTGGCGAGCTGATTCGCCTGTCCCGCGCCGTGGGCAGCGCGCTGTGCCGCCATGTCGCCCCGCGCACGACCGTCGGCTTTTATATGGACAAATCCATCCAGACTGTCGCCGGCTTTTTCGGCGCGGTTTATGCCGGCTGTGCCTATTCGCAGCTGAACCTGCGCCATCCGGTCGTGCGCATCCGCGCGATCCTCGACACGCTGGCCTCCCCCGTGATCGTCACCGACCGCGCGCACGAAGAAGCGCTTCGCGCCATGGAGGTTCCGGGCGAGATCCTGATTCTGGAGGATCTGCTCCAAAGCGAGATCGACGAAGCTGCGCTCTTGCGTGTCCGCCGTCAGATGCTGGATATCGATCCGCTCTACGTCAATTTCACCTCCGGCTCCACCGGCACGCCCAAGGGCGTGATCATCTGCCACCGCAACGTCTGCGACTTCATCCCCTGCTTCACCGAAATCTTCGCCATTACCGAGCAGGACGTGCTGGCCAATCAGGCGCCGTTTGATTTCGACGTCTCCGTCAAGGACATCTACTCCGGCATCTTCACCGGCGCGAGCGTTGCGATCATTCCGACCGCTTATTTCACCCAGCCGACCAAGCTGATGGACTTCCTGTGCGACAAGCGCGCGACGGTGCTCGTCTGGGCGGTTTCCGCGCTGTGCTTCATCACCACGATGAACGCGCTGGATTACAAGACCCCCGAAACGCTGCGCACGATCATGTTCTCCGGCGAGGTCATGCCCATCAAGCACCTGAACAAGCTCAAAAAATATCTGCCGGATGCGGCCTACGTCAATCTCTACGGCCCGACGGAGATCACCTGTAACTGTACCTACTACATCGTGGACCGCGAGTTTGAGGTCGGCGAAAATCTGCCCATCGGCGTCCCCTTCCCCAACGAGCGCATCCTGCTGCTGGATGAAAACGACCGCGAGGTTGTGCCCGGCGGCGTGGGCGAGCTGTGCGTATCCGGCACGGCCGTAGCGCTGGGTTATTTCGGCGACAGCGAGCGCACGAAGGCCGCCTTCGTGCAGAATCCGCTCAACAAGACCCACACCGAGATCATCTACCGCACGGGCGATCTCGTTCGCCTCACCGAGGCGGGTGAGCTTGTCTATGTCTCCCGCAAGGATTTCCAGATCAAGCACATGGGCCACCGCATCGAGCTGGGCGAGATCGAGACCGCGCTGTCCGCCGTGCCCGGCGTGGAGCGCGCGCTGTGCATGTATCTGCACGACAAGGGCAAGATCCTCGCCTTCACGACGGGCGAGGCCGACAAGGCCGCCATCACCGAGAAGCTGCACGAGGCGCTGCCCGCGTACATGATCCCCAATATCTTCATGGCTGTGGACGAGATGCCCATGACCAAGAACGGCAAGATCGACCGCAATGCCCTGATGGAGCTCTACAAAAACAAGAAGCGAGGTGGTCGCCATGGATAAGCAGCGTCTTTCCGCAATTGCCCAGGAATTCGGCACGCCATCCTTCGTCTTTGACGAGGGCGCGCTTGCCTGCCGCATGCATGAGATCAAGCAGATCGTCGGCGACGACGTGCATCTGTGCTATTCCATCAAGGCCAATCCGTTCCTCATCCCCGCGATGCAGAGCCTTGTCGAGCTGCTTGAGGTCTGCTCTCCGGGCGAGCTGGAGATCTGTGAGAGCCTGCACGTCGATCCCAGGACCGTCCTCTTCTCAGGCGTGAACAAGACGCTGGCGGACATCGAGCACGCTATGGACGCAGGCGTCGTCCGCTTCACCGCAGAATCCCCGCTGCACATCCGCCTGCTGCATCAGGCCGCCGCAAAGCGCGGCGTGGTCTATCCCGTGCTGCTGCGCCTGACAGCGGGCTCGCAGTTTGGCATGGACGAGCGCGATCTGCTTTCTGCCATCGCGCATCGCGCCGACTATCCCTATCTGCGCTTTGAGGGCATCCATTATTTCTCCGGCACCCAGCGCGCCAAGCTGGACAAGGATCAGCGCAAGGAACTGGCCATGCTCGGCGATTTCATGGACAGGCTCGAGCGCGAATACGGCTTTGTCTGCGAGAAGATCGAGTACGGTCCCGGGCTGTATTTCCCCTATTTCGCGCATGAGGATCACAGCGATACGCTTGCTCCGATCCGCGCGCTCGCGCCGGATCTGCAGAAGCTTGCCGAGCGCTGTGAGCTGACCATCGAGATGGGCCGCTTCTTTGCCTCGGAATGCGGCACCTACCTGACCACAGTCATCGACGCCAAGGTCAACTGCGGTCACAACTATGCAATTGTGGACGGCGGCATCCATCACGTCAACTACCTCGGCGGCACGATGGGCATGCGCAACCCGATCATCACGCACATCGCCGGCCCGGAGCACACAGATGAAGCCGAGGCCGACTGGTCGCTGTGCGGCAGCCTTTGCACCACGGCGGACATCCTCGTGCGCAAAATCGCCATGAGCGGCCTTGCCCAGCAGGACGTGCTCGCCTTCCACAACATCGGCGCGTATTCCGTCACGGAAGGCCCGGCGCTCTTCCTGAGCCGCAACATGCCGCGCATCATCCTCGCAAATGAAAGCGGCGCTCGCCTTGTCCGTGACACGATTCACTCTTCTGCGATCAATCAATCCAACATTAAATAAACCGGCATGCTGCCGGCCCCGCTTCCGACCTTGTTTGAGCAATGCAACCGTATACAAACGAGGCCGATTATACTCATCAATTCATTTCAATAAAGGAGACAAACACCATGAAAGACCAGATTCTTGACATCCTTTCCGACATCGTGGACGACGACGTCGAGTCCTGCATGACCCTGATCGACGACGGCATCCTCTCTTCTCTGGACATCATCCAGCTCATCGGCGCGCTCAACGACGAATTCGACATTTCTATCCCGGCGACCGAAATCATCCCGCAGAATTTCAATTCCGTCGACGCGATGGTCGCGATGGTCGAGCGTTTGGCTGACGAATGATCAGGAAACGTTTGGGGACGCTGTCCCCAAACCCCTGGCAGGGACATTGTCCCTGCATCCTTCTTCGCTTCGCGGCGGATTGAACTGCATATGTACAAAAACGTGGACAGCCAATGGCTGCCCACTTTTTCAATATCCAAACGCTCAGTTATTGAATTGTACAGCGATTAAGAACCAAATATTGCCCTTGCTTCACGGCACATAGCTAGAGTTTCCAAAATTATCATTTGAAATGATATCATCATCCCACTTTATACTGTCCAGCTTCATATATATCCATACCATCAAACGGATTATCAGCAAGCGCTGCATTACCAGTTATTACAAAAATGACTGTAAACAAAATAATCAGAATTCTTCTTATAAAATACTTTCTCCTACAGCAATTGAGAATAAGACTTATATTTCACCAATTGATTCCTGAATCAGTTTCGATACTTCAAGAATTGTCGATTGGGAATTCCTATAATAATCACATCCTACTTCTTCAAATGCTAGTTCTGTAGCCAGTTCCGAACCTTCAGTCGGTTCAATATATATTGCTGTCTCTGCCGATGGCACATATACGAGTGAGTAATTCATCTCATCAATCAAATAACACACAAGCAGTGCGTTACTTTCTTCATGATAAGCAACATAAGTTGTACCTGCCATTGCTTCCGCAAAATCGAAAACATTTTCTTTTTCTGAAATATAGTCTAACGCCAGCATTATAGTAAGCAATGCACGATTTTCCTTTGAACCAAACCATTTTCTTGCTGAATAATCTGCCTGATTTGTAAAAGTAGGTTCAAATGTCTTAGTATCATCCGCTAATACAGAAGTTACACTCAGCAATAATATTACGGTCATACTAATCGCCACTAGTCTTTTCATTTTGCTCCATCCCCTCTCATAGAATAGCATTAACCGATTTTGGTTAATATTATTCTATACCAATTTCGGTTAATATTCAAGTAGAAAGAAGGGCTTGAATGGAATGATTTCTTACGATAATCTATGGAAAACGATGAAGCTCAAAGGAGTATCGCAATACGCCCTCATTAAAAAATACAATATTAGCCCCGCACAGATTACGCGCCTCAAGCGCAACGAAAGTGTAAGCACGCATACAATCGATATCTTTTGCAAAATTCTGCATTGTAAAGTCGAAGATATCATGGAATACATTGAAGAAAACGAAGAATAGACCTCGGACGGTTTGACGCCATCCGAGGTTTTATGTTATTCAGATTTTCACCGGCACAAATTCTTTACCCTCCAGCACCCAGACCTCCTCAAACCCCGCCTCTTTGATCATGCGCTCCGCCAGATCAAATGCGCAGGTAACGCCGGATGTATGATGTGCGTCCGCGCTGACGGTGACCTTGCCGCCCATTTCGCGAAGGAGACGCAGCCACTGTGCGCTGGGATACGGCGCTGTGCGGTATCCACGGCTGATCGCACCGGTATTCACCTCGAAGATCTTTCCGGCTCTGACCAGCCCTTCCATCGCCCGCTCTGCCGCGCGCCGATATTGCGGGCTGTTTTCATCATAGAAGCGATGCTGCTCGTCAAACTTAGTGATCAGGTCGAAGTGACCCACGATATCCACCTCAGATCTTTGAGCCACCTTGGAAAGTTCAGCAAAATACGCTTCCGCTGCTGCGTCCGCATCGCCGCCGAAGCACTCACGGATATATTGCTCCGTCGTTTCCGCATTGCTGTCCACAGAGCGCGTGCCGCCGCCCGGAATGGGTAGTTCATGCACGGAGCCGATCACATAATCATACGGGGCAAGGTCGAGATCCGCCGCCGTTGTATCCCATTCGACGCCCATATAGACGTCGATCACTCCGGCGTATTTCTCCTTGAGCGCACGCACCTCTGCAATATAATCCGGCAGGCGTTCCTTCGGGCATTGCCAGTCATTCACAATGGGCATCGGGCCATGTACGCTCAGGCCCACGCTCATAAGCCCCGCGGCTTTGGATGCAAGGATCATCTCCTCCGCCGGGCAGCTGCCGTCGTCCCATGTGGAGTGCATATGCAGATTCTGCGTGATCATTTGACCATCTTCTCCTGCTTGACCTTCTTATCGATGACGTGCCGGGAGGCCATTTCCTTCTTGATATCCTCCAGGCTGATGCCCATCTCGATCATCAGCACCATCACATGATACATCAGATCGCCAATCTCGTAGATGGTATTCGCCTTATCGCCGTCCTTGGCGGAGATGATGACCTCCGTCGTCTCCTCGCCGACCTTTTTGAGCATCTTATCGATGCCCTTGCTAAACAGATACGTGGTATAGGAGCCCTCCTTGGGGCTCTCCTTGCGGCCAATGAGCATCTCCATCAGATCCTGATACTGGAATGCCGGCTGCTCCTCGCCCTCGAAGATGACTTCATTGAAGCACGAATCCGTGCCCAGATGGCAGGCCGGCCCCTCCTTGCGCACTTCGACCACGAGCGCGTCGCGGTCGCAGTCCGCCGTGATGGACACGATATGCTGCACGTTGCCGCTGGTCTCGCCCTTGAGCCAGAGCTTCTGCCGCGAGCGGGAGAAGAAGCACGTCAGCCCCTTTTCCATGGAAATCTCGAGGCTCTCCTTATTCATATAGGCCACGGTGAGCACCTTTTTGCTTTCCGTGTCCACGACGACGGCCGGAATCAGGCCCTTCTCATCGAACTTGAGGGTAGAAATATCGATCATATTTACCTCCTTGGGGATTGCATCCCCAAACCCCTGCCCGAGGGACCAGTCCCTCGGACTCCCTGTTACGCTTCGCGCCGGTTTTAAGAATGGGTTTCTTAAATACGGCGAACGGTGATATTGTTTCGATGGAGTTCTTCCTTGAGGTCTGCGATGCGAACCTCGCCGAAGTGGAAGATCGACGCAGCCAGCCCCGCGTCCACCTTGGGCAGGGTCTGAAACAGCGTCACAAAATCCTGCATGCCGCCCGCGCCGCCGGAGGCGATGATCGGGATATCGACGATCTCGCTCACGTCGCGCAGCATCTCCAGGTCAAAGCCCTGTTTCACGCCGTCTGTATCGATCGAGTTGAGCACCAGCTCGCCCGCGCCCATATCCGCGCCGCGCTTAATCCAATCGAGCGCATCCATGCCGGTATCCTCGCGCCCGCCTTTAGCAAACACATGATAATGTCCGTCCACGCGCTTGACGTCCGCCGAGAGCACCACGCACTGATCGCCGTAGCGCTTGGCCGCTTCTTCAATGAGCTTGGGATTTTTGATCGCGCCGGAATTGACGCTCACCTTATCCGCGCCCGCGGCGAGCACGCGCTCAAAGTCATCGAGCGTATTGATGCCTCCGCCCACGGTCAGCGGGATAAAGATGGTCGAAGCGACCTTTTTCAGGATATCGGTAAAGAGCTTTCTGCCCTCGCTGGATGCGGTGATATCGTAGAACACGAGCTCGTCCGCGCCGTTTTCGCTGTAGAACCTGCCCAGTTCCACGGGGTCGCTTACGTCGCTGAGCCCCTGGAAATTCACGCCCTTGACCACGCGGCCGTTCCTTACGTCCAGACAGGGAATGATGCGTTTTGTGATCATGCTGTCACCTCGATGGCCTTCTTCAGGTCGATCGCGCCGGTATAATACGCCTTGCCGATGATCGCGCCATACACGCCCATATCGCGCAGGGCGATCACATCCTCCATGCTCGACACGCCGCCGGAGGCGATGAAGTTCATCGCATAGCGTGCGCTCAGGTCGGCATAGAGCTGACGGTTCGTGCCGCGCATCGCGCCATCGCGGCTGATATCGGTGCAGATCACGGTCTTCACGCCTGTGTCCTGCAGCCTTTGGCACAGCGCATCGCAGGTGAGGCTGCTGTTTTCCTGCCAGCCTCTGATCGCCGCATAGCCGTCCTTCACGTCCACGCTCACCGCGATCTTCCCGCCAAAACGCGCAACCAAGCGCTCAAGCAGCGCAGGATCCGTCACCGCTGCCGTACCCAGGATCACGCGGCCCACGCCCGCGTCCAGATATCTCGCCGCCACATCCTCGCTGCGGATACCGCCGCCGACCTCGGCAAACAGCCCGCAGGCGGCGATCTTTGAAATCAGCGCAAGATTCGGCGTTTCTCCGGTCTTCGCGCCCTCCAGATCGACGATATGGATATTCTTTGCGCCGCAGGCGATAAAGTCCTGCGCAATCAGAATCGGATTATCCGAATACACCGTCATATTGGCATAATCGCCATGGAGCAATCGCACCGCCTTGCCGCCAAAGATATCGATTGCAGGAAAAATCTGCATAAGAACCTCCAAGTAATGAAGACGTTAGAGCTGCCGCCCTAAAACCTGCTCGGGGACATTCCTCTCCTCGCTCGACGCTCGTCGGTCAGTCCGGTTCTGAAGCCCCGCCGGGGCTTCATTCATTGCCGGACCAGTTCGGGTAAACCCGAACCCCGAACCCCTTCTTCGCTTCGCGCCGGTTTTAAGATCATATTCCTTATACCCTCGCTGCGCGTATGCACAGCGATAATGGGTGCAGGGACAATGTCCCTGCCAGGGGCTTGGGGACAGCGTCCCCAACGTTCTCTTCGCGTTATTTTTAAGAAACGCCTCTTAAAGCTCGCAGAAGGCACGAAGGATATTCAGGCCCACGGTGCCGCTCTTCTCCGGATGGAACTGGCAGCCCATCACGTTGTCTTTCGCGACAGCGGCGGTCACGTCGATGCCGTATTCGGCTGTTGCCAGCGTATGGGCCGCGCATCCGGCTGCATAAAAGCTATGCACGAAATAGACGCAGTCGCCTTCCTTCGTGTATTTCATCAGCGGATGATCCGGCCTGCCAATATCCAGCGCGTTCCAGCCGATGTGCGGCACCTTGAGCCCCGCAGGCAATCTTCCCGCCATCGGCACGACCTCGCCCGGGATCAGGCCAAGGCCCGCGTGCTCGCCGTATTCGAAGCTCCTGTCAAAGAGCATCTGCATGCCCAGGCAGATACCCATGACCGTCTTGCCCTTTGCAGCCTCATCAAGCAGCACCTGATCCATGCCGCTGTCTGCAAGCTTTTTTCTGGCATCGCCGAACGCGCCCACGCCCGGCAGGATGATCCGCTCCGCGCTGCGGATGACGTCCGCCTCGCCCGTAACCACCGCATCCGCGCCGATCATCGCAAGCGAGCTTTTCAGCGAAAACAGATTGCCCACGCCATAGTCTATGATTGCGATCATACGAGCACTCCTTTGGTCGAGGGAATTTCGCCGCCGAGGCTTTCGTCGATCGCCACAGCCTCGCGCAGCGCGCGGCCCAGCGCCTTGAACATCGCCTCGACGATGTGATGGCTGTTCGTGCCGTCCATCATCCGCATGTGCAGCGTCATGCCCGCCGCGCGGGTCAGGCCGAGGAAAAATTCCTCCACCAGCTCGGTATCAAACGTGCCGATCTTCTGGCTCGGGATCTGCGCCTGATACCTCAGGCAGCTGCGCCCGGACAGATCCAGCGCGCAGAGCACCAGCGCCTCGTCCATCGGCAACAGCATGCTGCCATAGCGCCTGATGCCGCGCTTATCGCCCACTGCCTTAGCGATCGCCGCGCCCAGGCAAATGCCGATATCCTCGACGCTGTGGTGATCGTCAACCCATGTATCGCCCTTGCAGACGACGTCCAGATCCATCCTTGCATGCCGGGCAAAGAGCGTCAGCATGTGATCCATAAAGCCCACGCCGGTCGCGATTTTGCCCGCGCCTGTGCCGTCCAGATTCAGCCTCAGCTCGATCTGCGTCTCCGAGGTCGCCCGTTTGATCTCTGCGCTGCGCATGCTTACGCCCTCCCGAATATCATTTCAATCGCGCATTCCAGCGCCTGCATCTCCTGCATTGCGCCGATGGTGATGCGCAGGTAATCGCGAACCCTGTCCTTATCAAAATAGCGCACGAGAATGCCCCGCTCTCGCAGCTGGCTCGCCAGCGCCTTGGCGCTCATCGCTTTAGGCTTTGCGAAGACGAAATTGCCCAGCGAATCGAGCACCTCGAATCCCTGCTCGCGCAGCATGCGCGTCGTGTAATCGCGTGTCGCGATAATCTTCTCGCAGTTGGCCATGTAGTAATCGTTTTCCTGCACCGCGGCAATGCCCGCCGCTTGCGTCATGCGATTGACGCTGTAGAGGTTGATTGCGTTGCGGATCGTCTCCAGCTCGGCAATCAGGCTTTCGCAGGCGAAGCCATAGCCCAGCCGCGCGCCCGCCATCGAGCGGGATTTCGAAAAGGTTCTTACGATCAGCAGATTCGGGCATTCATCGATCAGCGGCAGGCACGTCTGTGCGCCGAAATCGACATACGCCTCATCGACGATCACCACGTTCTGCGGATTGCTCTTCGCAATCTGAGCCACCTGTCCTGCCGGCATCGCATAGCCCGTCGGCGCATTGGGGTTGGGGAAGACGATGGTCTTTCCGATACCCAGATAATCCCTGTAGTCGATGGTGAAATCCGCCTTCAGCGGCACCTTCTCCATCGGAATGCCCTGAGCCGCGGCAAACAAATCGTAATATCCATATGTGATATCCGGCAGCGCGATGGGATGCGCCTCGTCCGCAAACGCCAGAAACGCGAAATACAGCAGCTCGTCCGAGCCGTTCGTGGCAATCACCTGCTCCGGCTTCACGCCGTACAGCCCCGCGAGCGCGCTTCGCAGCGCCGCGCAGTCCGGATCGTTGTAATACCCAAGCTTGCCAACCTCGCCCGCAATAGCCTTGGCGACCCCCGGCGACGGCGGATACGGCGATTCATTCGTGTTCAGCCGGATGAATCCATCGCCTTCTTCATGATCGCCAGGCACATAGGCCGGAAGTCTGCGATGCTTTTCAAGCAGAAACATAGGCTTTATCCTTTCTTGGGGTTACGCTCGGGGACGCTGTCCCCGAACCCCTGCAAGGGACATTGTCCCTTGACCCTTTTTCGCTTCGCGGCGGTTTTAAGATATATTATCTTATACCCTCGCTTCGCGTACGCGAAGCGATAATGGGGTCTGGGGATGAAATCCCCAGGCGGGGTTTGGGGCCGCGGCCCCAACGTTCTCCCAACGTCCTCCGTGTCCCCCGTCACTCCATGCGGATCAAAGCAGCCCGGGCATGCGCCTCGAGGCCCTCTGCGCGGGCAAAGACGGCAATGTCGCCTGCTACCTTGGCGAGCGCTTCGCGGGTGTAGTAGGTATACTGTGTTTTTTTGATGAAATCGTCCACGCTCAGCGGGCTGGAGAAGCGCGCCGTGCCGGAGGTCGGTAGCGTGTGGTTCGGGCCGGCGATGTAATCGCCCAGCGATTCGGGGCAGAACTTGCCCATGAAGACAGAACCGGCATTGCGCACGTACGGCAGATAGTTTTCCGGATCATCCACGCACAGCTCCAGATGCTCCGGCGCAAGCTCGTTTGCCGCCTCGACGGCGGAGAGCAGATCGTCGGTGACGATAATCTGGCTGTTGCCCTCAATGGCCTTGCGGGCGATCGCCTCGCGCGGCAGCAGCGACAGCTGGCGCTCCACCTCATCGGATACCGCTTCGGCCAATGCCATGGAATCCGTCACCAGCACCGCGCAGGCCAGCGCGTCGTGCTCCGCCTGCGAGAGCAGGTCTGCCGCGACATACGCCGGGTTGCACGTACCGTCCGCGACGACGAGGATCTCGCTCGGGCCCGCGATCATATCGATGTTCACCCGGCCAAAGACCTGCCGTTTTGCCTCGGCGACGTAAGCATTGCCCGGACCAACGATCTTGTCGACCTTCGGCACGGACTGCGTACCGTAGGCCAGCGCAGCGACAGCCTGCGCGCCGCCGACCTTGAATACCTTCGTCACGCCGGCCATCTTCGCCGCAGCGAGGATCGGCGCGGCGATCTTGCCTTCCTTGTTCGGCGGAGAAACCATCACGATCTCGCTGCATCCGGCGATCTTCGCCGGGATTGCGTTCATGAATACGGTCGACGGATAGCTCGCCGTGCCGCCGGGGATGTATAAGCCGACTTTCTCAATCGGCGTCACCTTCTGGCCCATGTATGTGCCGTCCGGATTTCTGAGACAGAAGCCCTCGCGGCGCTGCGCGCTGTGGAAGATGCGGATGTTTTCCGCAGCGGTCTCCATCGCCTTTTTGAGCGCCGGCTCAATCGCGGCCATCGCCTCGTCGATCTCCGCCTGACTCACCTGCAGGCTCTCCAGCTTCGCGCCGTCGAACTTCTCGCCGTAGGCGATCAGCGCCGCATCGCCGTTTTGGGCCACGTCGGCAAGGATCGCGCGCACGGTCTCGCCCACGCCGGAGGTCTCCATGCAGCGCATGAGCATGGCATCCATATCTGCATATCGGATAATCTTCACAGATTCATCGTCCTTTCCATCTGCGCGCACAGCCTGCGAAGCCGCTCGCCCTTGAACTTGAAGCTCGCCTTGTTGGCAATCAGCCTGGCCGAGATCGGCACAATCTCCTCAAGCGGCGCAAGACCGTTTTCAAGAAGCGTCTTGCCCGTCTCCACGATATCCACGATCACATCGGAAAGCCCCACCAGCGGCGCCAGTTCGATCGATCCATTCAGATGGATCAGCTCGATCTCCCGGCTCAGGCCGCTGTAATACATCCTTGCGATATTGGGAAACTTGGTCGCCACGCGCAGCGTCTGCGCCGGATCATCGCGGAAATCCTTCGGTCCGGCCACGCACATGCGGCAGCAACCCATCTTCAGATCCAGCAGCTCGTAAACGTCGGGTTTATACTCCAGCAAAATGTCCTTGCCCGCGATGCCGATATCCGCCGCGCCGCGCTCGACATACACCGCCACATCGGAGGGCTTCACCAGGAAATACCGAACGCCGATCTCCTCATTTTCAAACGTGAGCTTGCGGTTGTCCTCCTTCATCGCAGGACAGGGATAGCCGGATTTTTCCAGAATCGCGTATGCCTTGTCGCCCAGACGGCCCTTGGGAAGCGCCACGTTGATCATCATATCCATTGCCGTTCTCCCTTCAGACCGTCACGATTTCGCGGGCGCGGATCGCCGTTTCGCCTGCGCGCTGTACGCGCACGCTCTTGCCGCTGCGCGTCGCCTGCTGCACGGCAGCAAGTATCGCCTCCTGCGAAGCGCCCTCGCCGTACGCAATGAGCACATCCACGTCGTATTCGCTCCTGCGGCCAAGCAGCCGCTCGAGCTGATCGAGATACACCGCAAAGCCCATCGCCTGATTCTTTCTGCCCATCTTCTGCATCAGCAGATCGTAGCGGCCGCCGGAGAGCACGCTCTGGGGCACGCCGCTGACAAAGCCCGAGAAAATCAAACCGTTGTAGTAGTTCATGTCGTTGACCACGGAGAAATCCAGATTGATATTCTCCACGCCGCAGATCTTCATCATATCCAGCAGCGACCGCAGATCACCCAGCGCCCCGGCGCAGCCTGGCGGCAGATCCATCTGCTCATAGATCGGCAACGTCGTCTCAAACGGTCCATAGATCGTCACAAGGCAGCACAGCCGCGCCGTCGTCTTCTCATCCAGATTTAATGCCGCGCATTGATCTTTGAGCCCATGCAGGTTCTTGTCGCTGATGAGCGTGAGCAGCTGTGCGCGCTGCGCATCGCTGAGTTCCGTTTCCGAGAGGATACCTGAAACGATGCCCAGATCGGCGACATCCAGCGCATATTCCTCGCTGATCGCCCTGAGGCTCCGGCTGGCCAGCATGAGCACCTCGCCCATCGCATAGGCGTCCACCCGACCGATGACCTCCAGACCCGTCTGCATGATCTCCTTGAATCCTTTCGCCCCGCGCGGCACGCGATAGACGCGCTCGGCATAGCTGACCTTGGTGGTGTCCGCGCTGTCGCTGGTATTCTTGATGATCGAAAGCGTCACGTCCGGCTTCATTGCCATGAGCTTGCCGTCCATATCAGAAAAGGCGAGCACGTTTTCGCTCATCAGAAAGCGCTTATTGCGCATATACAGATCATATTCTTCGAACTGATTGACCTTATAGGGCAAGTAGCCATACTGACGGTACATGTTGCGCAGCTCGATGGAGATCCGCTCGTCCGCCCTGAGATTACGCATCCGCCGTCCCGCCTTCCTTCATTCGCTCAATGATCATGCCGTATCCGCCCGAGCCATAGTTGAGGCACCGCTTGACGCGTCCGATCGTCGCGGAACTTGCGCCTGTCGCTTCGCCCGCCTGCAGGTAGGAGCTGCCCTGACTCAGAAGCCTCGCCACCTCCAGCCGCTGGCCGAGATCGCGGATCTCTTTGACGGTACACAAATCTTCAAAATACTGATAACACTCCTCCACGCTGCCAAGCGAAAGGATGGATCTGAACAATTCATCCGTCTGCCGGTCTCTTTGCAGGCTCATCCAACTCACCTCTCCTCATCGTTACAGCAATATAGTAACACGTTAGCGTGCTAAAGTCAATGTGTTTCAGACAAATCCCAAACAAAAAAAGCAAAAATAAAGGGTTGACATTCCACACCTGCGATGCTATAATACATTTTGTTCCCGGTGCTTTGGCTCAGTTGGTAGAGCACATCGTTCACATCGATGGGGTCACTGGTTCGAGTCCAGTAAGCACCACCAAATAAAAAACCACCCTTAACGGGTGGTTTTTTATTTGGTTCCGCTCTTCTGAATTCAAACAGTGATTCCGTCATGGTGAACGCACATCGATGGAGGTTTTCCGGTCGCGGCGCCCTGTGGGCGCAATGCAGCGGACGGAAAACGGTTCGAGTCCATCTTGCCCTACCACCCATTACGGGTGGTTTTTTATTTGGTTCCGCTCTTCTGAATTCAAACAGTGATTCCGTCATGGTGAACGCATATCGATGGAGGTTGCCCGCAGGCCGCCGCCAGTGGCGGATGAGAGGCCGGAGGACAACGGTTCGAGTCCTCTTTTTTTCAAATTCATCTTGACACATTTTTTTCTTCATGCTATAATGATGACCGTTGATTCGGGGCATTAGCGCAGTTGGTAGCGCGTTTGAATGGCATTCAAAAGGTCAGGGGTTCGACTCCCCTATGCTCCACCATGGCATCCGATAGGATTTGATACAATCCTGTCGGGTGTTTTCTTTTACCCCATTATGGAAAAGTCTTTTCAGCCAACGCTTTCTACGAGTTTTTTCATCAGAATATTTGAAGCCGACCTACCAGTCTTCATCTCTGGTTGGTCGGCTTTTTGTGTTGAGCCTGTTTTGCTATCAGCATTTGCTCTATTGTACCGCAGACATAAACGTCTTCTTAAATCTGTCTGTTTCCATTAAATATTGGTGTCTCTATGAATATCATTCATCAGATAGGCCACTGAGAAAAAACCTGCAAACTGACGCTGTCGGCAATGATCTGCGCGATTTCCCATACTTTTGCATCGGAATCAAAGGCTTCACTTTCACCGGTGAAAATGCTGATTTTATAAGTGTTCCCATCCAAACCTTCCAGCATAATGCCGAATAATTCCGAATTGGCGCTAGCGGCGGTATTTCGGTAACAGACAATAGTGCTTCCGTCTTTTTCATTTACCTTAACCTGTGCGGTAGGTTCATTAAGTAGCTTATCTTTGAAAGCATCGACGGAGATGACCTCAGGAGCAAACTGGCGCAACTGTATAGTGAAGTCGGCGTTGCCGCCAATCATGATAATTCCCATACTCCTATCGGAAGGAGATAAATCCCACAACAAGGTGTCTTCAGGTACAATAAAATTGATCCCTCCGTAGGTATAGGCCATATAAACCCAACCGTGAGGCGCAGGCTGCGGTTCCTGAGCATAACAGGAAGGGCACAGCATGAGGAGAATAAGCAAAGCAGCAAAAAATCTTCGCATGAACAGACCTCCCATCTTTAGATATGATAAATAATACCATGATTCAAATAATAAATACAAGGGAGAAGGCGGACGCAGATGCCGAAATCCCACAAAGGCTTTTTCTTCTTGACAGCTAACGATCATTAGCTTATCATATAGCTAATAAGTATTAGCCACGGAGGGCTGCCATGGAAAAAGAAACCACGAAGCGGCGGATTCTTTCGGAATCCTTGAATCTCTTTTCAAGGGACGGTTACGAAGCCGTCAGCGTAGAGCAGATTGCAAATGCGGTCGGCATCAAAGCGCCGTCTCTTTACAAACACTACAGGAGCAAGCGCGATATCTTCTGCAGCATTCTGCAGACGATGGAGCAGCGCGACAGGGAAAACGCCGCCGCTTGCTCGCTGCCGGAAATGACGATGGACATGGATCCACAGGCATATGCGCAAGCATCCGTTGCGGATTTGATTACATTCAGCCGGATGCAGTTTCGCTATTGGACAGAGGATGAATTCGCCGCTTCCTTCCGCAGGATGCTGACCGTGGAGCAATACCGCAGCGAGGAAATGAACCGCCTGTATCATCAGTATCTCGGATCCGGGCCGCTTTCCTATGTCGCGGATCTGCTGGGCTCGCAGGAGGAAGCGCTTCTGCTCTATGGCCCGATGCACATGCTCTACAGCGTCTACGACGAAGCGCAGGACAAGTCGTCCGTATTGACCCTGCTGGATACCCATTTAGAGAGGTGGAAAAAATGAATTATCCGCTCAGCGAAAAATACAGCACGCCGCAGCTGCTGGCGAAAATCATGGGCCCTAATCCCGTGAAGCTGGAAGAAGAATTGCTGATGCATCATCGCATACCCGCAAAAAGCGTCGTGTGCGATCTGGGCAGCGGCCAGGGACTGACAAGCGTATTTCTGGCAAAGGAATACGGCTTCACGGTCTATGCTGCAGATCTGTGGAGCGAGCCGGAAGAAAACCGGCGTTTCTTCCATGAGATGGGCCTGAGCGACATGGAGATCATCCCCGTGAAGGCGGATGCAAATGCGCTCCCCTTTGAAAAGGAATTCTTCGATGCTGTGGTCAGTACGGATTCCTACAACTACTTTGGCCGAGATCCGCAGTATCTGGATCAGAAGCTTCTGCCCTTTGTCCGGGAGGGCGGTTATCTTTACATCACCGTCCCGGGCATGAAAAAGGACTGCCACGATCAGCTCCCGCCGGAGCTGCTTCTGTCCTGGACGCCGGAACAGATGGACTATATGCATGACGCCGATTACTGGCGCGCCATGGTTAGTCACAGCCGGGATGCTGAGATCATCGAAGTCAGCGAAATGGAATCGCATGACGAAGTCTGGGCGGATTGGCTGAAACAGGAGAATCCGTATGCTGTCGGCGACCGCAAATCCATGGAAGCCGGTGCAGGAAAATATCTGAATTTCATCAAAATGGTGCTTCGGAAGAAAACCGCTCCATGACGACGCTACGGGCGCAAAACACGATCCTTCACTATTCGTCCATCTTTCAAGGAGAGACTGCTCCCAGTCTCTCCGCTTTGATTCTGCCGCGCTGATCCGTCAGCTATTTCCCGGCCGGAAAAACACCTTTATCACATGCGCCTGGCATGGTATAATCCATATATCTTCTCTTGCAAAGGAGTGCCCGCCATGTTCCTGCGTGCGCAAAACCTCACCCTCCGTCTCCCGGGCGGCGATATGGACTGCGTCCGATTCGGCGCGGGCAGCAATACGCTCATCCTGCTGCCCGGACTGGGCGACGGCCTGCGCACCGTGAAGGGCACTGCCCTGCCCATGGCGCTGATGTACCGGACGCTGGCAAAGGGCTATACCGTGTACATGTTCAGCCGCAGTAGCGGTCTGAGCGAAGGATACTCCACCCGGGATATGGCTGCGGAGCTGAGCCGCGCCATGGAGCATCTGCAAATTGCCCACGCGGATGTGATCGGCGTATCCATGGGCGGCATGATCGCCCAGCATCTGGCCGCCGATCATCCCGAAAAAGTCGGAAAGCTGGTGCTGGTCGTCACCTGCGCCGGGCCCAATCCCACGCTGACCGAGTCCATCGGCAAGTGGATTATGCTGGCTGAGCAAGGCGATCACACCGCGCTCATGGACAGCAATGTCCGCAGAATCTACTCTGAGGCCTATTACCGCAAAAACAGATGGCTCATCCCTGTGATCGGAAGGCTCACAAAGCCCGCCTCCTACGACCGCTTTCTCATCCAGGCAAAAGCCTGCTTGACTCACGACACGCGCGAGCGCCTGTCGCAGATTCAGTCCCCCACGCTCGTCATCGGCGGCGAGCAGGACCTGGCGCTGGGTGCAGACGCATCGCGTGAGCTTGCCGCCGCCATTCCCCATGCGCAGCTGAAGATGTATGCGCAGTGGGGGCACGGCCTGTACGAGGAAGCAAAGGATTTCCAGGCGGTTGTCACGAACTTTTTGGCAGACAACCGTTGATCCGAATGCACACGCTTCTGCCATTTTTCTCTGTTGTGACCCGGAATCTTTGCGCAAATGGGGCTTGCACGTTTGCGCATGAGCGGTTATAATAATGTTCGTACATTGACGGAGAAAGCAACCCCAAGCAATTCCCCAGAGAGCGCGCCCATGGCTGCAAGGCGCGTGTTTTGCAACGGCATGCTCCGGCCTCCCGAGTACGCGGAGAACGCATCGTCTCAGAAGAGATCATGAAATCCGCCGGGCGCTCCCGATACAGAGCAGGCAAGGGCGCAGCATCGTATGAATCTGCGCTGAAGCAAGGTGGTACCGCGAAGTTCAGCTTCGCCCCTGCAATACGGGGGCGAAGCTTTTTTGTGGCCTGTGGCCACCTCCACCTCCGAAGAACCTGACAAAACAAAGCAGCTTTGTGCTCGCTGCAAGGATTTCTGCGTAATTCTCTATGATTTCATGAAGGAGAGAAGATTATGAAGCTCAAGAATCTCGTTTCCAAGCGCTACAAGGAAACCCCCGCCGACTGCGTCATCGCCAGCCAGGCGCTCATGATGCGCGGCGGCTACATCAAGCCCGTCGGCAACGGCATCTACACCCTGTTCCCGGCGACCAAGCGCGTCACCGCCAAGATCGAGAAGATCATCCGCGAGGAAATGAACCGCATCGACGGCCAGGAGCTGCTCTTCCCGGTGACCATGCCGGCGAGCATGTGGCAGGAGTCCGGCCGCTATGACTCCATCGGCAGCGAGCTGCTGCGCTTCACCGACCGCTCCGGCGCGGGCATGGTGCTGGGCATGACCCACGAAGAGGCCTCCGTCCACTTCGTGCGCGACGTCGCCGACAGCTACACCCAGTATCCGTTCATGATCTATCAGATCCAGACCAAGTTCCGCGATGAGCCGCGCTGCCGCGGCGGCCTGATCCGCGTGCGCGAGTTCACCATGAAGGACGCGTACTCCTTCCATACCTCTCAGGAGGATCTGGAGCGCTACTATCAGGTCTGCTACGATGCGTATAACCGCATCTTCTTCCGCGCGGGCGTGGGCGACGTCGTTGCCGTCGCCTCCGACAGCGGCATGATGGGCGGCAAGGTCTCCCACGAGTACATGCTGCTCACCCCGGTCGGCGAGGATACCATCGTGCTGTGCCATGACTGCGACTACCGCGCGAACATGGAAGCCGCGCCCTGCATCGTCGATGGCGTCGAGGCCGGCGAGACCGCCGAGCTGACCAAGGTTGAGACCCCGAACGTCAAGACCATCGAGGATCTGTGCGCGTTCCTGAAGGTGACCCCGAAGCAGACCTGTAAGGCCGTCGTCTATCAGGAAAACCTGACCGACAAGTACGTCGTCGCCTTCCTGCGCGGCGATCTGGATATCAACGAGACCAAGCTGCGCAACCACATCAAGGCCGAGATCCATCCGGCGGAGATCACCATGGAGAGTGGCCTGTGCGCTGGCTTCATCGGCCCGAAGGGCCTGCCCGCCGACGTGCGCGTGGTGTACGATGCGTCCCTCAAGGGCGTGAATTGGTTCGTCACCGGCGCGAACGAGACCGACGCGCACTACACCGGCTTCAACATCGCGCGCGAGATGGGCGAGGTCGAGTATGTGGACGTGGCCAAGGCATTTGACGGCGGCATCTGCCCGGTCTGCGGCAAGCCGAGCATCTACACCTCCCGCGGCATCGAGGTCGGCAACATCTTCCAGCTGGGCACCAAGTACACCGAGAGCATGGGCATGACCTATGTCGATCAGGACGGCACCCTCAAGCACCCGATCATGGGCTGCTACGGTATCGGCGTGGGCCGTCTGGCTGCGTCCGTTTGCGAGGCGCATCGCGACGATTACGGCCCGATCTGGCCGATCTCCATCGCGCCGTGGCAGGTGCATCTGTGCTCCCTGCGCGCGGACAACGAGGAGGTCGCCGCGATCTCCCAGAAGATCTACGACGAGCTGACCGCCAAGGGCGTGGAGGTCATCTGGGATGACCGCAGCGTGTCCGCCGGCGTCATGTTCTCCGACGCGGACCTGTTCGGCGTGCCGGTGCGCGTGGTCGTCAGCCCGAAGGGCCTCAAGAACGGCACCATCGAGATCTCTGCCCGCGACAAGTCCATGCAGGAAAAAAAGCCCATCGACGAGGCCGTCGAGTTCGTGTACAATCACGTGGTCGAGGAGCTCGCCAAGCTGAACTGCCGTCTGTAATTGGGGATACGTCAGGGCTGCCGCCCTGAAACCCGCCAAGGGACTTCGCCCCTTGACCCCATGTACGCTTCGCGTTTATAGACCGAAAATCGTATAAATTTCCAGCCTCTCGCTCTCGCGAGAGGCTTTTTCTTGAATTGGATGTGCAAATGCGATACAATGTACGGGATATCACAATTGCAATCTACGTTCGCCGTCAGGAGGCATTATGAATTATCGTCACGACAAATACGGCAATCCCCTTTCCATCCTCGGCTTTGGCTGCATGCGCCTGCCGATGAAGCTGGGGCGCATCGACATGGCTGCCGCCGAAGCGCAGATCATGGCCGCCATCGAGCATGGCGTCAATTACTTTGATACCGCCTACATCTATCCCGGCAGCGAGGCAGCGCTGGGCGAGATTCTCGAGAAAAACAACGCGCGAGATCGCGTGAACATCGCCACCAAGCTGCCGCACTATCTCATCCGCAGCCGCGAGGAACTGGACAAGCTCTTTGACGAGGAGCTGCGCCGTCTGCGCACGGACCATATCGACTACTACCTCATGCACATGCTCGCCGACTGCGCAACATGGGAACGTCTCAAGGGGCTGGGCATCATCGAATGGCTCGAGGAGAAGAAAGCATCCGGCGCGATCCGCCAGGTCGGCTTCTCCTATCACGGCAATACGGACGCCTTCTGCGCGCTGCTGGATGCCTACGACTGGGATTTCTGCCTGGTACAGTATAACTACATGGACGAGCACTCGCAGGCGGGCAAGCGCGGCGTGCAGTACGCTCACGCAAAAGGTCTGCCGGTGATGATCATGGAGCCGCTGCGCGGCGGCAAGCTGGCAGGTCGCCTGCCGGAGGAAGCGAAGAAGGCGTTTGCCGATCATCAGCCGCAGCGCACACCCGCGCAGTGGGCCTTCCGCTGGCTGTGGAATCAGAAGGAGATCACCTGCGTGCTCTCGGGCATGAATTCCATGGAGATGGTGCTGGATAATATCCAGACCGCTTCGACGGTTTCCGTGGGCGAACTGACACAGGACGATCAGAACATGCTCGCCAGCGTGGTCAGAGCCATCAATGCAAAGATGAAGGTCGGCTGCACGGGCTGCGGCTACTGTATGCCCTGTCCTAAGAACGTCGATATCCCCGGCACGTTCGCCGCATACAACCGCCGCTACAGCGAGAACAGGTTCTCCTCATTTGTGGAATATGCCATGTGCACCGCGCTGCGTAAGAATCCGACAGCGGCCTCCCAATGCGTGGGCTGCGGCAAGTGCGAGATGCACTGCCCGCAGGGCATTCATATCCGTGAGGAACTAAAAAACGCGCAGCGTGAGCTCGAGGGACCGCTCTACCGGATCGTGCGCAAGGCTGCCAGCGTCATGAAATTCTGAGAACAGCCCCCGCGACCCCTGCGCTCATGGGATACGTTAGGGCTGCCGCCCCAAAGCCGCCTGGGGATTTCATACCCAGGCGGCTTTCTCGCTGCTCGCCTATGAAGAGGGACTATCCGATCGGATAGTCCCTTCTTTTATTCTTCTTTAAGACAGCAGCAGCTTATCACTATTGAGCTGCTGGCCGGCTGCCTGCTCGAACAGGCCCATCAGGTCCGCGCGCGTGAGCTTCTTCTTCTCCTCTCCAGCCACGTCGACCACAATCCGGCCCTCATGCATCATGATCAGCCTGTTGCCCAGGTCGATTGCATCCTGCATATTATGGGTGATCATCAGCGCCGTAAGCTTCTGATCGCGGATGATCTTATCGCTGATCTCCAGCACCTTCGCCGCGGTCTTCGGGTCCAGCGCCGCCGTGTGCTCGTCCAGCAGCAGCAGCTTGGGCGTGCGCATCGCCGCCATCAGCAGCGTCAGCGCCTGACGCTGACCGCCGGAGAGCAGGCCAACCTTGCTGGCCATGCGGTCTTCCAGACCAAGACCCAGCATGTGCAGCTGCTCGCGATACATCTCGCGCTCCATGTTGCTGATACCCCACTTGAGGCCGCGCTTCTGGCCGCGGCGCATGGCCAGCGCCATATTCTCCTCGATATTCATCGTCGCAGCCGTGCCTGTCATCGGGTCCTGGAACACGCGGCCCAGATACTGCGCGCGCTTGTACTCCGGCAGATGTGTCACGTTCACGTTGTCGATCTCAATGCTCCCCTTGTCCACGGAGAACACGCCGGCCACCGCGTTGAGCATCGTCGACTTGCCCGCACCGTTGCCGCCGATGACGGTGGCAAAGTCGCCGGGATTCAGATGCAGATCCACATCCACCAGCGCAGTCTTTTCGGTGATCAGGCCCGGATTGAACGTTTTGGCAATATGGTTGATCCTGAGCATATCACACGCCCTCCTTCTGCTTCTTCTTGGCCATGAGCTTGGCGCGCCAGTGCGGCGTCGCCAGGAAGACGGCCACGACCGCCGCGGTCAGCAGCTTGAGGTCGTTGGTGTTCAGGCCCATCCACAGCACGATCTGGATGACGATGTAATACAGGATCGCACCGATGCACACCGCCAGCAGCTTGAAACCGAAATTGAGGAAGATCTTGGAGAAGACCACTTCGCCGATGATGACCGCCGCAAGGCCGATGACAATCGCACCGCGGCCCATGCTCACATCCGCAAAGCCCTGGAACTGCGCCAGCAGACCGCCTGCCAGCGCCACGATGCCGTTGGCCAGCATCAGGCTCAGCACGATATTGCGATCTGTGTTGATGCCCTGCGCCCGGGACATGTTGCGGTTTGCACCGGTCGCACGCATGGAGCAGCCCAGCTCCGTGCCGAAGAACCAATACAGCACGCCGATCAGGCAGACGGTGAAGATCGCAAGGATCAGAATCGGATTATCCGGCGCCAGAGTGCGCGCATTGCGCGAGGACACAAGCAGATTGAACTTATTGACGCTCAGCGCAACGTTGGCCTTGTTTCCCAGAATGCGAAGATTGATGGAATACAGCGCCAGCTGCGTAAGAATGCCGGAGAGAATCGCCGGGATGCCAAAGGACGTATGCAGCATACCCGTCACAAAGCCGGCAATCATGCCCGCGGCAAACGCCGCCAGCAGCGCAGCCCATACATTCCAGCCATTGATGATCAGTATCGCAGCCACGGCGCCGCCGGTAGCGATCGATCCGTCGACGGTCAGATCGGACACGTCGAGGATGCGATAGGTGATGTAGACGCCGATGGCCATCAGGCCCCAGATCATGCCCTGTGAAATCGCGCCAGGCAGGGCATTGAACAATTTGACAAGCTCCACGGAGAGTTCCTCCCTCGTTATTCGTTCTGTAAATCCTTTGCCGCAGCTTCGGCCACGGCCGCAAAGCCGGGAGATTCGCCGAATTGGGTCGGCGACGCCCCGGCGGCACGCCGGTTTCTTACGCCATTGTAAGAACAAAGCGAAGCCAAGAAAGAGTCGGCCTCTTTCTTGGCTTATTTGGCTTGTTCAGGCCCTCATTCCGGCCGCTCAATCAGGCGCCGATGGCGGCGTAGCCCTCCGGAACCGGCAGGCCCAGCGCCTCGATGTTCGCCGGGTTGTACTTCTTGACGAACTGCGGCGCGTACTCGATGGGCATCTGGGAGACGTCGGCGCCGTTAGCCAAGATCTCGTAAGCCATCAGGCCGGTCGCGTAGCCGATGTCGTAGTAGCTGATGGTCAGGGTCGCCACGCCGCAGCCGGCGCAGATGCCTTCCTCGCCGGCAATGACCGGGACGCCAGCCGGGATCACTTCGTTGGCGATGGTCTCGGTGTAAGCGGCAGCGGTGTTGTCGGTCGGGATGTAGATCACGTCGCAGTCGCCGGCGGCCAGCGCGGAGACGGAAGCGACGTCGTTGGAATCGGTGAACGCGAATTCTTCGGTCTCATAGCCCAGCGCCGCAAGCTCCTCGCTCACAACCTTCACCTGATAAATAGAGTTCGCCTCGGCGGAGCAGTACAGCAGGCCAACCTTCTTGGCATCCGGGAAGAGCTCCTTGACCATCGCGGCCTGCTCGCTGAGCGGGGCGAGGTCGGAGGTGCCGGAGACGTTCATCCCGGTCACGCCGGCGAAATCGTCAATGCCCAGCGCCACGCCGTACTCGGTGATGGAGGTCGCCAGGATCGGGATATCGCCGGTCGCCGCGACGGCCGCCTGCAGGGCCGGGGTTGCATTGGCCATGATCAGATCGACGCCGTTGGAGACGAAGGTGTTGACGATCGTTGCGCAGTTGACTGCGTCGCCGGAGGCGTTCTGCTCGTCAAACTCGACATCGGGCATCTTCTCGCTCAGCGCATCTTTAAATCCCTGAGTCGCCTGGTCAAGCGCAGCATGCTGCACCAGCTGACAGATACCAACGGTCGCCGCGCTGGCGCAAGCCGTCATGGCCACCATCATCACCACGAGCGCGAGAGTAACAAGCTTCTTCATAAGTCATATCCTCCAATGCTGAATTTGCTTTCAAAAAGTGTAGTGCCATTATATGACCATTTACAATTATTGTCAATAGGGATTTTCATTTTTTCTTGATATAATTCTAATTTGCACTTTCATATCATTCAATTCTCGATGTTTCAATTGACAAAAAGTCTCGAAATTCGCTGTCACTTTGTCAACCATAGTTGCATATGCATAACA
This sequence comes from Clostridiales bacterium, assembly GCA_015056305.1. Classification (GTDB taxonomy): domain Bacteria; phylum Bacillota; class Clostridia; order Christensenellales; family Aristaeellaceae; genus Ventricola. The sequence goes on along the minus strand of SVGO01000005.1, from coordinate 116 downwards.
ATGAAAACCACCAGCTAAGCTGGTGGTTTCCTTTTGGGCCTTCAAGGCCCTTTTACTAGCACGCCTCTTAAGAGGCATCGAATTGGTTTGTCAGCCGCTTTGTTCTTTCTCAGGCA
>SVGO01000004.1 GCA_015056305.1 Clostridiales bacterium | reverse complement strand
GATTTATAAGCGAAGCGTATACGAGGAGGCTCCCTCCGGGAGGGAGCTGTCAGCGAAGCTGACTGAGGGAGCCTGCATGCGCTGAAGTTGCTTATTCAGTTTACAATTCCGCCTATATCCTTCCTGCACATTCTCTTCCTTTTCTTAATGAACATTATCCCCCCAAAACTTCCTTGAGCATCTCGGCGTCCATGGTAAAGAAATTCTCCTCGCCCAGCAGCACGCCGTCGCTGAGCGTCTTCTTCCTCTCCTGAATATTCAGGATATGCTCTTCCACCGTGTCCGCGGCGATCAGCCTGATCACCTGCACGCCCTTCGTTTGCCCGATGCGGTATGCGCGGTCGGTCGCCTGATTCTGCGCCGAGACGTTCCACCATGGGTCGTAGTGAATGACCACGTCTGCGCCCGTCAGGTTCAGTCCCGTGCCGCCCGCCTTGAGCGAAATCAGGAAGACGTCCGCGCCGCCCTCGTTGAATTGCTGCACCAGCTCCATGCGTTCTTCTTTGTCTGTTTCGCCCGTGAGAAGGTAGTACCCGATGCCCTCGCCGGAAAGCGCCTCCGCGATCAGATCCAGCATCGTTGTGAATTGCGAGAAGAGCAGAATTCTGTGGCCCGCTTCCAGCGCATCGCGCACGATCTCCATCAGCTGCATCAGCTTGCCGCTGCCGCCGCGATACCCCTCCAGACACAGCCGCGGATCGCAGCACAGCTGGCGAAGCCGCGTGAGCTCGGCGAGCATCCGGATTTTGTCCTGTCCGCCCAGCATCTTCTTGCTGTCCTTGCTCAGGCGCGCGACATGCGCCGTATAGATCTTGCGCTGCTCCGCCGTCATCTCGCTGGACATCACCGTCTCCACCTTCTCCGGCAGATCGGTCAGCACGTCCTTCTTCATGCGCCGCAGGATGAACGGCGCGACCATCAGATGCAGCGTCGTTCTTGCCTGCTCGTCCGCCTCGCGCACGACAGGCGCCTCAAAGCGCTCCTTGAATTTCTTGTATGTGCTCAGATAGCCCGGCATCAGGAAATCGAAGATCGACCACAGCTCGGACAGCCTGTTCTCGATCGGCGTGCCGGTCATCGCGAATCGATGCTCCGACTGAATCGTTTTGACAGCCCGCGCCGCCTGCGATGCGGCGTTCTTGATGTTCTGCGCCTCGTCCAGCAGCACATGTGTGAACGTGACGCCCTCGTATACCTGCACGTCCCGGCGCAGCTGGTCGTAGGATGTGATCAAAATGTTCGCTCTGTTTTCGCTTCGGATGAGCTCGGTACGCTCCTTGGCCGAGCCCATCAGGCTCGTGCTGACAAGACCGGGCGCAAATTTCTTTGCTTCCGCGAGCCAGTTGAGCTGCAGCGAGGCGGGGCAGACCACCAGCGCATGCACATCACGTCCCTGTTCCTGCTCCCACAGCAGCATCGCCAGCGCCTGAATCGTCTTGCCCAGGCCCATATCGTCTGCGAGAATGCCGTTAAAGCCTGCCGACGACAGTGCGCACAGCCACGAAAGGCCCTCGAGCTGATAGCCGCGCAGCTGCGCATTCAAGCCTGAGGGCTGCTCGATGCGCGTAGACTGGGCCTGACGCATGCGCTGCGTCCAGTCTTCGATCTCCTTGGGCGCGCGCAGAGAGATGTTCTCCCGGCCTTCCAGCGCGGATTCCAGATACATCGCCCGGCTCATGGGCACCTCGGCTCCCGATTGCGCCTGCTCGGCCGTCATGTCCAGACCATCGAGCACCTGCGCCGCCTGAGCCGCCTGCTCCAGAGCCTCGTCCGAGAGGAACGTGCCGCTGGTCAGGCGGACATAGGCGCGCTTTTGCCTGTAGGCCGCCAGCGCCTCGGTCAGCTCTTCCTGCGTATAGCCGCCAAGATCTGCCTTCAGCGTGAGCTTTCCATCCTCCTGTGTGAGGCCAAAGGACATGGTTTTTGCCCGCTTGACGTGCATCTTGGCCAGCCGCTCGCTCACGTGGACCTCGCCTGCGCGCTCAAGGGAAAGCAGCTGCTCGCTCAGCAGCGCAAAGCGCGCGTCGTCATTGCCCTCGAAAGAGTATTCGTCCTCGCTGATCTTCTCCGGGAACAGGCGCATGACCGCGGCGCGAACGTCGTTTTCCAGCGCTGTGTTTCTGCGGATATGCGGATGCGTTTCACCGGCGGAGAGCACCGTGCCCAGATAATCGAATGCAGCGCGGCAGGTCAGTTTCTTCTCTCCGTCCAGATCGACATACAGCCGAGGATGCACGGGCGTGGGCGTGTGTCCGGTGAGAATCGCCTGTCCTTTGCGCATCACGGCGGATTCCATCGCCGGAAGAATCAGCCGCATGCAGACCTCTTCCAGCTGCTCGCTGCCAAAGCGGATGCCCTGCGGATATGCGCCAGCGACCTGCAAAAGGCCGGAGATCCGCTCAAACGTCTCGCCGAATGCGCAGACGAGCTCTTCCTGCATGAGCCTGTATGCGCCTGCCTGACCGAGCACGACATTCTGCGCAAGCACGCACAGCTGCGCGCTGCCGCCGTCCTCTTCCAGCTCCAGCTCCAGCGCGATATCCCTTTGCACCACGCGCACGCGCCTTTGCGTGCCGTTCTCTTCGCGGATATCCACCTGACGGCCTTCCAGCAGGCGCATGGTCTGGTCCAGCGCCGCGCCGCGAAGGATCAGCTCGCCGCCGTCCGTTTCGCCGCGTCCGGCGAGCATCACGATCTGACCGAAGAGCTGCACATCTTCTTTGGCAAGCTCCTCCTCGCGATGCGAGAACGTCAGCTCCCTGCCGTAGATCGTCGTCTCCCGCTTCTGCGCGCGCTGGAAAAGCTCCGCCATGCTGCGCACGATATACAGCCGGGAGCGGCCCAGGCGAAGGCCCATGGCCATCTCCTGATCCGACACGCGGCGCAGCAGCGGATAAAGTCTCACGCGCTCCTGCTCAGGGAGCATGCTGCCCAGCGTTCCGCTTTTTTTCATCAGCAGCTCGTCCATCCACTCCCGGCCGTCCCTGGGGCCTACGGGCGTGACCGTACCGCCGCATGCGGCGATCATCAGCGCCGCTACATGCCTGCATCCCCAATTGGAACGGCCGATTTCGCCGCAGCCGCAGCTGCAGGATACGAACGTTTCCTGCTGGGGATCATACTGAAACATCACGGTATAGTCCTCGCCGGGACTATGCACAACGCCTTCGTATACCTGAAGCGCCTTCTCCTCGCGCACGGTGACGCGGCTGACCCGCCCTTCCTGCACATAGGCGCCGCCGCGTGCAAACATAGCCGGATTGCCAATTGCGCTGCGCGCACTGGATCGTGTAAACATGCGTCCCTCTCCCATCCGTGTGTGATTTTCGAGTTATCTTCCTTATTATAGCATACTTGCCGCCGCCTGCCAAACATGTTACAATCCCTCTATATCCTCAAGGAGGTTTCCATGCGTCTGTTTTTCGGCTTATCCCTGCCCGACGAGATTCGCGCGGCGACGGCAGCCTGCGCCAAAGCGGCCGAGGGCGTCATTCCCGGCCGCTATGCGCTTTGCGAAAACCATCATATCACGCTGGCCTTTCTGGGCGACGTACCCCGCGAGAGGCTTGAGGATGCGCGGGACGTCCTTGAGCGCTGCGCGGCGAAGTTTCCCGCGCCGCTACTGACATTGGATGGCTTTTCCTATTTCGGCCGTGCTCAGAACGGCATTCTCATCCTGCGCGTAAAAAGCGAGCCGGACCTGCAGCCGCTGCACGATGCGCTCGCCCGGACGCTTCGGGAGGCGGGGCTGCCCGCAGATCCCGGGCCGTTCTCGCCGCATATCACCCTGGCGCGGCATGCCCGCATCCCGGAACGGCTGCCCGTCTGCGGGAGGCTTTCCTTCTCAGCTGCGGCTGCGCATGTCTATCTGAGCGCGCGCGACGGGGAGAACATCCTGCGCTATACGCCGCTGTATACGGTGCCTTTCTCTGATTGAGCCGCGTTTCTGTCGAAATCCGCCAAATTGATGCCTTTGTTTCGTTTCAAGAAGAAGATTTTTAAATTCATCTTGACAAATGTTACAAGTTGTAATAAACTGATGACACAGTTGAGATGAAAGGAGACGCATGCCCTCATGAAGATTGCGTCAGGAAAGAAATGGATCATGGCGATTATCGCCGTGCTCATGGTGTGTGTATGCGCTTTTGCTTCTGCGCAAAGCTATAGCCTCGGTGATGAGGCCGATGAAATTGAAACCATTCAGACCGCCCTCAAGAAGCTCAAAATCTATACGGGCGATATTACCGGTCATTTCGGAGCGAAGACCGAGGCCGCTGTCAAGACGTTCCAGAAGCGCAATGCGCTCAAGGAGGACGGCATTGCGGGCGAGGATACGATCCAGGCGCTCTATGAGTCCGCCGGCATCTCTTTCTCCGAATCCGCCAATGACGCTTCCAGTGCTTCCTCTTCCAATTCTACGACGCTGCGCCACGGCTCCAAGTCCGAGGCCGTCCGTCAGATGCAGGAAGACCTCAAGGCTCTGGGCTACTATACCGGTTCCATTACCGGCAATTTCGGCACGCTGACCGAAGCGGCCGTCATGAAATTCCAGCGCGCCAACAATCTCTCCGCCGACGGTATCGCCGGCGCGAAGACCCTGGCCAAGATCGCGGACAAGATGGGCTCCTCCTCTTCGGGCAGCTCTTCTTCCTCTTCCAGCTCCAGCAGTTCTTCCGGCTCTTCCACGCTGCGCTACGGCTCCAAGTCTGAGGCCGTTCGCCAGATGCAGCAGGATCTCAAGACTCTGGGCTATTACACCGGCTCTGTCACCGGCAACTTTGGCAACCTGACCAAGGAAGCCGTGTATAACTTCCAGCGTGCCAACAACCTCTCTGCCGACGGCATCGCCGGCACGAAGACCCTGGCGAAGATCGCCTCGGCGCTGAACGGTTCTTCCGGCTCTTCTTCCAGTTCTTCTTCCTCCGGTTCTTCGAGCTCTTCTTCCATGACGCTGAACACGTCCGTGACGCTGATGAAGAACTCCACCGGCGACGAGGTCCGCAAGCTGCAGAAGATTCTTGCTTCCCTGGGTTACTACTCCGGCAACCAGACCGGCAACTTCGGCGACAAGACCCGTGAAGCGGTCATCACCTTCCAGAAGAAGATGGGCCTGACTGCCGACGGTATCGCCGGCAAGCGTACCCTCGCTGCGATCAATGCGCAGTACAACAAGGGCGCCATGTCCTCCGGTTCCGGCAGCTCCGCCACGAAGAACAATGTCCGCTATGAGAACTTCTATAACTGGCGCCGCGACTATGACAACGGCGAATACTGCACGGTTTACGATCCGGCGACCGGCTACTCCTGGACGCTGCGCATCATGACCAAGGACGCGCATATGGACGCAGAGCCGGCGACTGCCGAGGATACTGCGATCATGAACAAGGCGTTCAGCGGCAACGTCACCTGGACGCCGAAGCCCGTGTGGGTCACCTTCTCCGACGGCACGACCTACATCGGCTCCACGCACAACGTGCCGCATACCCCGTACCACCTCAAGGATAACAACTTTGACGGCCACCTGTGCGTGCACTTCCCGATCTCCATGGAAAAGGCCAAGGAAATCGGACCGTATGCCACCAGCCATCAGGAGACCATCAACGAGGCCTGGGACAGCTATCTCGCCAAGTTCCGCTAATATTCAAATATCAGCAAAGAAGGACGAATCCCGCTGGGATTCGTCCTTCTTGTTCATCAAAACGTAAAACCGCCGCGAAGTGAAGAAGGGTCAAGGGGTTCGGCTTTGCCGAACTGGGGCAGGAGAATCCAAACCCTCAAACTCCCTTCTTCGCTTTGCGGTGGTTTAAAAGGCTTACAGTTCCCCGGTCATCAGGTATTCGACCATCTTCGCACAGCGGTCCATGCTCTCCATGGCGATGTGCTCAAACTTGCCGTGGTAGGCGAAGCCGCCGGTGCAGATATTGGGCGTGGGCATGCCCATCTCGCTCAGTCGGCAGCCGTCCGTGCCGCCGCGGACCGGCTCGACAAACGGCTCCATGCCCGCCTTCTTCGCGGCGAGCTTGGCGTTTTCGATCAGCTCCATGTGCGGCGCGATCTTCTCGGCCATGTTGTAATAGGTGTCCACCAGCGTCAGCTTCACGACTTCCTTGCCGTAGCGCTCGTTGATCACCTTCGCCGCATGGCGCATGGTCTCCTTGCGCACCTCGAACGTCTGGCGGCTGTGGTCGCGCACGATGTAATCCAGCTCCGCAAAGGACACGTCGCCCTTCATGTCGTGCAGATGGAAGAAGCCCTCGTAGCCCTCGGTCAGGCGCGGGGTATCGCCCGCGGGCAGCAGTGCGTTATACTCCATCGCCACCAGCGCGGCGTTGATCATCGTGTCCTTCGAACTGCCCGGATGCACGCTCATGCCGGTGATCTCGACCTTCGCGGAGGCGGCGTTGAACGTCTCAAACGCGATCTCGCCCTCCTGGCCGCCGTCGACGGTGTAGGCGAACTTCGCGCCGAACTTTTCGATGTCAAAATGCGCAACGCCCATGCCGATCTCCTCGTCCGGGGTGAAGGCGATACACAGCTTGCCGTGCGGCTTGTTTTCGCTGACGATGGCCTCCACGGCGGTGAGGATCTCGGCGATGCCGGCCTTGTCGTCCGCGCCCAGCAGCGTCGTGCCGTCGGAGGTGATGAGCGTCATGCCTCTGAGGGTCTTCAGCGTCGGGAAATTGTTAACGCTCAGCACGTCGCCCGTACCCGCAAGCACGACGTCGCCGCCGTCATAGTTTTCAATAATCTGCGGCTTTACGTTTTCGCCGGAGTAGTCGGGGGAGGTGTCCATATGCGCGATAAAGCCGAGGGCAGGCTTGTCCTCGCAGCCCTTGGTGGCAGGCAGCCAGCCATAGACCACGCCATATTCATCGACGTGCGCGTTTTCAAGGCCCAGCGCGGTCATTTCCTCGACCAGCTTGTGTGCCAGATCGAACTGGATCGCGGAGCTCGGCGCGGCGCTGGACGCCGGATCGGACGTGGTGTGGACCTTGACGTAGTTCAGGAATCGTTCACAGGCTCTCATCATTCAAATCTCCTTTGCAGTGAGAATATTTGTTAAGATCATCTTTCTGAAAAGCATCGGCCTCGTACGCACAACGTCAGGCTATGCAGAACCTGGCCGGCAGTGGAGCCGGCAGCCTGCCGGTCATAATACGGCGGCGATCATCGCGCACACCAGCGGCAGCGAAATCGCGCTCATGAGGGTCGAAACCATGACGCAGTGGGATGCGGTCATGTCGTGCGGGGTGTAGATGTCCGAGAGCATGGCGCAGTTGCCCGCGATGGGCATCGCTGCCAGCAGCACGCTGATGCCCGCGAGCATCGGATCGATGGGCATGAACATGACCACCAGCAGCACCAGCACAGGCATCAGGAACATGCTCAGAAAGCAGATCTTGTACATGCGCGGATTGGTCAGCGCGCGGCGCACGTCGCTGTGCGCCACGGATGCGCCGATGACCATCATCGCCAGCGGCGTGTTCATCGCGCCGACGGAGGCCATCGTGCTCTCCACAGGGGCGGGCAGATGCCAGCCGGTCACGCCGAAAAGCAGGCCGATCAGCGCGGCGATGATGCAGGCGTTGAGCAGGGAGCGCCAGTTGAACTTTGCGCTCGAGGAGATCAGCAGCACGCCGTAGGAGAAGAAGAACAGATTGAAGATCAGGATGAACATCGAGAGCAGCGCCACGCCGTTGGGTCCGTAGACAGACTGCACGACGGGAATGCCCATGAAGCCGACGTTGGTGAAGATGAGCATCAGCTGATCCAGACCGCGCTCCTCCTGCTTTGTGCGAAGCAGCCGCACGATGACCGCGGAGAACACGATCATGATCACAAAGAAGAACACGCCCATGCCTGCGGCGCCCAGCATCTTCATCGGGTTGCTGTCGCTCTCCAGCACGGAGGAGATGATGATGCACGGAGCGGCGGTGTTGAGGGTGAATGTGGACAGTTTCTTGCGGAAGTCGGGCGTGACAATGCCCGCGCGGGCGACGATGAAGCCGATGAGCATCATCAGGAACAGGGAAATCAGCTGATTGATCACAGCGAAAAGATTCATATACAATGCCTCCATACAGACAATGTTTCATATCATGACAAAGATCATAGCCTATTGTACACCCCTGCGGGTAGGTTGTAAAGTTGACATTTTTATGCTATCCTACAAGCAGAGTTCTTTTGAATGAGGATAACGCGGAGTATCGTGCTGCGGGCGCCGAGGAGCTTTAGGCAGTAAGGTTTTTCGGAGGCGGGCACGGCCCGCATGCGGAAAATGAAAATAACGCGGAGTATCGTGCTGCGGGCGCCGAAAAGCTTTAATTGTAAAGATTTTCGGAAGTGGAGACGGGCACGGCCCGCGAGGAGGAAGATTATGGGTTATCAGGCGTTGTATCGCCGCTATCGTCCGGCGCGGTTTGACGACTTTGTGGGACAGGAGGCTGTCATCAAGACCCTACGCAGCCAGGTGATGAGCAGCCGCATTGCGCATGCGTATCTGTTCTGCGGCACGCGCGGCACGGGCAAGACCTCGACGGCGAAGGTCTTTGCGCGCGCGGTCAATTGCGAAAGTCCCGATCGCGGCGAGCCGTGCGGGCAGTGCGCGGTCTGCCGCGCGCTGGAAAGCGAGAGCAGCCTGGATATTCTGGAGATTGACGCGGCGAGCAACAACGGCGTGGACGAGATCCGCGATCTGCGCGAGAAGGTGAAATATCCGCCGCAGTCCGGCCGCTATCGCGTCTATATCATCGACGAGGTGCACATGCTCTCTCAGGGCGCGTTCAATGCGCTTTTAAAGACGCTCGAAGAGCCGCCCAGCTACGTCGTCTTCATCCTGGCGACGACCGAGCCGCAGAAGCTCCCGGCGACGATCCTCTCCCGCTGCCAGCGGTTTGACTTTGGCCGCATCCCGGCGCAGCAGATCGTGGACCGCCTGCGCGTGGCGCTTCATGAGGGCGGGCTCAATGCCGAGGAATCTGCGCTTGCGCGCATCGCGCGCGCGGCCGAGGGCGGAATGCGCGACGCCTGGTCGATCATGGATATGTGCCTGGGCTATGCGCAGGAGGATGGCAAGGGCCTGACCGAGGAGCTGGTTTTGCAGGTGCTCGGCGCGGCAGACAAGCGGTTCTTATTTGAGTTTGCCGACAGGCTCATCGGCGCGGACGCCATCGGGGTGCTTACGCTCATCGACGGGATGATGCGCGCGGGCCGCGAGGTGCAGGTGTTTGTGCGCGACGTAAGCGACCATCTGCGCAACCTGATGCTGGCCGACGTTTGCGGTGAGGAACACACCGCGCAGCTGCTGGAGGTCACGCAGGAGGATGCGATGGAATATGTCTCGCAGGCCAGGCGCACCTCGCATGTGCGCCTGATGCGCATGCTCGATCTCTTTCTGCAGAGCGAGACGGACATGAAGTGGGCCGCGCAGCCGCGCTTTGCCCTGGAGGCGGCCGCGCTGCGCGCCTGCGAGCCGGAGGAGAGCCTGCAGCTGGAGGCGCTGATTGCCCGCGTGGACGAGCTGGAGCGCAAGATCCGCGAGGGTGCGATCGCTGTTTCCGCGCCGAAGGCGAAGGCCGCTGCGCCCAGGGAGGAGAGCGTGCCTGAGTCGTGTCCTGTGCAGCCGGCACAGACCATGGCAGTCGCGCCCACGGGCCCCGCGCCGGACGCGGAGCGCATCTGGCAGGAGGCTGTGCGGACGATGAAGAAGGATCCCCGGCTGTATGGTCTCGTGCGCACCGGCAGGCTGATAAGCGGGGAAAACGGCCTGTTCACCGTGGTCTTTGACAAGATCAGCGGCGGCGCGTACGTCAAGATGCTTTCCATGCCGGAAAAGAACGCGCAGGTCGCCGCAGCGCTCACGCAGGCGGCGGGCTATCCCTGCACGTTCCGCGCAGCGCTGGAAGGCAGCGTGAAGGAATCGGACAAGGCGATCCTGGCTGCACAGGCGGAAGCCAAGAAGCAGGCGGAAGATAACCTCAGCAAGGTATTCAGCGCGTTCGGACGCGAGAATGTGAGGGTGCTCGATGAATAACAATCAGAAAAAGCAGTGGTTCAAGGAAGCGGTTGTCTATCAGGTCTATCCCAAAAGCTTTCAGGATACCAATGGCGACGGCATGGGCGATCTGCGCGGCGTGATTTCCCGTCTGGATTATCTCAAGGAGCTGGGCATTGACGTCATCTGGCTCAATCCCTGCTACAAGAACTCCGGCGTGGACGGCGGCTACGACATCAGCGATTACCGCGCCATCGCCCCGGAACTGGGCACGATGGCGGATTTTGACGAGCTGCTCAAGGAGGCGCACAAGCGTTCCATCCGCATCGTGATGGATCTGGTGGTCAATCACACCTCCACCGAGCATGCGTGGTTCCTGGAATCCAGATCGAGCAAAGATAATCCCAAGCGCGATTTCTATATCTGGCGCAAGCCCTACGAGGGCGGCGTGCCCAACGGCGAGCGCAGCGTATTCTCCGGCCCGGCGTGGGAATACGACGAGACCACGGGCGAATATTACCTGCATATGTTTGCCAGAGAGCAGGCGGATCTCAACTGGGAAAATGAGGAGGTTCGCCGCGAGGTCTACGACATGATGCACTGGTGGTTCAAAAAAGGCATCGACGGCTTCCGTATGGACGTGATCGACATGATCGGCAAGCCGCCCGAGATGCTCCTTTGCGACGGCGGCCCGCATAGGCCCAGCAGCTGCGGCCCGCGCGAGCATGAGTTCCTGCGGGAGATGAACCGCGAGGTGCTCTCGCATTACGACATCATGACCGTCGGCGAGACCGGCAGCGTCACCGTGGAATCGGCGCTTGATTATGCCAATCTCGATGGCAGCGAGCTGAGCATGGTGTTCCAGTTTGAGCATGTGGAGCACGACGCAGGTGTGGATACAAAATGGTCGACCGGCCCGATGAATCTGGTGAAGCTCAAGAAGATCTTTGAGCGCTGGGAGACCGGCCTGCACGGCAGGGCATGGAACAGCCTCTACTGGAGCAATCATGATCAGCCGCGCGCCGTGTCGCATTTCGGCTGCGACAGGGAACCGTATCGCGCGCTCAGCGCAAAGATGGTTGGCGCCTGCCTGCATATGATGGAGGGCACGCCCTACATCTATCAGGGCGAAGAGCTGGGCATGACCAATTATCCCTTCACGGAGGTCAGTGAGTCCAAAGATGTGGAGGTACACAATGGCTGGCAGGAGCTGGTCGTCGAGTGCAAGCGCTTCACGCCCGAAGAGATGATGGCCTGCATCCGCTACAAGGGCCGCGACAACGCGCGCACGCCCATGCAGTGGACGGCGGGCAGGAACGCGGGCTTCAGCGAGGCTGAGCCGTGGATGCCGGTTCATCCCAATCACGCGTATATCAACGCGGAAAGTCAGATCAATGATCCGGACTCCGTTTTCAGCTTCTACAAGCGCCTGATTCAGCTGCGCAAGACGCATCCTGTGATCGTGCACGGCGATTTCACGCTGCTTGCAAAGGAAGACGAGCAGGTCTTTGCCTACACGCGCAGCTATGAGGGCAAGACGCTGCTGGTTGCGTGCAATTTCTCCTGCGAGGATGCAAAGCTGGAGGAAGCTGCGCAGACCTGCGGTGAAATGCTGATTGGCAACTACAAAGAGCCGGGCGAAAAGGACATGCTGCGTCCGTGGGAAGTGCGCGTCACGCTTGTGTAACTGCTGAAGCCCGTCCGAAAAAACAGATATCATAGCCTCTTGCTTTGTGTAAAATACAAAATGAGAGGCTTTTGTTTGTATTTTTGTTGACATTTTTGCGTTAAAGCGGTAATATAAGACCCACTTGGAACACAAAACGCGCGAAGACGCGAATCAAGGAGGATACGACGATGAAGAAGATTGCGATGCTGGCGCTGGCCATGATGATGCTGTGCGTGTGTGCGACGGGCATGGCGGATACGCTGAAGGTCGGCATGGAGTGCAACTATGCGCCCTACAACTGGACCCAGAGCGCGCCGAGCGACGAGGCTGTGGCGATCGAGGCGGGCGGTTATGCCGACGGTTACGACGTGCGCATTGCCAAGCGCATCGCCGAGGAACTGGGCATGGAGCTTGAAATCGTCAAGACCGAGTGGGACGGCCTCGTTCCGAGCCTGATGAGCGGCAAGATCGACTGCATCATCGCCGGCATGAGCCCGACCGAGGAGCGCAAGGTGACCATCGACTTCACCGAGCCGTACTATGAGAGCGAGCTGTGCGTGGTCGTGATGAATGACGGCGCGTATGCGAATGCCGCTTCCCTCGCTGATTTCTCCGGTGCGAAGATCACCGGTCAGCTCAATACCTTCCACTACACCGTCATCGACCAGATCGACGGCGTCAAGAAGATGCCGGCCATGGAGACCTTTCCGGCGATGATCGTCGCGCTGACCGCGGGCGCCATCGACGGCTACATCTCCGAGCGTCCGGGCGCTGTCTCCGCCATGGCGTCCAACCCGTCCATCGGCTACGTCGCCTTTGCCGAGGGTCAGGGCTTTGAGGCCTCTCCGGAGGACGTTGCCATCGCCGTGGGCGTTGTCAAGGGCAGCGACCTGACCGAGAAGATCAACGCGATTCTCACGAACATCAGCCGCGAAGAGCGCAGCGCGCTCATGGACGCTGCTGTTGCCGCGCAGCCGCTTTCCGAGTAACGGGGGGACGTTAGGGCTGCCGATCCGGGGAACTCGCATAGTCGCAGCATTCTGCTGCTCCTTGCGATTCCCGACGCTCCGCTTGCCTGTTTCGCCCACTGGGCGCGGCAAGCTCCGGTCCCAAGCCCCGCCTGAGGGACATTGTCCCTCAGACTCCCATCTATCTGCGCTGCGCGCAGAGGAGGGAAGCATAGGTTTTCATTCCCAAAGGGAAGCGCGTCAGCGCTTTCCTTTTCGTCTGTATTCATGAAAAGCTTCGGCAGATAAGCGCGAAGCGAAGTAGGGAGTTTGAGGGATGAAATCCCTCAAATGGGGTTTGGGGCGATAGCCCCAAGAAGGAGTTTTCACATGCCATCTACGTTCTTTGGCTGGGTGGGCTTTTTGCTCAAGCAGTATGGCGGCCTGTTCCTCTCGGGCACGGCGACGACGCTGCTCATCGCGCTCACCGGCACGCTTTTCGGCTTTGCCATCGGTCTTCTGGTCGCCATCGTGCGCACGATTGAGATTCCGCGCGGCATGGGCCCGGTCAAGCGTGCCATCCGCAAGCTGGCGCATATTCTGATCGGCGTGTATATTCAGGTATTCCGCGGCACGCCGATGATCGTGCAGGCGATGGTCATCTACTACGGCTCGATGCAGTATCTGGGCATCGACATGGAGCGCACGGCGGCGGCGATCCTGATCATCTCGATCAACACCGGCGCATACATGGCGGAGATCATCCGCGGCGGCATCATCTCCGTGGACAAGGGCCAGTTCGAGGCGGCGCATGCCATCGGCATGACCCACTGGCAGACGATGACCACCGTCGTGCTGCCGCAGGCGATCCGCAATATCCTGCCTTCCGTGGGCAACGAGCTGATCGTCAACATCAAGGACTCCAGCGTGCTCAACGTCATCTCCGTCAGCGAGCTGTTCTTCCAGGCGAAGAGCGCCGCGGGCACGTATTATAAGTATTTTGAGGTCTTCTTCATCATCGCGGTCATCTATCTGGTGCTCACGCTGACCGTCAGCCGCGTGCTGCGCTTCATCGAGAAGAAGATGGACGGCCCGGATAACTATGTGATCTGCGGCTCCCAGAGCGACAGCCGCTCGGAGATCGTGGTCAGCAAGGAGCAGGAAGAGGAGGTGGACAGACAGTGGCAGAGCAAGTGATCGAGATCAGGGACCTGCATAAGGCGTTCGGCAGCCACGAGGTGCTCAGGGGCATCGACTTCGCCGCCAACAAGGGCGAGGTGGTCTGCATCATCGGCTCCTCCGGCTCGGGCAAAAGCACGCTGCTGCGCTGCATCAACCTGCTGGAGAACCCGGACAAGGGCGAGATCCGCTATCATGGCAAGGATATCCTCACGGACGAGACCGTGAACATGCCGCAGTACCATGCGAAGGTGGGCATGGTGTTCCAGCAGTTCAATCTCTTCGGCAACATGACCGTGCTGGAAAACTGCATGACCGGCCAGATGAAGGTCCTCAAGCGCTCCCGCGAGGAGAGCATGAACAACGCCATGAAGTACCTGCGCAAGGTTGGCATGGAGGCGTATGTCAATGCCAAGCCGCGCCAGCTCTCCGGCGGCCAGAAGCAGCGCGTGGCCATCGCGCGCTCGCTTGCCATGGACCCGGAGGTCATCCTCTTTGACGAGCCGACCTCCGCGCTCGACCCGGAGATGGTCGGCGAGGTGCTTTCTGTCATGCAGAATCTGGCGCAGGAGGGCCTGACGATGCTGGTCGTCACCCATGAGATGGGCTTTGCCCGCGCTGTGGCGGATAAGGTCGTCTTCATGGATCAGGGCGTCATCGCCGAGGAAGGCACGGCTGAGCAGGTGCTCCTCAGCCCGAAGAACGAAAGGCTGCAGAGTTTCCTTCGCAGCATGCTGTAAAAAGAAAATACGGCGGATTGCCTTTGCGGGCAGTCCGCCTTTTCTTTTTAGCAGAGCATGATTTGAACCCCTGCCGTATATACATAAGGGCAAGAGGACGTGCGGGAGGGTTTGCGATGAAGGCATATGCGGCGGGGCTGCTGGCAGCCCTGATGGCGCTGATGATGGTCAGCACAGGCGCGCTGGCGCAGGAGACGATGCGCATCTATGTGGAGGAGGGCGCACTGGATAAGGGTGATGCGCGGCGGCTTGCGGCGCTGCTGGAGGAAGAATTTGAGGATACGCTCTGGACGCTGATGGAGGAGGAGCGGCCGCTGCGGGAACTGGTGCTCGCAGGCGACATGCCGGATCTGGCGATCTGCGCGCCGAAAACGGCAAGACCCTGGGCGCAGGAGGGGCTGCTCCTGCCGCTGCATGCGCGCATCGGCGATCAGAAGCGGATCCGGCGGCAGGTGCTCGATCTGTGCGTGCAGGATGAGGAGCTGTTCATGGCCCCGCTGATCGCCCGGCACAGGCAGATGGCGGTGAACCGCAGGCTTTTTGAGGCGAAGGGCCTGAGCTATATGCTCGACGAACAGACGTATCCGATGTGGTACCCAGCGCAGTTTTATCAGATTCTGGAAGAATTTCTGATGATGGACGAAACGGCGATGGACGTGTGGCAGCCCGAGCCGGGGACGAGCGCAGCGATCGAGGCGCTGACGCAGTCGATCTTCGGCGGCAGGCTGCTCAGCGAGGACGGCGAGCGCTGCGAAATAGACGGCTCGGGCATGCAGGCGGGCGTGAGCTGGCTGCGCGATGCGATCGACGACGGGATGATCGGCTATTGCAAGACGAGAGAAGAAGCGCTGGAGCGGTTTATCGAAGGACAGACGGCGATCTTCATCGACTGGACGGCGCGGGAGGCTGCACGCCAAATGCAGACGATCCGGGAGCGCGGACTGCAGATCGTGACAGCGCCGTATCCGGCGGCGGTGGGGCTGCCCGTGCGCTCGTTTGATCTTGCGGGCATGTGCGCGTTTGAAAGCGGGGAAGCGTCGCGCGATGCGCGGCTGGTCAGCGCGTGCGCGCTGCTTCATGAGCAGGCGCAGGATGTGCTGGGCCCGCAAGGCATCTGGCAGGACGGCGCTATGTGGCCGGCGAGCCTGGATCGGGACGACTATACGGCGACGCTGCGCAGCCTTTTCTGTGAGGCCCTGCAGGATGTGATCGAGGAGGGCGAGCGCGTGGATGCGGCGCTCGGCCGCGCAGCGGCGGCGATGGAGGCGCTCGGGCGGACGAAATAATACGCTCAGCTGTCAAAAAACGTGAAAAAACAGGGAAAAAACGAAAGATTTACTCTTGCCAAACGGGGGATGGTGATGATATAATAGCCTCTGTATGAAACGGACGTTCCGCTGCAGGCGAAGTCGCGCTTGGCATGAGCGTCTATGATGAAAGGAGAAATCGACAATGAGCGAGATCATCCGTGCGATCGAAAGCGAGCAGCTCAAGAAGGATCTTCCCAAGTTCAACGTGGGCGATACCCTGCGTGTTATGGTGAAGGTCGTTGAGGGCGAGCGCGAGCGTCTCCAGGCGTTCGAGGGCATCTGCATCGCTAAGCGCAATGGCAGCATCCGTGAGACCTTCACCCTGCGCCGTGTTTCCTACGGCATCGGCGTGGAGCGTACCTTCCCGCTGCACTCCCCGCGTCTTGACAAGATTACGGTGCTCCGCCGCGGCAAGGTCCGTCGTGCGAAGCTCTACTATCTGCGTAATCTGTCCGGCAAAGCCGCCAAGATTAAGGAGAAGTAATTGTGCTACCGGCCGCCGGTTTTTTCCGGCGGCTTTTTTGTTTATTTGAATCGAACGTGAGGCATGAAGGCAGGCTTATCCTGTTTTCATGCGTCATATGATATAGATCAGTCAGCGATTGGACAGATAGGGTTTTGTATGAATAACAGAGAAAGCAAGTACGACCATATGATTCTGCGCGCCGAGGATAAGGCGATCAACTGGTATCCGGGCCACATGGCGCGCGCAAAGAAGAAGCTCGTGGAGCAGCTTAGCCGCGTGGACGTGGTGGTGGAGCTGTGCGACGCGCGCATCCCGCGCGCCAGCCGCAATCCGGAGCTCGGCGAGCTGGTCAAGAATAAAAAGCGCCTGCTGATCCTCAATAAGGCCGACCTGGCCGAGGAAAGCGTGACCCGCGCGTGGATGAATTACTATCGCGCGCAGGGGATCGACTGCATGAGCTTTGACAGCGCGAAGGGCCGCGCTAAGGACGTCATCAGCCGCATCGAAAAGGCGGCGAGCGAGGCCGTGGCGAAGATGGCGGCCAAGGGCGTCAAAAAGACCGTGCGCGTGATGATCGTCGGCGTGCCGAACGTGGGCAAGAGCACGTTCACCAACAAGGTCAACGGCTCCTCGATCGCCAAAACCGGCGATCGTCCGGGCGTCACCCGCAATAACCAGTGGGTCAAGATCACGCCGTATCTGGAGCTGCTGGATACCCCCGGCCTGCTCTGGCCCAAGCTCGACGACCAGAATAACGCCAGAGCGCTGGCGTTTGTCGGCACGATCAACGACCAGATCATGGATCAGCAGATGCTCGCCATCCGTCTGCTCGAATACCTGATGGAGATCAAGCCGGAGGCGGCGGTGACGCGCTTCAAGCTCAAGGATGCTTCCCTGCGCGGCGCGGCGCTGCTGGAGGAGGCATGCCGTGGCCGTGGCTGGCTGATGCCCGGCGGCGTGATGGATACCGACCGCGGCGCGGCGGTGATCCTGGATGAATTCCGCGCGGGCAAGCTGGGCAGGCTCACGCTGCAGCGTCCGCCGGAGAAGAAGCAGGAGACAGCGCCTGCGGGCGGGACCTCACCCGCCCTGACGGGCACCCTCCCCAAAGGGGAGGGCTAAGTTACCGTGCCTTCCCCGTTGGGGAAGGCGGCACGGCGCAGCCGTGACGGATGAGGTCCTACGGGAGGCATATATTATGAAGAAAGACTGGAATGCGCGTCTTGTCGAAATCACGCAGACCGACCGCGAAATCTGGCAGACCGGCCGCGCTTTTGCCGGCATCGACGAGGCGGGCCGCGGCCCGCTGTGCGGCCCGGTGGCGGCGGCATGCGTGGTCATGCCGAGCGATCCGCTGCTGCTCTATGTCGACGACAGCAAGAAGCTGAGCGAAAAGCGCCGCGAAGCGCTCTATGACCAGATTCTGGAAACCGCCGTGTATGCGCGGGTGATCCTCGCCTCGCCGGAGGAGATCGACCGCGTGAATATCCTCAACGCGACCAAGAACGCCATGGCGCTGGCCGCCAAGGACGCGCCGTGCGATCTGTTCCTCGTGGATGCGATCGATAAGCTGGATGTGCCGGGCGAGGTGCGCGGCCTGATTCATGGCGACGCGCTGTGCTATTCGATCGCGGCGGCGTCGATCCTGGCGAAGGTAACGCGCGACCGCCTGATGCGCGAGCTCGATGAGCAGTACCCGCAGTACGGCTTTGCGAAAAACAAGGGTTACGGCACGGCGCAGCATATCGCGGCGCTCAAGGAATACGGCCCCTGCCCGGCGCACAGGCGCTCGTTCATCGGCAACTTTGTGAAGGTATGACGATGCATGAATCCTCCCGCACGCGCGGCGTGCTCGGCGAAATCCGCGCAGAGCAGTATCTTGAGCAGAAGGGCTATGCGATCCTTGCGCGCAACTATGCTTCGCCCGGATCGGAGATCGACCTGATCGCAGAAGACGGCCGCGTGATCGTCTTTGCCGAGGTGAAGATGCGCACGGGCAGCCATGCGTCCGGGCGCGAGGCTGTCACGCCCGCCAAACAAAAGCGCATCTGCAGGGGTGCGATACACTATCTGATGCGAAACGGCCTGATGAATCGGCAGGTGCGGTTTGATGTAATCGAGATTCAGGGCGAGCGCGTGACGCATATCGAAAACGCGTTTGCCTATCAGGGACCCGCATTCTGATGCGGTCAGGCCGAACGGAGGCATCACAGAATGAAAAAGAAAAAACAGATAACCCTCATTGCAGCGCTGCTCATGATCGTACTGATCGTCAGCGCTACGATGCTTTTTGGCGAAAAGAAGAATCTGCCCATCCAGCAGGGCAATTTGCTCCAAAACGGCGATTTTTCCGCCGTGACGGGCGGCATGCCCGACGGCTGGAATACCGGGATGTGGGTGACGAGCGCCGGCGCGTCGTATCTGGAGGCGGCGAGCATGCCGGACGGCACGAGCGCCGTGCTCGTGGAGAATGTTGCGGAGAACGACGCCCGGTTCGAGCAGACAGTACCCGTGCGCGAGAATGCGACGTATAAACTGACCGCGCGCGTGATGGCTGAGGGCTGCGATCCGGCTCAAATTGGCGCGAACGTGTCGTTCCTGGGCATCTTTGGCACAAGCGACGATGTGCACGACACCGCCGGACAGTGGGAGACGATCACGCTCTACGCGCATACGGGCGAGGGCCAGAAGGACGCGACGGTCTGCGTGCGCCTTGGCGGCTACGGCTCGGAAGCGACGGGCCGCGCATGGTTCACGGATGTGAGCCTCGAGCAGGTGGAAAATGTGCCGGTCGGCGCGTTTGTGCTGGATCTGTCCACACCCGAGCCGCAGAAGGAAACCGCACAGAAAAACGAAGGCAGTAAGGCCGCGGTGATCCCGGGGCTGCTCTGTGCTGCGGCGGCGTATCTGCTGGCCGCATTTGTGCTGACGCGCACGACGCTTTCCGGCGGGGCGATGGACGAGCGCCGGGCGATGGTGAAGCTGGGCGTGCTGCTCATGGGCGCGCTGCTGCTTCGCGTGGCGCTGGCGTCCATAATTCCGGGCTACGGCGTGGATATGGGCTGCTTTGGCGCGTGGGCCGGAAAGATGGCCGCAGGCGGCCCGGGAAGCTTCTATGAGGAAGGCTATTTCTGCGATTATCCGCCGGCGTATCTGCTGGTGCTGGGGCTGCTGGGCTGGATCGCGAATCTCTTTGGCATTTCGCTTGGCACGATGGGCGGCGAGCTGCTGCTCAAGAGCGTGCCGATCTTCTGCGATATCCTGCTGGCGCTGATTGCATATAAGGCGGCGGAGCGCGCGGCGGGCAAGAAACCCGCGCTGGGCGTCGCTGCGCTGATTGCGCTGAGTCCCGCGTTTGTGATCGCGGGCGCGTGCTGGGGCCAGATCGATGCGGTGCTGTGCGTGCTGCTGGTCGTGCTGCTGCTCTTTGCCCGCGAGGGAAAATGGCACATCGCCATCCCCGTGTTTGCGCTGGCCGTGCTGGCCAAGCCGCAGGCGGGCCTGCTCGCGCCGCTGGGCGTGTTTGCGCTGGTGCGCGACGTTGTGCGCCATCGCGAGGCGAGAAAGCGCGCGGGCGTCGGTCTGCTGCTGGGCGTATTGGTGACGGCTGCGATCGTGCTGCCGTTCTCTGCCAATCAGGATTCGATCTTCTGGATCGTCGACAAGTATATCGAGACGCTCTCCAGCTACGCGTATGCGACGCTGTCCACGGGCAATCTGATGTTCCTGCTGGGCGGCAACTGGACGCCCAATGAGCAAGTGGTCTTTGCCGGGGTGACCTATGGACAGCTGGGCGCTGTGCTGATGGCGCTGTCGTTTGCATTCGGTATCTTTGTCTATCTGCGCGGCAGGGACAGAAAGCGCCTGCTGCTTGCCAGCAGCGCGACGCTGCAGCTGATCTTCGTGCTGGGCAGCAAGATGCACGAGCGATACATCCTGCCGGCCCTAGCGCTGCTGCTGCTTGCCTATATCGAAACGGGCGATGTGCGCGTGCTGCTTTCCTGTGTGATCGCCAGCGCCGCCTCGGCGGTGAATATCGGCGCGGTGCTCGCCTTTGAGCATCTGATTGCGCCGAATCTCTGGCTGGGCTATCTCATCGGTGTTTTCCAGATGATTGCGGCGGGGCTGACGGTATGGGCCTGCGCTAATCTGTCGATGGGCAAAGACCCCATGCGCCTGAAGGCGCGTCCGGCGCGCAGGGTGGCAGACGAAGACGGCGAAGAACAGGAGGAGAGCTCCGCAGCGGAAGCGCGCATGCGCGAAGAACTCCTGCACGCCAAGGATTACAAGCTGCACATGAAGCGTGCAGACTGGGCGATCATGCTGCTGCTCACGCTTGTCTACGGCGTGGTCGGCTTCTGGGGCCTTGGCGATACGAAAGCGCCGCAGGGCGGATACACCTCCACGGCGGCGGATGAGTATGTGATCGTCGATCTGGGCGAGAGATACGAGAATTTCCATATCTATTACTACGGCGGCGTGTCCGAGACGGCGTTCTGTGTGGCGACGAGCGACGACGGCGTGCATTATTCGCCGGAAACCGACGCGAAATATCTCATCGGCGACTGCTACAAGTGGCAGGCCGTGCGCCAGCCGATCTATGACGATCGCGGCACGGTGACGGACGTTTCCTCCGGCATGCTGCCCTTCTCGGGCCGCTATCTGCGCATCACGTTTGAAGGCGCGGCGAGCGCGCTGTGGGAGATTGCGGCGGTGGACGAAAACGGCAGTGTGATTCTGCCTGTATCCGCGGAGGGCTTCGGCGGCGTGGAAGGCCGCATGAGCGACGCGATGACGCTCATCGACGAGCAGGACACCGTGCCCGCCGTGCCATCGTACATGAACAGCATGTACTTTGACGAGATCTATCACGCGCGCACGGGCTACGAGCATGCGCACGGACAGAGCACCTACGAGACGACGCATCCGCCGCTGGGCAAGGTGTTTATGTCCTGGTGCATCAGGCTCATGGGCATGACGCCGTTTGCCTGGCGCTTTGCCGGCGCGCTGTGCGGCGCGGCGATGGTTCCGGCGATGTATCTGCTCTCTAAAACGCTGCTGGGCTCGGCGCTTTGGTCCGGCCTGTGCACGCTACTGCTTGCCAGCGACTGCATGCACTTTACGCAGACGCGCATCGCGACGATCGACTCGTTCCCGGTGCTGTTCATGATGCTGATGTTCCTGTTCATGGCGCGGTGGATGAAGATGAGCTTCTACCATCAGCGCCTGCGCGATACGTTTGTGCCGCTGGCGCTGTCGGGCGCGTTCATGGGTCTGGCGATCGCCAGCAAATGGATTGGCTGCTATGGCGCGGTGGGTCTGGCTGTGCTGTTCTTCGTGAGGTTCTATCAGCTCTGGCGCCAGAGCGTGTATGCGAAAAAGCACGAAGGCGAAGATCCGGCGTTTGCCCGCGCGGCGGCAATGTTTGCGGATCGGGGAATCAAGACGATTCTTGCGTGCTTTGTGTTCTTTGTCTTTGTGCCGCTTGCGATCTATGTCGCCAGCTATATTCCGTATCTCGCGCCGTACGGCGGCTTCAAGTGGAATCTGGCGACGCTGCGCCGCCTGTGGGACGCGCAGACGCTGATGCTGGATTATCACGCGAATCTTGTCGCGGAGCATTACTTCGCCTCGCCGTGGTACGAGTGGCCGCTGATTGTCAAGCCCATGTGGTATTATCAGGCGGACTTCAAAGGCGCGGGCATGGCGTCGTCCATTCTCTCCTTCGGCAATCCGGCGGTGTGGTGGACGGGCCTTGCGGGCATCCTGTTCGTGCTCGGCTATAGTGTATACCGCAATGCGCTGCCGGCGCTGGGTGCGATCGCGGGCCGCGAGGACGAGGATGATCGCACGATGCCCATCATCTGCGTGGCGTTCCTGTCGGGCTATCTGCCGTGGGTGCTGGTGTCGAGGCTGACGTTCATCTATCATTACTTTGCATCCGTGCCGTGGATCATCATCGCCACGGCGCTTGGGCTCAAGTATCTGGCGCGCCATCAGAAAAAGCTGGCGTATGCGCTGGCAGCCCTGCTGGCTGTTGCGGCGGTGGCGCTGTTTGTGGCGTTCTATCCGCTGGCCTCGGGCGTGGAGGTGCCGCGCGCGTGGTGCGACGCGGTGGCCTGGTTCGATGGGTGGATGTGGTACTAAACCTTATACCGCCGCGAAGCGAAGAAGGGGTCTGGGGACGATGTCCCCAGATGGGTTTGGGCGATAGCCCAACGTACTCCATGCGCGAAGCGCCAGAGAGAAAGAATCAGAGAGGAGCCGAAGGCGACAATTCTGATTCCGAAAAGCAGTTTGAGAATATAAGAAAACCGGAGACATTCGGGCGGGTGCCAGAGCGTCTCCGATTTTTTGTACGTCATTTGTTGTATTTTGGAAAGCCAGATCCGTCTCTGATCGTATAATGGACTCTGTCATGATGCTCAATAGATTGAGCCAATGTGGAAAGACCTTGGTAATTAGAATGATGTAAAACAGAGGAGGAAAGAATGAATACACTTCTGCAGGAATTCTACAGGGGAAAAATGCAGCCGGGAGAAACAGTGATTACGGAAGAACAGAAAAAGGACATGAGCATCGTCATTGCATATCAGAATGCGCTGCTGTCTATGCTTGATAAGAAGGAAGCGGATTTGTGCAAAAAGATGTGGGAGGCCATGAACGAGCAGAGCGCAAGGGATTGCGAGAGAGAATACATCCGCGGCATGCGCATGGGAGCAAGGCTCGCCTTGGCGCTGCTGGGAGAAAAGGCGCAATAAAAAGACCGCCTGCTTCTGGCTTGACAGAGGCGGGCGGATATCGTACAATGTAGGCAGAAGGTTGCTACGCTTCTGGCGGGTTTCCTCGCAGAGAGAAATCCAATTCCGTCGTGCAGTTGGCGCTACACGGCGGCTTTTTTAATCCTTAAGTAGTGTAACTACAATGGATAATACAGTAAGAACGATCATGATAATCTCATAGTCGCGCATACATATCACCCCGCTTCTGTACGATGTTGCGAGGTGTCCGCCGTAAGCCCTTCCTGCCTACGAAATGATTATACCATACCGCTTCCCTGCGCACAAGGGAAGCGGTTTTTGTATGAATTCCTTTTCATCCCCGTCTGTTTGTGCTATAATAAACTGATTCATTGTCATTCTCAGTATGGACTGCCATATATAGAACTCGATAAGTTGGGAGTAAGAAGCATGCAGCTGCCGTTCATTTCTGTCATCCTGCCCGTGCGCAACGAGGAAAAATTCATCGCCGCCTGTGTGGACTCGATCTTTTCGCAGGATTATCCTGCCGAGCTGATGGAGGTCATCTTTGTCGACGGCAGAAGCGAGGACCGCACCGTCGCCATGCTGCGCGAGATGCGCAAGGAGCACCCGCAGATCGTCGTGCTGGATAATCCCAACCGCACGGTGCCCTATGCGATGAACATCGGCATTGAGGCGTGCAAGGCGGATGTCATCGTGCGCCTGGATGCGCATGCGGAGTATCCGCCGGACTATATCCGCCTGTCCGTGGAGACGCTGCTCACCAAGGACTGCGACAACGCGGGCGGCGTGTTCGTCACGCGCGGCAAGGGCTTCATGGGCGAGGCGATCGCCGAGATGCTCAAGACGCCGCTGGGCGTGGGCAACGCGACCTATCGCCTGACGCAGGAGGACGGCTATGTCGATACCGTGCCCTTTGGCTGCTGGCGCAAGGAGCTCTTTGACCGCATCGGCGGCTTTGACGAGCGCATGACCCGCAATCAGGATAACGAGCTCAACCACCGCATCCGCAAAAACGGCGGCAAGGTGTATCTCAATCATAAGATCCGCGTGCTCTATTACTGCCGCGATACCATGCGCGGCATCATGAAGATGGCGTATATGAACGGCAAGTGGGGCGTGATCACGATGACGCTGGTGCCCGGCTCGATGGGCGTGCGCCATTTCGTGCCGCTGGCGTTCGTGCTCTCCACGGTCGGCCTCGTCCTGCTGACGCTGCTCACGCACAGCTGGCTCTTTGGCGGGCTGCTGGCGCTGGAGTGGGGTGCATATCTTCTTCTGGATTTCTTCTATTCCTATACCATCGCCAAGGAAAAGGGATGGAAATTCTTCCCGGTCGAGGTGATCCTCTATCCGGCGTTCCATTTCGCCTATGGCTACGGCTCGCTGGTGGGCATTGCGAATCTGCCCAAATTCCTCAAGGCCGAGAAGGAAAAGAAGGCCCGGGAAGGCGGTAAGAAAGCATGATGCTGCATATCTGCTGCAATCTGGCGGGCAGCACGGTCTTCCCGCAGATGTTTGAGGCGCTGCGCGATGAAGGGCTCGAGCAGATCGTCTTCGTGCCCGAAAAGCGCAGGCGCGATCTGGGCAAGAACGAGCCCGAGGGCGTGAAGACGATCTCGGCGCTGACGGTGAAAAAAAGCGACGCGCTTTTCTTCTCCCGCAAGGCAAAGCGATCCGTGCCCGCGATCGAAAACGCGGTTAATCTCAGCCGCGTGAAGATGATCCACGCGCATACGCTCTTTACCGACGGCTCTATCGCCCTGGCGCTGCATCAAAAATACAACATTCCCTATATCGTCACCCTGCGCTACAGCGACATCGAGGCGATCTGGAAATACGAACCGCACCTGCACGCCCTGGCGAGAGAGATCCTGCGCAGGGCGCAGAGGGTGGTCTTCCTCTCTGGCGCGGCGCGGGACAAGGTGATGAAAAAGTGGCTCGGCGTGCGCGACCGCGCGCTCATCGAGCCGAAGACGGCGATCATTCCCAACGGCATTCGCGGGGAGTGGCTGGACGGCGAGGCGCGTGCAGCCTGCGAGAGCCCGCTGCGCGTGGGCTTTGCCGGCAAGATGGTGAAGCGCAAGCGCCCGCTGGATGCGCTGCAAGCCGTGCACAAGGCGGCGCAGATGGGCACGCCCTGCGTGCTGCGCGCCGTGGGCGGCGGCAAGCTGATGAACGATCTGGTCGCAGGCCTCCATGAGGGCGACGCGTATCTGGGCGTCGCCGGGGATATGGACGCGATGAAGCGATTCTATGCGGATGTCGACGTGCTGCTGGTGCCATCCTCCGCCGAGACGTTCGGCATGGTCTATCTGGAGGCGATGAGCCAGGGCGTGCCGGTGCTCTATACGAGAGGACAGGGCTTTGACGGCCAGTTTGCCGAGGGCGAGGTCGGCTACAGCGTGGTCTGCGGCGATACGAAGCAGCAGGCGCAGATGATTGGCGAGATCGCAAAGGATTACGCCGGTTGCTCCGCGCGATGCATCGGACATGCGAAGGAATATGCCTGGCCGATCATCGCGAAAAAATGGATGGAACTTTACCGGGGATGAATAAACCTTCCCCTTTGGGGAAGGTGGATCGCCGCAGGCGAGACGGATGAGGTCTCCGCCCGCAGGCGGAGAAAGGGAGGTGCCTGCAGGATGGACAAAAAGCTTCGGATTCTGATGATGATCCACCGGCAGGCGGACAATTCTCCCTATTGCTTCTATGTGCATGAGCAGGCAAAGGCCCTGCGAGACCGCGGACACGAGGTTGTGGTGATCTCCTGCGTGGGCGTTCTGCCGATGATGAAGCGGCTGCGTCCCAAGCTTTACGAGGTAGACGCAAGGACGCCGAAGCAGGATGTCATCGACGGCATCCCCGTGTATTATCCCCGCTGCCTGACGCTGGGCAATGCGGGCGAAAAGCTGCTGGGCGGACGTCTTCTTGCCGCTGCGGCGATGCCCGTCGCAAAGCGTCTGCACAAAGAAAAACCCTTTGATATCGTGCATGCGCATATGCTTCCGCGCGACGGACATGCAGGCTTGCTTGTCGCCCGCGCGCTGGGCGCGCCGCTTGCGCTGACCGTGCATGGCACGGATGTTTTCCATTACTTTATCCCTGGCAGGGAGCCGTGGGCGCGCAATGTGATGATCGCCAGGGAAGCCGATGCGCTGATGGCGGTGTCGAGTCTGCTCATGAGCCGGGTCGCGCCCTATCGCGGCGAGGGAAAGCTCTCGCGCATCGTGCCCAACGGCGTGGACCTGTCGCTTGTGCCGGATGAGACGCACAATACCCCGCGCGCGGTGATCTCCGTGGGCACGCTCAAGGCGCGCAAATGCATGGACAGAACGCTGGAGGCGTTTGCAAGGCTCGCGCCTGAATATCCCGACGCAACGCTGACGATTGTCGGCATCGGCGAGATGGAGGGCCAGCTCAAGGCGCGCATTGCGGAGCTTGGGCTTGCGGATCGCGTGACGATGACCGGCGGATTGCCGCATGAACAGGTGCTTGCGCGGATGGCGCAGAGCGATCTGTTCGTCCTGCCCAGCTGGGGCGAGGGCTACGGCATCGTCTATATCGAGGCGATGGCTGCGGGCTGTATCTCCGTCGGCGCGAAAGGCGAGGGCATCGAGGACACGATCACAGACGGCGTAAACGGCTTCCTCGTGCCGGCCGGCGATATCGATGAAATCGAGCGTGTGATGCGCGATGTATTCCAGAATCGCGAAGGCTGCGCGGCGCTGCGCGAGCGGGGACAGACCGATGCGAAGGCGCTCACCTGGGCGCGAAACGCGCAGACGGTGGAAGCGATCTATCTGGAAGTGATTGGAAGATTTAACCAGAAATAGGATTCGCAGATAAAAGCGGTTTATATGCGCGAAGCGAAGAAGGGTCAAGGGGTTCGTCTTTATCGAACTGGGGCAGGAGTGAATGACAGCCCTGTGGGCTGTCAGAGCTGCCCTGACCGACGAGCGTCGAGCGAGGAGAGAAAATCCTTTGTCAGGGGTTTGGGGATGAAATCCCCAAGTGGGCTTCCCGGATCGGCAGCCCAACATATCCCCTATTCTGACGAGATATTGGAGGCAAGACTATGCGCAAAAAAGGCTTTGACGGCACGAAGGTGCTCAACCTCTACGACAAGGTGACGGGCATTTTCAA
Organism: Clostridiales bacterium; assembly: GCA_015056305.1. GTDB lineage: Bacteria > Bacillota > Clostridia > Christensenellales > Aristaeellaceae > Ventricola. The sequence continues at coordinate 24,914 of SVGO01000004.1, read as the reverse complement.
CGAGATCTTTGACAGCCGCCTGCTGACGGCGTCGCTCTTTGCGCTGATCGGTTACTGCGTGCTCTTCACGCAGCGCAAATTCCCGATGCGCTGGATGATCTTTGTGCTCTTCGGCATGATCCTTCTGGCCTTTGTGACCCTCACGGCCAGAAGCGGCGTGAAGGCGCGCGTGCATTTTCACAAGGGCATGACGGGGCTGTGGTTTGCGCTGCACGGCATGATGGTCGTCTCGGGTCTGTTCTATCAGGACTGGCTCTCCGAGAGCGTGCCGCTGCTGCTTTGCTATCCGGTGGTCTTCTCCGTGCTCGCCTCGCGCGACGACGAGACAACCTTCCGTTCGATCCTGCGCGGCGCGGTGTTCGCCGTGCTGCCGTTCCTGGTCGTCTCCTACCTGACCGTGCCGGTTGTGATTGGCTATCCGGGCTATAAGGGCGTGTTCTACGACGCGAACTGCCTGTCCATGTGCTGCATCGTCATGACGACGGCGGCGCTGCTGCTCAGCTATGCGAGCTTCAAGGAAAAGAAGACCAAGTCCATGATCGCCTACGGCGCGTGCGCGCTGCTTGCAGCGGCGTCGCTGGTGCTCTCGCTCTCCCGGTCGGGCCTGCTGGCGCTGATGGGCGTGGTTGCGATCCTGACGGTGGCGATCATCGCGGGCAGCGCAAAGCGTCCGGGCCGCCTGCTGGCGATGCTGGCTGTCTTCGTGCTGGCCTTTGGCATGCTGGGCGCGAAGGTGACGATGGACAAGGTATACGAGGCCTACGAGGAGGACTATGCGCTGGCGGTCTATAACTACGAGACCTATGGCAATCCGATTACCGTGCCCAGGCCGGAGGAGCGCACAATCTCCATGGACGATCTGACCAGCGACCGCTGGGGTATCTGGATGACGATCCTGGACAACCTCACCTGGAATGGCCATGAAACGAGCGTCGTTCGCGAGTGGGTGGCCAAGGACGGCGCAGGCGAGCGCCATTTCAACGCGCACAACGCCTTCTTCGGCGTGACATACAACAACGGCTGGATCGCAGGTTTGCTGCTTCTTGGCTATACGGCGCTGGCGGTCGTCCGCTCCGCGCAGTATTACTGGATTCACAGGAAGGCGAGCGCTTATGCCGCCACGCCGCTGGCGTTCTGCGCGGTGTTCATTCTGGTGGGCCTGTTTGAGTCCGTGTATGCGCCGTTCTCTGTGATCGGCTGCACGTATCTGCTGGTACAGGCGCCGCTGTGGCGCGCGGATCTGAGCAGGAGCACCGCAGACAGGATTGAATGATCAATACAGTGGAGGAATGAATCCATGCAACCGAAGGTTTCGGTCATCATTCCGATCTATAACTGCGAGGCGTTTTTGCGCGAATGCATAGACAGCCTGCGCGCACAGACGATGCAGGAGATCGAGATGATCTTCGTCTGCGACGCCAGCCCGGACAATTCGCTTGCGATCCTGCGGGAATACGAGGCGAAGGACGAGCGCATTCATGTGATCGCTTTTGAAAAGAACCGGGGCGTCTCCGCTGCGCGCAATGCGGGCATCGAGATGGCTTCGGGCGAATATGTGATCTTCTGCGACGGCGACGACTGGTTAGAGCCGCAGATGTATGCGCGGCTGTACGCCATGGCCATCGAGCACGACGCGGATATCGCGTTCTGCCGGGTGTTCAAGGACTATGCCCATAAGACGGAAAACGTGCCGCTGGGCTTTGCCACGGGCACGCGCTTTGATGAAGCATCGATCCGTGAAACGCTGATCCCGGCGATGCTCTCCAAGGAAAATGACTCGGACGAGCTGCCGCTGTCAGGCTATACGCCGCGCAATCTGTTCCGGCGCGAGGTGCTCAAAAAGCATCGCTTCCGCGAGGACATCCGCTATGCGGAGGATCTGCTCTTTATTATCGAATGTATGCTCGAAAGCAGAGCCGCCGTCGCGGTGGACGAGGCATATTATCACTACCGGTTCCATGGCGGTAGCGTCACCAAGCGCTACAGCGCGCATGTGCCGAAAAGCCACGATCTGTCCAATGACGCGATCGAGGCGCTGCTTGCGGATCAGAGCGAGTGCGTGCGTCGCATGACAATCCGCCGGCGCAAGATGGCCGTGACGGCGGTGCGCAATCTGTGCTATCCCGGCACGCCGTATGGCTTTTTTGCGCGGGTGCGTGAGGCACGGGCATATATGAATCGGGAGGACGTGCGCCGCTGGTTTAAGGACGTGAGGCCGCTGTCCTTCCCGCCGAAGCTGGCAATGCGCCTTTTCCTGATGAAACACAGGATGGCGTTTGCGATGTGTTTCCTGTTTACTTACGTTTTTGATAGGGTTTGAAAAGAGAGTTTTCCGAAAGGATTCAGAATATGCAGAATATGGATATCGCTGCGGTGCTGGAAAAGCGAAAGTTGCAGCTTACACTCAAGCGTGCGATGGATATCGTGATCTCCGGCTGCGCGCTCGCCGTGCTCTGGCCGGTGCTGCTGCTGATCGCGCTGGCGATCAGGATCGACGATCCGGGCCCCGTGTTCTATCGTCAGGTGCGCGTAGGCAAAGACGGCAAGGAATTCCGCATCTTCAAATTCCGCACGATGGTCGTCGATGCGGACAAGAAGGGGCTTGCCATCACCGTCGGCCGCGACAACCGCATCACGCGCATGGGCCGCTTGCTGCGCAAGACGAAGCTGGATGAGCTGGCGCAGCTGATCAATGTGTTCATCGGCGAGATGAGCTTCGTGGGTCCGCGGCCCGAGGTGCCCAAGTATGTGAACATGTACACGCCGTATCAGCGTCAGGTGCTGCTGGTGCGCCCGGGCATCACGGACTATGCGTCCATCGCCTATCGCAACGAGAACGATATGCTCGAGGGCGCGGACGACCCGGAGCGCATGTATATCGACGTGATCATGCCTGACAAGATCGAGCTGAATATGAAATATCTGCATGAGATTTCGCCGGCGGCGGATATCCGGCTGATTCTCTCTACTATTGCTGCCGTCATCAGGGACTAAGCCAAGGAGGTTTGCTTATGCTCTCCCCGTACAGAGTGTATCGTTACGATCAGCTGCAGACGCCCGCCGTGACCGCGGGTACGCACGCCGTGCTCATCGGCGCGCAGAACGGCCTTTTCCCGGATCAGGGATTCAATGTCGAAGGCGAGATGGGCGGCCTGTGGGCCGGCGAAAAGAAGGTCTGCGACGGATTCTTTTTTGCCATTGACGACGTGCCGCTTCTTTGCGCGGACGCCTGCGAAGTGAATCCTGCGGCAACGGCGTTCCATTACCGCATGCAGGAGCAGGGGCTGCATGTTGTGCGCCGCCAGTATATTCCCGACGGCGTGAACGGCTGCGTGATCGAGCTGACGATCGAAAACGGCAAAAATGCGCCGCGCATGGTTGAGGTTTCCTTCACCGTGCGCACGGACATCCTGACCGTCGCCGCTGCGCGCGGCGAGGACAGCATGGAACTGGGCCGCGACGTGGGCGAATATGACGAGAAGACGCAGGCGTTCTATGCGCGCGACAGCCGCAATCCGTGGCATGCCGTGTGGGGCGCTGATACGAAAAACCGCGTGCTGCAGGCCGACCTGCCGCAGACGGTCTATGGCTTTGGCAATACGCTGGGCAAGGGCGTCAACGGACGGCTGTTCTATCGCATCCGCGTGAACGCGGGCGCGCAGGCGACGATGCGCCTGTTCGTCGCCGGCGGCTATGCCTCCCGCTCGAAGGCGGAGGATGCGCTTGCGCATCTGCGCGAGAACGCCGGCATGCTCATCGAGCAGAAGGAAGCGCGCCTGGCCGCGCTGATGGAGAAAAGCTGCGCGACGCTGCCGGATGCGGCGCTGGAGCGCGGCTGGAACTGGACGAAGATCTACGGCGATTGGCTGACCCGCGAGCTGCCGCGTGGCGGCGTGGGCCTGTGCACCGATCTGCCGGAGCATCCGTCTCTGTTTGGCGAGGGCTTTGCGCAGGCGATGAGCGCACTGCTGCCTCTTGGCGGCGGCATGCTGGTGCAGGATATGCTGCGCACGCTGGTTCGTATCAGCGAGGAAGCGCAGCTTGCGCCGGGCCGCCTGGCCAAGCGCATCTCCCGCAGCGGCCGCATCCGTCAGATCGGCGGCGTGAAGGAGAGCGCGCTGTTTGTGGCGCTGGTGCATCGCGTGCTTCAGTGGACGGGCGATAAGCAGTTCGCCGAGGATATGCTGCCGACAACGGGTCTTTGCATCAGCTATCTGCGCCGCGCGACGCGCAATTTTGAGGATATCCGCGAGGATATCGTGCGCGAGACGCAGCTTGCCATTGCCGGTCAGGCGTATATTCTGCGCATGTGCGGCGAGGATGGCGATGCTCTGATCGATACGCTTCAGCGCATTGCGCCCGCTGAGAAGGCGGTCATGAAGGAGAATGCGCCGCTGGCCGAGCTGGCTGCGTGGCACGGCCGCGCGGGTCATGTGGAGCAGATGATCGGCTGCCTGAGCACGATGGCGAAGGCGGGCGCGCCGGGCATGCCGGGCGCGATGAAACCGGAGGAAAGCAGCGTGCTGCTCAGCGCGCGCAGCGCGGCGGGCTTCATCTGGCCGATGACCGAGAGCCTGTTTGGCATCAAGCCGAATGCGGCGGGCAAGACGATCGCCTTTGCGCCGCATACGCCCATCGGCTGGGACGGCTGGAAGGTCGAGAATATGACCATCGGCAGCGCGGCTGTGGCGTTTGAAAGCGAGCGCATTTCGCCCAGCCAGTGCCGCTATACGATTTCGTGCAGCGAACCGGGCTGGCATGCCATTGTGATTGAGCAGGGCGAGGGCAAGGCGTATCCGATTGAGGGCACGCTCTCACTGGTCATGGGCGACTAACGTGGCCTGCGGGCGGATGGAGAACGTCGTTTGGGGAGGAGCAGAGCCCCTCCCCTACAAGACGGCTTTAAGCCGCCGCGAAGCGAAGAAGGGGGTTCGGGGGATCAGTTCCCCGAGCTGGGGTCTGGGGATGCAGTCCCCAGGCGGGTGTGGGCGGCAGCCCACGAAAGGACTCTGAAATGAAGAGACTCATCATGGCGCTCCTCGCTTGCGCGCTCCTGCTTGGCAGCGGCGCTCTGGCGGACACGGCGCCGGCGAATATGGAGATTCCGCCCGAGGCGATCGCCACGCAGGCGGAGGGCGAGCTGGAGGCGTATGACCTCGAGTTCCCGGCAGATATGCCGCTGGAGGCGAAGAATTTCGTACTCTTTGCGCGCGCTCAGTTTGAGAAGCATCCCTTTGAAAAGCTGCCCAAGGCGAACGAGTACACGCAGTGGTACTATCACGACGACCGCGAAATCGGCTGGTGCTCGGTGTTCCAGATCTATTGCGCGCAGCACAGCGGCGTGCAGCTGATCAAGCATAAGCAGGACGTCAGCGTGGCGGCGGACGATGTCATCTCCGCGATGGAGGGCCGCGTGGGCAACGTGTATTACGTCTTTGACGCGCACGGACGCTGGCAGCAGGCGGACAAGATGGAAGCGATTCCCAAGCCGGGTTATATCGTGATCTACGGCAAGCGCGGCTCCACGCCCTACACGCACGTGGGCATCGTGGAGAGCGTGACGGAGCTGGGCGACGGACTGTATGAGATGACAACAATCGAGGGCAATGTGAACTCGACGATCAAACGCATGAACTACCGCTACGACGCGACGCCGAAGAAGAAATACTTTAACATGTCCGTGGTACCGGAGGCGGAGATCACGCGCGAGAACTGCCAGTATACCCTGCATAATAAGGAATGGTATATCACGGGTTTTGGCGCGACGTGGTGATATGAAAGAAGGACTGTCGAATGACAGTCCTTTTTGCTTGCAAAAGGGAGAGAGTGCGCAGTAAGGGAACTTAAAACCGGCGCGAAGCGAAGAAGGGAGTTTGAGGGATGAAATCCCTCAAGCAGGTTTGGGCGGCAGCCCAACGTTCCCATGCGCGAAGCGCAAGATAAGCGGGAATCAAACAGGAGCCGATAGGCGACGCTTTTGATTCTGATACACTTGGATAGAATGTCTGCACGAATGATCCGGCTGCGGCCGGGGACCTCATCCGTCAGTCCTTCGGACTGCCACCTTCCCCATAGGGGAAGGCAAATCTTGTTGGAATGTTTCTTTCAAATCAAAGATTGTATTACCCGTGTAGTAAGGAGACCTTCCCCTATGGGGAAGGTGGCGCGGCGTCAGCCGTGACGGATGAGGTCACGCCCGCAGGCGGCGATCCCCAACTTAATGAACTAAATATCCATATTGCGCATTTACGACTGATCGATCGTGAGTTCCATCGTAACGGCATCGGTATCCTGAACAGTCATTTCAAACCCCAACGCCTTGTGCAGCGCCAGCGACGCAGCATTGTCCGGCGCGATCTGCACGACGGCAATAGAAAATCCTCGATTCCTCATCGCTTCAAAGAGCAGGGGCAGCGCAGCTTTTGCGATCCCTTTCCTGCGCATATCCTTCGCGATCACGATCCCGTAGGAAAAGCTCGGTGCTTTCACGCTGTGCACGGTGACGCCGCCGGCGTGCCGCCCGCCTTTGGTAATGAAAAAGCGCAGATCGTCTGCGCTTTTTCCGATGTGTTTCAAAATGATGTTCATATTCAGCATCGCACAGCTTTTTAAGCTGGAAAAGCAGGGCATCAGAGGGCCTTCCGCCCGAATGATGCCATTAGAAGCAAGGCGAAGCGTAGTGCAAAAGGGCTCAGCCCTTCGGGGCAAAGCCGCTGGCGATGCACAGCTCGGCACGCTGGGCGCTCTTGCCGCCCTTGGCGATCTCGTTTGCCAGGAAGTCCGGATGGGCAACGAGGAAGTCATGCATGAACTTGTCCGGATCGGCGATGAAGGAGTTCACCAGCTCCACCTGCGCGTCAGTCACGCGGCCGAGCGCCTTCGCCTGCTCAAAGAGCTCCGGCTTGATGGTGATGAGCGTGGTCAGCGGGCAGCCGGCCTTGGCCAGAATGTCGCTGCCGCCCTGATCGCGGTCGACCACGGCGAGGGAGTAGGCGATCTTCGCGCCCAGCGCCTCAACGGCCGGGATCCATGCACGGATGTAGGAGGAGGCGACGGTGATCAGGTCGGCGATATGCACGCTCTTTTTGCCGGCGAGGTTCGCCTCGGCCGGGTCCATGGAGACGCCATTTTCGTCGGTATAGACGCAGGAGAGATCCTTGAAGATGGACAGGTGGCCCAGGCCCAGCTTCTTGGCGACCGGCATGGAGAAGAAGAAGTCACGGCGCTCGCCGCCGGAGACGAAGTCGATGTCCAGCTTGCGGGCTTCCTCGGTCAGCAGATCGATCAGCTGGGAGAAGATCGGGCAGGACTCCAGCTGCGCGGAGATATCCGCCCAGACCTTGTCATAGAACGCGAGCTTCTCGCCGGCGCAGGCCTCTTCGATGGTCTTCAGCAGTGCGTTGGCCGCGGCCTCGCTGCCGTAGAGGAACTGGGTGTTGATATAGAACGGGCCGAGCTTGCCGGACGTATACCAGAACGGCTGACCTTCGGGGCAGACGCGAACGGCGTCGGTTTCAAACAGCCAGGAAATGATCGGGTTCTCCATGGTTCAGACCTCCATATATGTGTCTTGGTGTGTTTTCTTTCAATCGTTAATTATACGACATTCTGTGCCAAAAGGGAAGTGGAGAGCGGCAAAAAGAAGTCAAACCTGCAGCCTTTGCGCACATTGACCCTTATTGCTTATCGTGGTATAATGACATCGTTAACGTGGGGCATTATGCAGCCGCGGAATTACTTGCAATTGAGGAAATCAACATATGAAACTGATCTGGAGCTGGATCGACGCCCTGGCGCGTTTTGTGATCCGTTTGATTGGCAAGGTCTCCCCGAAGCTGGGCGGACTGTGCGAGAAGCTGTGGAACAATACCGAGCTGGTGGCGTATCTGTTCGCCGGTGTGGCGACGACCGTGGTCAATTACGTCGTCTACTTCGTGGCGACGCGCTGGCTGGGCCTTGGCGTTATGGCCGGTACGTGGACGGCATGGGTGGTCGCCGTGGCCTTTGGCTATGTGGTCAATAAGGCGTTCGTCTTCCATACCCACTGCGAGAGCATGGGCGCGCTGGTCAAGGAGGCTGCCAGCTTCTTTGCGATGCGCCTGGTCTCCCTGGGCATGGAAACCGTGCTGATGTTTGTGACCGTCGAGCTGCTGGGCATGAACGATCTGGTGATGAAGCTGTTGACCAATATCGTGGTCATCATCGCCAACTACGTGTTCTCCAAGCTGTTCATTTTCAAGAAGTAAGGAGTTAAACCGATGAAGAAGATCATTTCCGCGCTGGCGCTGATGCTGTGCCTTGTGCTCGTGTGCGCGTGCGCCATGGGCGAGATCACCGTGACCAAGCGCGACATGGTGCTCAATCGCAATCTGGATAAAAACGTGAACAACATCCTCGTGCTTATGCAGGACGGCGGCGTGACCGATACGCTGATGATCGCCTCTGTCAACAGCCGCACCGGCCGCAGCGTGATGACGCAGATCGAATGCGACACGCTGGTGAATCTCCCCGAGGTCGGCGAGGTGGCGCTGGGCGAGGTGTATGCGCTGGGCGCACCCAAGAGCCGCGGTCTGCTCGTTGCGCGCACGGTCAACAGTCTGCTCGATCTGAACGTGAGCACTTATGTCGCGATGGAGCTCAATACGCTGCCGGAGCTGGTCGATGAGATCGGCATGCTGAGCACCTGGCTCAATGAAGAAGAGGCCAGGATTCTGGGCACCTGGGCGGGCGATAATGCGCTGACCAGCGAAAACGTGCTCACCTATGTCAAGATCCGCCTGGAAGAGGATTACGCCGAGAAGAACCGCAGCTACATGGTCTTTATGGATCTGCTCAAGCAGGGCCTGCGCAGCTCCGGCGGCGCGAACCTGATGGGCCTGGGCAAGAAGCTGCTGGATAACATGGATACGAACCTCAACGCCCTGGCGGCCGTGACGATGCTCAGCTCCTTCCAGGGCGGCGACGACCGCCGGGAGCTGTTCCTGTTCAGTGATATGAGCGCAGACGAGATGCGCGAGAGCTTTCACAGGGAGGTTTATGAGTAATGGCGCAGAAGCTGGATACCCTGCAGATTGCTAAGGCGGCGAAGCAGGCGAGCTTTACGCTGGCGGCGTCCAGGAGCGAGGCGCGCAATGGCGCGCTGCTGGCTATTGCCGACGCGCTGGAAGCAAGCCGCGAGGCGATCTTCGCGGCGAACGCGAAGGACATGGCGCAGGCCAAGGCCGACGGCATCGCCGCGCCTGTGCTCAAGCGGCTCAGGTTTGACGAAAGCAAGCTTGCCGACGTATGCGCCGGTCTGCGTGCGCTCGCCGGAATGGATGATCCCATTGGGCATGAGCAGCTGCGCACCGAACTGGCGGATGGCCTTGTGCTCTCGCGCGTGGCATGCCCGATCGGCGTGATCGGCGTGATCTTCGAGTCCCGCCCGGATGCGCTGGTGCAGATCGCGGGCCTGTGCCTCAAAAGCGGCAACAGCGTCCTGCTCAAGGGCGGCCGCGAAGCGATGCATTCCAATCAGGCGCTCTTTGACGTGATGAAGGCGGCCAGCGAGGCGGCGGGCATGCCGCAGGGCTGGGCCGGTCTTTTGACCACGCGCGAGGAAGTCGGCGCGATGCTGGCGATGGACGAATACATCGACCTGATCATCCCGCGCGGCTCCAACAGCTTTGTGCGCTATATCATGGACAACAGCCGCATTCCCGTGCTGGGCCACAGCGACGGCGTATGCCATGTCTATCTGGACGCCAAGTGCGACGCGCAGATGGCGGCGCGCGTGACCGTAGACGCGAAGACGCAGTATCCGGCGGCGTGCAATTCGGCAGAGACGCTGCTGGTGCACAAGGATGCGGCGCATCATGCGCTGCCCATCGTAGCGGCGGCGCTGCATGTGGCGGGCGTGAAGATCAAGGCCGATGCGCGCGCGCAGGCGCTGATCCCGGGCATTCCCTGCGAAGCGGCGGGCGAAGTGGACTGGAAGGCCGAGTATCTGGATCACGTGATCGCGATCCGCGTCGTCGATTCTCTGGAAGAGGCGATCGCGCACATCAATCGCTACGGCTCGCACCACACGGACTGCATCATCACCGATGACGAGCAGGCCGCCGAGCGCTTTGCCGCGCTGGTCGATTCCGCCGGCGTCTATCACAACTGCTCCACGCGCTTTGCTGACGGCTTCCGCTATGGCTTTGGCGCGGAGGTGGGCATCTCTACCGGCAAGATTCACGCCCGCGGCCCGATGGGCCTGGAGGGTCTGTGTTCCTACAAGTACATCCTGCGCGGTCACGGCGATATCGTCGCGGACTTTGCCGGAAAGAAGCGCAGCTTTACGCACAAGAAGCTGGGGTGACGAGGGGGACGTTAGGGCTGCCGCCCTAAGACCCGCCTGGGGATTTCATCCCCAGACCCCGTCTTCGCTGCGCGTTCGCGCAGCGGAGGGAAATGGAGTATAGCTGCTTAAAACAGGCGCGAAGCGCAAGAAGGGTCAAGGGATGAAATCCCTTGTCAGGGGTTTGGGGATGAAATCCCCAAAAGGAGGTTGGCGTTATGCGATGCGGATGCCCGGAATGCGGCACGTACATGATCCAGTCTGAGGGAATCAACTTTGGCTGCGTCTGCCCGGAGTGTTTGTTCCGCTGCAGGATGTGCATGGGCACGAACACGGTGGTCAGCCGCGAAAACCTGAAGCATCTGACTTTTACCGACTATACTGCTGAACACGAGGCGCAGGAGGAGACAGGCTTCAAATCCCGCGAACCGCTGCGTCCCGAAGATTTTATAGATTAATGGAGGAGAGCAACATGATCGCATTGGCCAGTGACCACGCGGGTCTGCCGCTGAAGAAGGAAATCATCGAGCTGCTGGAGAGCATGAATCTGGAGTACAAGGACTATGGCACGTACACCGGCGAGAGCTGCGACTACGCCATCTTCGGCCAGAAGGCGGCCAACGCCGTGGCGAGCTGCGAGTGTGAGCGCGGCATCCTGTGCTGCGGCACGGGCATCGGCATTTCGCTTGCGGCGAACAAGACCAAGGGCATCCGCTGCGTCGTCTGCTCGGATTGCTTCTCCGCGAAGATGAGCCGCGAGCACAACAACGCGAACATGCTTGCCCTCGGCGCGCGTGTGGTCGGCGGCGAGCTGGCCCGCATGATCGTCGAGATCTGGCTGACCACCGAGTTCGCCGGCGGCCGCCATCAGCGCCGCGTCGATCAGATCATGGCGATCGAGGCGGGCGAGGATCTCGCGGCAAAGTAAGATACTTCTGAGCGTCCGTCCGCATGGACGGGCGCTTTTTTGATCATAAGGAGGAGAATACACCATGGAAAAGCTGCACGTGCTGGGCACGGGCTATGCCCTGGCGACCCGCTGCTATAATACCTGCTTTGCGATCACCAATAATCACGGCACGCTGCTGGTGGACGCCGGCGGCGGCAACGGCATCCTGCGCCAGATGGAGGATGCGAATCTGAGCTTTGCCGATGTGCACGACCTGTTCATCACCCATGCCCATCCCGATCACCTCAACGGCGTGGTCTGGGCCATGCGCAAGATCATGACGATGATGAACGCGGGCAAGTATGAGGGCGAGCTGCATATCTGGTGCCACGAGACCGTGCGCAAGGGTCTTGAGGTGATCGGCGAGCTGATGCTGCAGAAGAAGATGCTCAGGCACATTGGCTCCCGCGTGCTCTTTCATGATATCACGGACGGCATGCAGGCGACGCTGTGCGGCTATGAGATCACGTTCTTTGATATCGGCTCGACGAAGCAGCTGCAGTTCGGCTTCAGCACGACGCTGCAAAATGGCAGGAAGCTGACCTGCCTGGGCGACGAGCCGTATAACCCGATCTGCGGGAAGTATGTCGCAGAAAGCGACTGGATGCTGTGCGAGGCGTTCTGCCTGCTTGCTCAGGCGGACGTCTTCAAGCCCTACGAGAAGCACCACTCCACCGTCGCGGATGCGGCGAAGCTGGCTCAGGAGCTTGCGATCCCCCACCTGGTGCTCTGGCATACGGAGGACAAGAACTACGCCAATCGCAAGGCGCTCTATACCGCAGAGGCGAAGGAATTCTACCACGGCGATCTGTATGTGCCCAATGATCTGGAGGTTATCGAGCTTTAATGGATATCCTTTCGATTCTCTCTCAGGAATTTGACATAAGCCCGGCGATCGCGGAGCGCATTGCTCAGCTCATCGACGAGGGCAACACCATCCCGTTCATCGCGCGCTACAGAAAAGAGCAAACCGGCGCGATGGACGACCAGAAGCTGCGCGAAATGAGCGAGCGGCTGGAATATCTTAGAAATCTGGACAAGCGCCGCGAGCAGATCGAGCATGCGATCATCGAGCAGGGCAAGCTCACCGACGAGATCCGCGCGCAGCTTGCCGCTTGCCAGACGCTCTCTGCGCTCGAGGATATCTATCGTCCCTATAAGCCCAAGCGCCGCACGCGCGCGATGATCGCAAGGGAAAAGGGCATGGGCCCTCTGGCGGAGGTGATCATGCTCCAGCGAAAAAATGATGATCCCGAACAGCTGGCGCGCCCGTTTGTCGATGAGGACAAGGGCGTGGAGGACGTGCAGACGGCGATCCAGCTCGCGCAGGATATCATCGCCGAGGAGATCAGCGACAACGCAGGCATCCGCGCAAAGCTGCGCGAGCTGATCGGGCGGCAGGGCATGCTGCGCAGCGTCGCCGCCAAGGAGGGCGACAGCGTCTACGCGCAGTATTACGACTATCGCGAGAGCGTTTCCCGTGCGGCGGATCATCGCATTCTGGCGCTGAACCGCGGCGAGCGCGAGGAATGGCTGAAGGTCACGGTGGAGATTGACGAGGCGCTGGCGAATCAGACGATCTGCCGCGTGGTGATCGATCCGCCGAGCAAGTGCTGCGAGGTGGTTCGTGCGGCGGCGAAGGACGCATGGAGCCGCCTGATTGAGCCGTCGCTGGAGCGCGAGATCCGAAGCGAGCTGACTGACCGCGCGAACGCGGGCGCGATCCGCGTGTTTGGTCAGAACGTGGGTCAGCTGCTCATGCAGCCGCCCATCCGCGGCAAGGTGACGCTGGGCGTGGACCCGGGCTTCCGCACGGGCTGCAAGCTGGCGGTCGTCGATGAGACGGGAAAAGTGCTGGAAACCGGCGTGGGCCATTTCACGATTCCCGGTCAGGAGCGGGCGAAGGAGCAGGCCAAGAAGCTGATCCTCTCCATGATCCGCCGCCACGGCGTGACCGCGATCGCCATCGGCAACGGCACGGCCTCGCGCGAGAGCGAGCAGTTTATCGCAGCGCTGCTGCCGGAGGTTCCGGGTGTGAAATACATGATCGTCAGCGAGGCGGGCGCGAGCGTCTATTCGGCCAGCAAGCTGGCGGCGGAGGAATTCCCGGAATTCGACGTGAGCCTGCGCAGCGCGGTATCCATCGCCCGGCGCATGCAGGACCCGCTTGCCGAGCTGGTGAAGATCGATCCCAAGGCGATCGGCGTGGGCCAGTATCAGCACGACCTCAAGCAGGCGGAGCTGGAAACGGCGCTGGACGGCGTGGTGGAGCGCTGCGTGTCCAGCGTCGGCGTGGACGTGGAGACCGCATCCGTGCAGCTGCTCACGCATGTGGCGGGCATCGGCAAGGCGCTGGCGGGCAATATCGTCGCCTATCGCGAGGAAAACGGCATCACCTCGCGCGCTCAGCTGAAAAAGGTGCCCAAGCTTGGACCGAAGGCGTTTGAGCAGTGTGCGGGCTTTTTGCGTGTGCGCGGCGCTAATGCGCTGGACGCGACGGCCGTGCATCCGGAGAGCTATCCGGCGGCAAAGGCGCTGATGGCGCGCCTGGGCTACGACGCAAAGGATTTAAAGCGCGGCGGCATTGCCGGCATCACCGCGCGCGTGGAGCAGGAGGGCACGAAGAAGCTCGCTGCGGAGCTCGGCGTGGGCGAGATGACGCTTATGGACATTGCGCGCGAGCTGGAAAAGCCGGGCCGCGATCCGCGCGAGGATTTGCCGCCGCCTGTGCTGCGCACGGACGTGCTGGGCATGGAGGATCTTGTGCCCGGCATGGAACTGACCGGCACGGTGCGCAATGTGATCGACTTCGGCGCGTTCGTGGATATCGGCGTGCATCAGGACGGCCTTGTGCATATCTCGCGCATGAGCGAGAGATTCATCAAACATCCCAGCGAGGCTGTGTCCGTGGGCGACGTGGTTAAGGTCTGGGTGGTCGACGTGGATCAGAAGAAAAAGCGCATCGGCCTGACGATGGTCAAGGACAGGAAATAAGTAAAACCCCCGGAGGCTGCCGGGGGTTTTGTCGTCATGCTGCTTATGTGATTCTCAAATCAGTTTCATCCCTCGCGAAGCGAAAATGGGGTTTGGGGATGAAATCCCCAAGCGGGTTTGGGCGGCAGCCCAACGGATTCCCTTGCACGTTAAGAATCAGTAGTTCACATTCCACGTGGACACATACGCCACGCCGCCGTCGACGTAGATCATGCAGGAGTTTGTGCCGTACTGGAGCATCATCACCTGCTTGCCGTGGGCGTAGCTGGCCTTGGCCTGCGTCATGGACGGATCATGATAGACGGTGATCAGATTGCTGGAGCCGCCTGCGGCGATCGCCAGCGTGACGGTGTCGCCGGCCTTCGGCGCGGCGGGGCCGCTCTGCTGGGGCTTCGGCGTGATCAGCTGAACCAGCGGCGTCGGGGTCGGCGTAACCGTCGGCACGTACGTGGCGAAATACGGCGGCTGCGTGTAGACCGGATAGCTGGGGTAAGTCGGATAGCTCGGCTGGACGTAGCTGCCGTCAAAGCTGAGATAGCGGGTCATCATGTAGCCATGGCGCGTGCCGACGTAGACCTCGCACCAGGTCGAGCCCTTGGAAACGACCTTGACCTTCGTGCCGTTGCGGTATTGGCCGATGGAACGCGCGCTCTGGGAGGGCGTCTCGCGCAGGTTGAGCACCTGCGTAGCCTTGGGGTTGTTGACCCAAGCGGTCATGGAGGTGGTCGTCTGGCCGCTGCCGGTGTTGGTGCCGATGGTGGAGCCTGTGCCGGAGAGATACTGCGTGGACATGAAGCCTTCCAGGCCGTTCGCGGAGATCATGTACCAGCCGTTGCCTTTGAGCAGGATATTGACCTGCGTGCCGGAGGCAAGCGTGCCGATGGACGAATAGGACGAGCCCGGGCCGGAGCGGACGTTGACCTTGCCGCCGTTGCGCGTGGTGACGACGGAGGTGGACGCGCCGGAACCCAGGAACGTTTCGTACATATAGCCGTAGACCTGCTGGCTGCCGGAATAGACGTAGCCGTAGCACCAGCCGCTGTAATTGCCCTGCATATAGAACGTGGAGCCGGAGGTTACGCGCATGATCACGCTTGCGTCGGTGGACGGGCCGGAGCGCAGGTTCACATAGCCGCCATTGGCGTATTTGACCGTGGCGCCGCCGTTATACTGGCCAAAGTCCAGATAGGCGGCGGACATATAGCCGGTCTTGCCGCCGAGCGTGCGCACGGAATACCAGCCGTCAGACTCACTGCCGGCGATAATCCATGTGCCCGTGTCATACTTGCCCAGGGAATAGCTGGTCGTGCTGGGATACTGGCGCAGATTCAGCCGGCCGCCCTTGACCACGGCAAAGCGATCCGCGGAGGCCAGCGCAGGCAGCAGCGCAAGCAGCAGGCACAGCGCAAGCACGCGCACAAAATTCTTTTTCATGATATTCACCAACCCTTTTATCCTGTGCATATAAGACGAATCAGCGTCCGTCTGTCTTCCCGGATTTCGGGAATGCAGGAAAAAATATGTTCTGATCAGTTCGGCTTCTTCTTTTCCAGCGGCTTGTAGGTGCCGTCCGCCTGCTCCACGCGCACGGCCTGCAGCGTCGCTTCCATGTTCGCGCGGAATTCGGCGAGATACTGCGCCCGCAGCGCCGCCTGCTCGGCGATCTCCGCCTCGGTCAGGCCGACGGTCTTCTTCTTGCGCGCCAGTTCGTTGATGCGTTCAATCTGCTCTTTTTCCATGGATATTTCCCTTCCGTTTCCTGATAATCATACATTATTATCATAACCTGTTTTACACATGCAGTCAAGTCAATTAAAAGAAGCGGGTGCTGAATCCCGCTTCTGATACGTTGTGGTGGATGTATTCTCACAGACAATCGGCCTCGATCGACAAAGAAACAAATATTGCTAGCATTGTCGGAGGACGGTCCAGCGGAACGCTGGTCGGAGGATGGTCCAGCGGAACGCTGGTCAGCAGACCACGCCTGCGAAATCCCAGTTCTTGTCCATCAGCGCCAGCACGCCCGCCGCGCCCGGCTCGATGCGGCCAAAGCCCTTTGCGCCGACGCTGTCGGCCGGGGTGCTCGTGGCCATGGGGATGACCTCTTCCGGCGCAATCTTCGCCAGGGTGATCATGTTCTTGATCGCCTGATGCATCAGCAGCGTGGAGCCGGCGAGCACGCCGTTTTCCAGACGGGCGGCGCCATCGCGGACATACACCGCCTGGCCGCCCAGATCGTACTGGCCGTCCGGCAGGCCGGCGGCCTCCATGGAATCGGAGATGAGCGCCACGCCCGCCGCGCCCTTGCACTTGGCGGCAATGCGCAGGATGTCCGGATGCAGATGGATGCCGTCGGCGATCGCCTGCACGATAATGCGGTCGTCCGCAAGGCCCGCGCCCGGCACGCCCGGCTCGCGATGATGCAGCGGGGTCTGCGCGTTGAACAGATGCGTGATCTGGCTGAGGCCCGCGTCGGCCGCCGCGTGGATATGCTCAGCCTGCGCTGCGGTATGCGCCGCGCAGGTGACCACGCCGCGGCGCTTCAGCTCGGCGATCACGTCCAGCGCGCCCGGGATCTCCGGCGCGAGGGTCATCATGCGCACACAGCCAAGGCCGCGCACCATGTTGTCATACGCCTCGACGCTCGGCGGCACGAGGCATTCGCCCAGCTGCGCGCCCTTGTAGCGCAGCGCGAGGAACGGAGCCTCCATGTGCGCGCCCAGCACGGCTGCGCCGCGCGCTTCCGGCTTGTCCATGACGGCCTGAATGCTCTTGAGCGCTGCGTAGGTTTCCTCTTCATAGGCGCTCATGGTGGTCGCCACGAACGCGGCCACGCCGGTCTCGATCAGGCCCGCGCTCATCTTGCGCACGTCCGCTTCGCCGCGCATGCAGTCCGCGCCGCCGAAAGCATGGATATGGATATCGACAAAGCCGGGCAGAACGTACAGGCCCTCCGCGTCGCGGGTTTCCTCGCCGGCCTTCGCCTCAAGCGTGCCGACCTCGGTGATCCTGCCGTTTTCAATGCGGACGTCGGCCTTTTTGAAAGCGCCGCCGATAAACGCCAAACCGTTTTTAACGAGCATAATATTCTTCCTTTCCTGAATGATGCTTGCTGTGATTCCGTGCATGATGCTGTATCTCAAAGGATGATTGCTCTTGGATCAATCTTATTATAACACGAATGAAAGCGTCTGAATATGCTCAAAGTTCTTCTTTTGGTGACTTTGTCACAAGGAAAGCAGACATGCCTATGCACAGATGGACATCTCGGCGCTTTGGGCCATACGCTCCAGCTGCGCGCCGAGCGTATGGGAGATGCTTTCGGTGAGTCTGGCGGCAAAGCCGTTTCTGGGATCGGCCAGCGCGGTGACGATGGAGCGCTCGATCTCCTCGCGCTGACGGTCGATGCCTGCCATGACCGCGTGGTCCGTAACCAGCTGGCGCAGGATGACGGGCACATACAGGCTGCTGAACATCTTTTCCATTTCGCCCCGGCCCACGAGCGCCAGCAGCACGCCCATCGACGCGCCGACGATCATGCCGACAGGGCCTGTGCCGATGAGCGCCATGCCGCTGCCGCCGCAGATGCTCGCGCCCACGACGCCCAGCACCACACCAAGCACGCCGGAGAGCACGTCCATGCCCATCGCGCCGGCGAGGGAGAGCTTCACGCCGCTGACCCCGGCGCTTACGCGCGCACAGGAGAGCGACATCTTCTCCGGCGGCACGCCGCAGCGCAGGCACAGCGCCTCCAGTTCGCCCTCGAGTTGGGTCAGCAGGCCGCTTGTCCAATCCTGCAGGTCAGCGCGGATTCGATCTGCGGCAGCCTCGCCGGAAAAGGCCTCGGCGATGCGCTGCTCAAGCACGGCGTCCAGTGATTTGACCGTATCCACGCCGCCGCGCCGCCAGAGCTTCACGGCGTCCAGCACGCTTTCGCGGGCGAGATCAAAGAGCGCGCCCGCGATGGGCTGATAGAGCTGATGCACGCGCGCGCCGATGGCGGATTGCAGCCGCTCGCCGCGGGCGAGGGATGCGACCTCCTGACGGAAGATTTTCAGGCTCTCGTCCACGCGGCCCGCATAGGCCAGGCCGCGCGCGATGGAGCATTCCGGCTCCGGGCAGAGCACCATCAGGCTGGAGGAAAACGCATCCGCGCATGCCCTGCGGAAGAACGCCATGCGCGATGCGCCGCCGGTCAGGATCACAACCTGAGGCACGCAGGCGCTTGACAGGCGTACGGCAGCCGCAAGTGCGTCGCAAAGACACTGAGCAAAGCTGCGTCCGCCCAGCGCGGCGCACGGCGCATGGATGATCTCCTCGACCGCCGCGCCGTCCAGCACAATGTCGAGCATGAGCGTCTCGTCGTAGCAGACGACGACCTGCTTGCACAGCGGCTGCGTCTGCCACTTATCTTCGCCGGTGAAATACTGTTCCTTGAGCCGACGGGCCTCCAGTTCGCAAAAGCTCTTCCACGCCGGACTCGCCTGCATCACGCGCTCAAGCTGCGCGCGGTCGGGCGAGAGGCGGATGGCGCGCTCAAGGATCATCTCATCGAGTAGGCCACCGCCGAGATTCGTGTCGCCAAAGAGCGAAAGATCCTGCTGATGGCCGCCGACGATGTAAGCGAAATCGGTCGTCGAGGAGCCGATGTCGATGACCATCGCGCTTTGCTGCATGAGCGAGGGATCGATGCGCAGGCCCCTTGCGTGGCGCGCATAGAGGAACGCGGCGCGCGGCTCCGGCACGACGGCAACATTCGGGAAGCCGGCAGATTCCATCAGGCGGGCATACTGCTCGCGCCTGCCCTCGCCCCAGCCGGCCGGGCAGCCGACGACCGTGCGCGTCACTTCGGCCATCAAGCCCGGGTCCTCGTGCAGCAGCAGGCTCATCACGCCCTGCGCAAACAGGCGCACGTCGCCCGCTGCGCCGGGATCGACGAGATAGCGGGATTTGAAGCGCACCTTTGCGTCAGTGGTTCCGGCGAGCACGCTGGCCTCGTCGCCCACGACGATGCGCCCATGCTGCGTGCCGACGGCGGAGAGGATGCTCGTGCGGCCCTGAAGCGTCAATACGCGCGGCTCGACGGTCGAATCGCCGCTGAGCAGCGTGACGGCGCTTTCGCCGTCGCCTAGGTCAAAGCCCAGAATTTTCATGCGCCCATGCTCCTTCCCGCCTGCAGCGCGGCTACGCCGCGCCGCAGGACCTTGCCGTCCTGCATCATCGCCGGACGGATGGTTCTGCTCTCGCCCATCGTGGGCAGGATATCAAACAGCTGCGCGTTCTCGACGCTGTAGCCGATCAGTTCCACGCCCAGCAAGTGCAGATACTGCTCGGCCTGAGAAAGGCTCTTCATCGCTAGATCGTCGCGGCCGGAGTTTTTTGCCTCCATCAGCGTGGTCAGCAGGTCGAGCATGGCCTCGTCCGCCGTGCCGGAAATGCGTGCAAGCCCGGCGTCCTTTTCCAGCAGCATCAGATCGCTCACGCAGATGTCGACCGCCTGACACAGCTCGCGCAGCGTGCGCACGAGCGTATGCGCGTCGGCAGTGCTCACGCCGCGCGCCTGCGCCTGAAGGGGATCGGCCTTTTTGCCTCTGCTGCCGATCGAAAGCAGGACAGCGCCCGACAGCTGCAGCAGGGCAAAAATGGTCTGCCCGTCGATGAGCTCATAAACGGCCAGCGCTGCGAGCAGGAAAGCGCCTGCACCGCCGGCAATGCGGCGAAGTTTGTCGGTCTGCGTCGAGGGCGCAGCGGCGTTTGCGCTGAGCACGAGTTCGCCCTTTGCGCGGGCGGCCCTGAGCAGCTGCGGCGCGCGGCGCACGGCTGCGAGCACGGCCAATTGTCTCTGGCGGGCGTGTTCGTCCTGCTCGTCCTGCGCGAGCTCGCAGGCGACTTGCTCCAGCGCCATGGAGCACAGGGAGATGGCCTGATCCATATCCCGGGCTTCTTCAAGCTGGGCAAGGAGCTGCTGCTCGCGATTGGCAAAGGCTGCGGCTGCGTTCATGCGTGTCCCTCATTTCGGTATATGCTGATGGATTTATTGTACCCGTCCGCATGGGCTTTGTCAATTGACCGCGTTTCTGCTATAATGGGCGAAAGGTTTTGCGGAAGGAGGCGCGTCCATGCGGATTTTGACATACGAAGCGACGGCGGCGGATGAGGGCCGCGCGGTGCGCAGCGTCGTGCCGCGGCGTTTTTCGCTGGGACAGCATGCCTTTCGCAGGCTGAAGGTGCTTGGCGCGATCCATGTCGGGGGCGTGCCTGTGCGCGCGGATTACGTGCTGCATGCGGGCGATATGATCGAGGTGCATCTGCCGGACGACATGGCGACGCAGGTACAGACGGATTCCGCCGTGCTCACGCCCGCGCTGACGCCGTCGCACATCCGATACATGGACGAGGATATCCTGATCGTGAGCAAGGGCGCGCCGCTGCCGACGCTGCCCGCCCGCCACATTGTTTCTGGCACGCTGCGCGAGCAGGTGATCGCGATGCTGGGCGCGGATCCGGCGTCGTTCGTCTATCATCCGGTGAACAGGCTGGACAAGGGTACCAGCGGCCTGCTGTGCATCGCGCGGCATGCGCATGCGCAGCGCCTTTTGACGCAGCAGCTGCACACGGGCGGCTTCATCCGGGAGTATCTTGCCGTGACGGAGGGGATTCCGCGCGAAATGCAGGGCGTGATCGACGCGCCGATTGCGCGCCTGGGCACGGGTGCGCAGCGCGCCGTGCGCGAGGATGGTCAGCGCGCGGTGACGCATTACCGGGTGGAACGCGCAAGCGGGTCGCGGGCATTGCTGCGCCTGCGTCTGGAGACGGGGCGCACACATCAGATCCGCGTGCACCTTAAGCACATCGGCTGCCCGATCGCGGGCGATTATCTCTATGGCGCGGAGCTGGAATCGCTGCACGGACGGTTTGCCTTGCATTCTGCCTCGATCCGGCTGACGCAGCCCATCACCGGCGCGCGCATTGTGCTGGATGAGCCGCTGCCCGAGGAGATGGAGGCGCTGCTGTGAGGGAGGGGGACGCCGGGGCGGCTGCCCCGGACCCCGCTCGGGGACATCGTCCCCGAACCCCTTCTTCGCTTCGTGGCGGCTTGAAGCAGGTCTGTAGGGGCGGGGCTCTGCTCCGCCCGCGGAGGAAGATAAACATCATAAAACAAGCCTCTTTTCGGCATTCTATGATGGAAGCTGAAAGGAGGTTTTTCTTATTATGAGCAGGAGCAAGCATCGGCAGCATGGCGGCGTGAAGCAATGGAATCCGCCGCCGATCAGTCCGACAGCGGATCTGCCGCTGAGCAGGACGGAAAACGTTGCCAGCGCGACGGAGTGCACCGGGCTGGAGCGTCAGCCGGCGATCAGCGACATGTCAGCGGAGAATTATACGAAGCTTTACGGTATTCACGCTCAGAAGTCGCAAGGCAATATCGGCAAGGACAATCCGAATAACGAACCGTCGGAGATTGATTTCCACAGGACGAGGGGGTGAGCTGAAATGGACTTGCTGTATAAGCCTCTTGGATAGGCGCGAAGCGTAACAGGGGTCTGGGGATTTCATCCTCAGTCAGGGGTTTGGGGGACCGAAGCCTGCCGCGCCCAGTGGGCGAAACAGGCAGGCGGAGCGTCGGGAATCGCAAGGAGCGATGGTACATCGCGACTATGCGAGTTCCCCGGATGAAATCCCCAACGTAACCCCGCGCTTTACACAGCCCGGGCCTTTGTGGTATATTGGGCCTATCCTGAAGAAGCGGAGGGGATCGGCGATGGCGTCCCTTTTTGGAAAGAAGAACGAACGCAGGCCCGGCGGCGCGCTGGTGCTCTATACCACCAAGCACGGCGCGACGCAGCGCTATGCCGAGCGCATCGGTCAGCCGCTGGATGCGCTGGTGAAGGAGGCGGCCTATGCCCGCATGGACCGCGCAAAGACCTACGACGCGATTGTGCTGGGCTGTCCGGTGTATATGGGCAGGATCAAGGGACTGGATTTCTTTGCTGATCATGCGAAGGAGCTGACGGACAAGCGTCTGGTGCTCTTTACCTGCGGCCTTTATGATCCTGCGCAGGAGGATGTGCGCAAATCCCTGGAGGATCAGCTGCGCGAAAAGCTGGGCGATGCGCTTAAGCATATCGCCGTGTTTCATCTGCGCGGCAGCATCCGCTGGCAGAGCCTGGGCCTGGCGGAGCGCCTGCTGATGAAGGCGCTGGTGGCGGATATGAAGAAAAAACCGGAGACCCAGCGCAGCGAAACGGAGAACCTTCTGATCGAAACCGAGGGCGGCGCGCTCGATTTTTCGGACGAGGCGGATATCGCTTCCATCGTCCATGCGGCCCGTTTTGGCCGGGAGGCGGAGCGATGAACGGCCAAAAACCGAACATTCTTCCCGAATGGGCCGATAGGATCGTTCGTTTTTCGCCGGGAGACGGACGCGAGGCGCGCGAGCGCGAGATAATGCTCGACCTGATTGCGCAATATGGCGACGGGATTTTGACGCGGGATAACGATTTTGCGCACATGACCGCGTCCTCGATCATCGTCAGCCGCGACAGGCGCCGCACGCTGATGGCATTTCATAAGATTTACAACAGCTGGGCATGGACGGGCGGTCATGCGGACGGCGAAAGCGATTTCGAAGCGATCGCCCGGCGCGAGGCGCAGGAGGAGACGGGCATCACGAACCTGATCCGCCTGGGCGACGGGCCTGCTTCGCTCGAAATCCTGCCGGTATGGGCGCATGTGAAGCGCGGGAAACACGTGGGCAGCCATCTGCATCTGAACGTTTCATATCTTTTCGAGGCGGACGAGCGCCTGCCGCTTCGCGTGGCGCAGGACGAAAACAGCGCCGTTGGCTGGATCGATATTGACAGACTTTGGCAGTGCGTGAGCGAGCCGCCGATGATTCCGATCTATGAGAAGCTGCTTCGCAGGGCGAACGATTGGTAAAAACTTATAAATAATATCCGAATATGCTTGCGTTCCTGAACAAATGTGGATATACTTGAGCCACAGAAAGGAGAACAAGCATCATCAGTAACCCAGGACCAACTGAATATCTGGCAACCCCTTGCAAAGGAGGCCGACCGTATGATCGTACGTTTCGTGATGAAAGACGCGCACGTCCCCGCTTCGATCCAGGAGACCATGAACAAGCGCTGCCATCAGCGCATGGATGCATACTTCAAGGATGAAGCCCCTGACGCGACCGTGATCACGGTTCGCGTCACCGAGCAGAAGAGCACGTACAAAGTAGAAATGACGATGCCTTACCTCGGACATACCCTTCGTACGGAAAACCAGGAGCGGGAGATTTCGCTTCCCGCGCTGGATAAAGGCATAGATATCCTGGAAAGACAGATGAAAAAGCTTCGCACCCGTCTGGGACGCGACCTTCGCAAAAAGCCTGCGGTGGCGGAAGAGGCCCCGGCGCCTGCCGAGGAAGATGCCATTGAGGAGCAGGAGAAGGTCATCCGCGTTAAGCGCTATGCGGCAAAGCCGATGAGCGTGGACGATGCGATCCTTGAAATGGACCTGCTGGGACATTCGTTCTACATGTTCTTGAGTATCGAGACCGGCAATGCAGCGACGGTTTATCGCCGTACGGACGGCGGCTGCGGCCTGATCGAATTGGAGAGCCTGTAAGAATCCAAACCTGATGGGTCCGAAGAAGACGGAATAGGCGCTTTCTCCAATGAACCGGGAGAAGCGGAAAGAGAAAGGGTGGTACCGATGGATCCGGCGATAAAGAAAGTGGCGATTGTGCTTGCAGCTGCGCTGATCGTGGTCATCGGATTGATTTTTGTGGTGAGCGGCAGCGACAAAGAGGCAGCGGCAGTCGTCACGAATGAAAGCGAAACCAATCAGATCGAAGAGCCGATCGTAGAAAATACGCAGACCCCCGAAACTCAGGAAGCCAACGCAGAAGACATGCCCGCAGACGTGGCAGATGCCGGCGAAGTAAGCAAAACCAATGAGGCGCCCGATGAAGATGAAGCGGCGCAAGAAGAAGTCATGTATGAAGGTGCGCTTGCAGGACTGAGCGAAGAAGAGATTGCGAAGATGGCGCTTGCCGAGGAGCAGGGATCTGAAAGAAGCAATACGAGCGGCGCGGAGGACTCAGTCGACTGACGGTCAGGCTGATCCATGAAAACCGAGAAATAAGCCGATCCCGCAGAATTGACATATAGCCTGACCGAAAAAAGACCGGCAGGACAGCAAGGAACACAAGCGGGATGCAAAGCAAGAGGAGCATGGGCTCCTGACGCATGCGATTGCGTGCGCGAAAAAGAAAAGAGGGAAACATCATAGCAGAGATGCATTAAGCCGGAGTCGCAGGCAGATGAGCAGGCGGCTCCGGTGTTTTTCTCCGGCGGGTGGGCAGCATCCATTTTTTGAACAATGATTCAGTTTTTACGCTTGGCTTCACAATTTTTACAGATTTTTTGAAAAAACCGTTGACAAAACCTATGGGGTAGTGTATTATATATTTCGTCGCCGCGCTGGTTCAATCGAGCGCAGGACGAACGCGGGAGCATAGCTCAGCTGGGAGAGCATCTGCCTTACAAGCAGAGGGTCACAGGTTCGAGCCCTGTTGTTCCCACCAATTTCATAAAGTGGCGCGGTAGTTCAGTCGGTTAGAATGCCAGCCTGTCA
>SVGO01000101.1 GCA_015056305.1 Clostridiales bacterium | reverse complement strand
GGCGGTCGATGACGCCGGCTGCGTAGAGCATCGACTCGACCAAAGTGGTCTTGCCCTCAGAGCCGTGTCCCAATACCGCGATGTTGCGGATATCCTTTACCATGTAGTCCTTCATTAAGTTGCGCCTCCTTACAGCCGCGCTTCGGCGGCGATATTGTGATTCTTTTGACGGCGGATTTCTCACGCTCCGCCGCCCTCTGCAGACCATTATATCAGATTGAATGAAAATTGAAAAGCGGTTTTGTCGATTTTTCTTTTGTCCAGATGTGTATTTTGCATTAATTTCATGACAACCACGCAACAAATTCACCGTTTCCCGGTTATTTTGACATACTTCGGCGCAAAAAGCAGGCTTTAATGCAAAAGGCGCTCCCAACCGGAAGCGCCTGTGTATATGTACTTATGCCTGTTCAAATGGAAAGACAAAGCCGTTCTGGCGGCGTACCTCGTCCATAATCTCCATCACCGCAACGGACTGCTCCGGCGTGATGACGCCGCTGCATATCTTTCCCACGCGCACGCACGCCATTGCCTCGCGGATCTCATACTCAAAACCGTTGATCTCAAAGGGGCGCGAAAGCTCATATGGCGCTTTGCCGTCCACGCAGACGATCGCCTTCTGCGGATTCTTGAAATCCGGGATATCAATATGGCCCTTCGTGCCGTATACGCCGCCAAAGAGCGGCATATTCACGCCGATCGCAGTGGTCAGCTGGGCGACAGCCTCTCCCTTGCGCAGGATGATCGCATCGATGGCATCCGTGCCCACGTCATTCATGATCAGATTGCTCTGGATACTGTCGAATTCATAGCTGAGCATCATGCAGGCAAAACCGATGGCATATACACCGATATCCAGCAGCGTACCGCCGGCCATCTGCGGGTCAAACTTGCGCTTTTCGCGTGCGGTGGTATAGCCATACTGCGCGGTCACGGCGCGGATCTCGCCGATCTCGCCGGAGGCGATCACGCGCTCGACGTCGCGATAGACCGGGCAGAGCTTCGTCCAGAAGGCTTCCATGACAAAGACGCCTTTTTCCTTCGCCAGCGCAAAGATCTCCCGCGCCTGATTTGCATCGGTTGTGAAGCTCTTTTCGCACAGCACATGCTTGCCGTGCCCGATCATCAGCTTCATACCCTCGTAATGCGCGTTGTGCGGCGTGGCAACATAGACGATGTCCACGTTCGGATCGCTTGCCATCTCCTCAGCGGAGCCATAACGTACAGGGATATCATACTGATCGGCAAAGGCGTTTGCGCTCTCGATGCTTCGGGAAGCAACAGCATGGATATGGACGTCGTTCATCACCCGCGCGGTTTCAGCGAAGTTTCTGGCAATCACACCGGTAGAAAGAATACCCCAGTTCATCGCAATTCTCCTTTATCGCTTCATGGCGTCACGCCGACGCTGCTTGCGCTGATGCTCGCGATAGGCTTCCTTCCACAGCGGCGGATAGAGCAGCATCAGCATCGGGAAAACCTCCAGACGGCCTGCCAGCATATCAAAAATCAGCACGCTCTTGGAAAGGTCGCTCAGGAAGCCGAAATTGCAGGTCGGACCGACGAGATTGAGACCCGGACCGATGTTGTTGAACGTCGCCGCAACGGCGGTGAACGTGCTGGTGAGATCCATGTTTTCCAGCGCGAGAATCAGCATGGACACGGTGAAGATAAAGAACACGCCCATGAAATACACAAAGATGGCATGCAGCGTGCTGTCCTCCACGTCCTTGTCCTCAAAGCGCACCTTGCGCACGCCGCGCGGATGCAGGAAAGAGCCAACGTAACTGGCCATCGCCTTGCCGCTCATCACCCAGCGGGAAATCTTCAATCCGCCGCCCGTGCTGCCCGCGCAGGCGCCGATGAACATCAGCAGTACGATCAGCGTCCGGGAGAATGCAGGCCATACATCGAAATTAGCCGTTGCAAAGCCGGTCGTCGTGATGATCGTCGCCACCTGGAAAACGGAAGTGCGCAGATTATGCTCCAGCGTCAGCGCCGCGTCGTAGGCATTGGCGCAGATCAGCAGCGAAGCCACGGCGATAATGCCCAGATACCAGCGCATCTCCTCGCAACGCAGCGCCTGCTTGAATTTCTTCATGAACACAAGGAAATATACATTGAAATTCACGCCGAAGATGATCATGAAGATCGCCACGACCCACTGAATATAGCCGGAGAAGCTGGCGAAAGAATCATTGCGGAAGCCGAAGCCACCGGTGCCCGCCGTGCCGAAGGCCGTGCAGATCGCCTCAAAGGGGATCATGCCGCCCAGCATCAGCAAGAGGAACTCCAGGATCGTCAGCACGACGTAAAGCATATACAGGATCCGCGCAGTATAGCGTACCTTAGGCACGAGCTTGCCCACGACCGGACCCGGGCTCTCCGCCTTCATCAGGTGCATATTGGTGCCGCCGACCATCGGCAGCACAGCCAGCAGGAACACCAGCACGCCCATGCCGCCGATCCAGTGCGTGAAGCAGCGCCAGAGCATGCAGCAATGGCTCATGGATTCCACATCGGAAAGGATGCTCGCGCCTGTCGTCGTAAAGCCCGAAACGGTTTCAAACAGGGCGTCGATGAATCGCGGAATCTCTCCAGTGAAATAAAACGGCAGGCAGCCGAAAAAGGACATGATAATCCAGCTCAGCGCCGTGGCGACAAAGCCCTCCCTCGCGCGGAAGTTCGGATTATTCGGACGCTTATGCGTGAGCAGAAAGCCAATCAGTGCGCAGATCGCCATCACAATGGCGAATGCCCAGCCCTCGCCCTCGTTATAGATCAGCGACGTGATCAGAGGGAGGCTCATCAGCGCCGCCTCGATATTGAGTACCCAGCCCAGAATGTAGCTGACCGATTTCATATTCATGGCAGCACCTCTCAGGCCAGGATATCGCTGATATCGTTGAACCCGGTATGCGTGGTCACGACGATGACCGTATCACCGGCAGCAATCGCGTCCTGACCGCGCGGGAAGATGATCTTGCCCTTACGGCCGATGCAGGCGATCAGCAGGTTATCCTTCTTCTTGAGAT
Source organism: Clostridiales bacterium (assembly GCA_015056305.1). Lineage (GTDB taxonomy): Bacteria > Bacillota > Clostridia > Christensenellales > Aristaeellaceae > Ventricola. Next base: position 5,710 of record SVGO01000101.1, on the reverse strand, counting down.
TCATCAGCGGCACGCCGACAACCGGCGCGTCCTTCTCGACATGGAACTCCAGCGCTTCGGCCTGTCCATCAAAGAGATGATACATCGTCTCGACATTGCTGCCAATGGTGTTCTGCTTGGCGCGGACATATGCGGTGATGGTTTCAGAGGTGATGTACTTGGGATAGACGACGCTGCCCAGATCCAGGCCTTCGATGACGTCGTTGAACGTAATGCGGTTGATCTTGGTGATCGTCTTCAGGCCCGGCATTTTCTTGGCATAGAGCGTCAGCAGGATATTCTCCTCGTCCAGACCCGTCAGCGGGACAAACGACTCCACCGAGTCGATGCCTTCCTCCTTGAGCAGCGCTTCGTCGCTGCCGTCGCCGCAGATGACGACCGCCTCTGGCAGCAGCGCAGAAAGCTCCTCACAGCGCAGACGATCCTTCTCGATGATCTTGACATCCATCTTCTGCCGCAGCAGCTGTCTGCCCAGATAATAGGAGGATTTGCCGCCGCCGATGATCATACAGCTGGACACCGCACGGCTCTCCATGCCCAGCGACTCAAATACCCTGTGACCATCGCGGGTATTGGCCAGAATGGTGATATCATCGCCCGCGTGCAGCACAAACTGACCGCCGGGAATGGAGACCTTGCCCGCGCGATCCACGGCGCAGACCAGATAACCAAAGTTGAAAATGCCGTCCAGCTGCATGATGCTCTTGCCGTCGAGCACATTGCCGGATGGAATCTTGAAACTGAGCAGCTCTGCATGGCCCCTGGCAAAGGAGCTCACCGTCAGCGCCTCCGGACGGGAAAGGATACGGGCAATCTGCTTGGCCGCCTCCAGCTCCGGATTGATGATCATGGACAGACCCAACTGCTGGCGCAGATAGACAAGCTCCTCCGCGTAGTCGGGATTGCGCACGCGCGCAATGGCCGAAATATCCCCGCCGACTTTCTTAGCGATCGTACAGCAGAGCAGGTTCAGCTCATCCGAACCAGTGACGGCGATAATCATATCCGCCTTATCGATGCCGGCTTCCTCCAGCACGCTCAGGCTCGCGCCGTTGCCACGGATGCCCATGACGTCAAAGACTTCCGTCGTATCCCGGATCACACGATCATTGACGTCCACGATCGTGATATCGTGACCCTCGCCGATCAGATGCTCGGTCAGCGTATGACCCACCTTGCCGCATCCGACGATCACGATATTCAGCGTATCTTTTTTATTCTTCGCAGCTTTCCCCTGCATATGTTTTTCCTCCAATGCTGTGCACAGGCACAGAACACATGATTCTGGATATATTATAGGACCCGGCCAATTGCCTGTCAATCAAAGCGCTTGCTTCTTCAGACACAGTATCCCGATATATAAAGGTATCTTAACACCATTTCTATTTCTGGTCAATGGGCATTAATTGACGCATTCTGTTCTGGCTGTTAATATGGCCTCAGATGGGTTATCCTGTTTTCAATCTGCACACCAAGGAGCGAATCCCTATGAATAAGAAAAAAGCACGCACCCGTGAAATCCGCATCAGTTTTGCGCTCGCCGCCATCATCTGCGTCATTCTCGGCTTGCTGCTGGTATTCATGCCCAATGCCAGCGGCAAGCTGCTGTGCATGCTGGTCGGTACCGGCTTCAGCGTCTACGGCCTGCTGAGCATCACAGCATATCTGCTTGGAAAAGGCGAAAGCGCCTACACGCCCACGTTGTTTCTGGGCATATGCGCGCTGGCGTTGGGCGTCTTCTCGCTGATCAATCCGACGTTTCTGCTGGACTTCCTCTTCACCGTGCTCGGTCTGGTTGTGATCGTCATCAGCATCGGCGGCGTCCGCCGCGCGCTACGTCTGCGCAGCTTCGGTTTCATCTGCTGGTGGGCGCCGCTTATGGCCTCACTGGCAACGTTGGTGCTTGCGCTGAGCGTAATCCTGTTCCCCGGGCTTTATGGCAATCTGCTGATGACCCTCTGCGGCGTCCTGCTCCTGTCGGACGGCGTATGCGATCTGGTTACACTTTACTGGCTGAGCAGATATCTCCGTCGATGAACCTGTACGGCAAAAAATTGACACAAATTGACGAAAAAGCATTGACAATTCCATCCGCTGGGATTATAATACTTTTCGTTCGGATTGATAGCTCAGTCGGTTAGAGCACCCGCCTGATAAGCGGGAGGTCGGTGGTTCGAGTCCACTTCAATCCACCATATTCCTCAGTAGCTCAATGGCAGAGCATTCGGCTGTTAACCGAAGGGTTGTAGGTTCGAGCCCTACCTGGGGAGCCAAAGCCTCGCAGATATCTGCGAGGTTTTTTGTTTTACAGATATGCGTTGGGAATCAATATGGATATTTAGTTCACTAAGAATGTGATCGCCGCCTGCGGGCGGGACCTCATCCGTCACGGCTGACGCCGCGCCACCTTCCCCATAGGGGAAGGTCTCCTTACTACGCGGGTAATACAATCTTTGATTTGAAAGAAACATTTCAACAAGATTTGCCTTCCCCTATGGGGAAGGTGGCAGTCCGAAGGACTGACGGATGAGGTCCCCGGCCGCAGCCGGATCATTCGTGCAGACATTCTATCGAAGTGTATCAGAATCAAAAGCGTCGCCTATCGGCTCCTGTTTGATTCCTGCTTATCTGGCGCTTCGCGCATGGGATACGTTGGGGATTTCATCCCCAAGCCCCTAATAAGGGATTTCATCCCTTGACCCTTCTTCGCTTCGCGCCGGTTTTAAGTTCCCTTACTGCGCACTATCTTCCTTTAGTTCACCATTCCCCCTCCGACAATCCGCACCGGCACAATCACCGCAAACACGGTCCCTCGTCCCCTCGCGCTATGCACGCGAATCGTGCCGCCCAGCCGCTTCACCATATCCCGCACAATCGAAAGCCCAAGCCCTTCGCCCGGCTCCTGCGCCGTTTCCTTCGCCCGCGCAAACGGCAGATACATCTGCCGCATAAACGCTCGCGACATCCCCGGTCCATCATCCGTTATGATGAATCGCACGCTCATCTGCTCTTTTTCCCGTGATCTGTGCTCTGTCTGCGCCCGCAGCGTCACACTGCCGCCCTCCTGCGTGTATTTCATCGCATTGCCCAGCAGATTGATCAGTACACGGTTCAGTGCCGCATTATCCGCCTGCAGTATCACGCCCTCCAGTGCACTTAGATCGATACTCAATCGCTGCTTCTTTCGCAATGCCCTCTCCTGCGTCATCGCCAGAAGTTCACGCTGAAGCTCCGCAGCTGTAAAAATGCCTGCCTCGTGCCTTTCCTCACCATGCATCGACAGCATCCTGTCCATCGCATTCACGGCAAGCAGAATCTGCCGCAGCTGCGCGCTGACGTCCTTTCCGCCTGCATCCAGCGCCATCTGCGCTGCGCCTGCCGCCACGCACATCGGCGTACGCAGGTCATGTACCAGCGCTGCCAGCTGTATACTGCCCAGTTTTTCTATGCGCTGCTCCATCGCGCTCGCCCCCTTCCTGCTTCTATATTATGGCTTATTTCGCAGAATTATGTCGCAATTGTTAATCTGTGTTATTAATTTATTACAAGAAATTCACATTTTCTCATTATTCTCCCTTTATTCGACAATCCTTTCTGTATGCTTTCAGCGGCAAATTCCTTAATGTGACAAAAAAATCCCGCGAATCAATTCGCGGGATTTTTTCATTCAGTTGATCAGGCGTTCGGATCAGCGCCGATAACCGCCTTGATGCGGCGGACGCCGGCGGAAGAAGACTCTTCCTTCTGGATCTTGAAGGAAACCAGCTCGCCGGTATGGCTGGCGTGCGGGCCGCCGCAGATCTCCTTGGAATACTCGCCCATGGTATACATGCGAACCAGCTCGCCGTACTTGCTCTCGAACAGGCCGATCGCGCCTTCGGCCTTCGCGGCCTCGACGGTGGTCTCGGTCATCACAACCGGAACGTCCGCAGCAATCCACTCGTTCACCAGCGCCTGAACCTGCGCCAGTTCTTCCTTGGTCACCTTGCGGCCGAACTTGAAGTCGAAGCGCAGGCGCTCAGCAGTGATGTTGGAGCCCTTCTGCGCAACCTCGTCGCCCAGCACGCGGCGCAGCGCCGCCTGGAGCAGGTGAGTCGCGGTGTGCAGGCGCGCGGTTTGCGCGCTGTGATCGGCCAGGCCGCCCTTGAAGCGCTGCTCGGCGCCCGCCTGGGACAGCTTCTGATGCGCGGCGAAGTGATCGGCAAAGCCCTTCTCGTCGACGGTGAGGCCCTTCTCGCTAGCGAGCTCGCGGGTCATCTCGATCGGATAGCCGTAGGTATCGTACAGATGGAACGCGTCGAGGCCGTCGATGACGGTCTTGTCGCCCAGACGGGAGACAACCTTGGCGAATTCCTTCTCGCCCTGACGCAGGGTGCGGGCAAAGCGGGTCTCCTCCAGCTTGAACTGCTCGAGCACGAACGCCTCGTTCTGCTTGAGTTCCGGATAGACTTCGGCATACTGCGCGATGATCACCTTCGCGATCTCGCAGGTGAAGCCCTCGCCCATGCCGATGCCCATGCCATAGCGCACAGCGCGGCGGATCAGGCGGCGCAGGACGTAGCCCTGATCGACATTGCTCGGGGACACGCCGCGCGGATCGCCCATGATGAAGGTCGCAGTGCGCAGGTGGTCGGCGACGATGCGGAAGGCCTTGGTGGTCGCCTCGTCGTCCTCATATCCCTTGCCGGACAGTTCGGAGATCTTGGCGAGGATGCCGGTGAAGGCGTCGGTTTCATAGACGGACTTGCAGCCGTTCAGGGTGCAGACGGTGCGCTCCAGGCCCATGCCGGTATCAACGTTCTTCTTCTCCATCGGAACGTACTGGCCCTCGGCGTTCTTGTTGTACTGCATGAACACGTCGTTCCAGATCTCCATGAAGCGGCCGCAGGAACAGGCCGGGGAGCAATCCGGGCCGCAGGGCTCCTGATCGCGGATGATGAACATCTCGGTGTCCGGGCCGCACGGACCGGTCTGGCCCGCCGGGCCCCACCAGTTGTGCTTGCGGCCGAGGAAGTAGATATTCTCCGGCTTGACGCCCTGCTCCATCCAGTAGCCGGCAGCCTCTTCGTCGCGCGGGATATCGCCCTCGCCCTCGAAGACGGTGAACGCCAGCTTGTCCTTATCAAGGCCCAGGTACTCCTCGCTGGTGAGGAACTCCCAGGACCAGGCAATCATGTCCTTCTTGAAGTAATCGCCCAGGGACCAGTTGCCCAGCATCTCAAAGAAGGTCAGGTGGGAAGCATCGCCGACCTCGTCGATATCGCCGGTGCGGATGCACTTCTGCACGTCGGTCAGGCGGGTGCCGGCCGGATGCTTGCTGCCCAGCAGATACGGAACCAGCGGATGCATGCCCGCAGTGGTGAAGAGCACGGTCGGGTCATTCTCCGGAATGACAGAGGCGCTGGGGATCACCGCATGGCCCTTGCTCTTGAAGAAATTGAGCCACATCGTGCGCAGCTCGCCGGAAGTCATCTTCTTCATGTTGAAAACTCTCCTTTTTCTTTGCATCGCTTACCCCTAGCCTCCCTCGAGGAGGGAGGTGTCGCCGCCGCAGGCGGTGACGGAAGGAATGTAAATAAAAAACGCCTGCCGTCCCGGGGACGAACAGACGCGATTCGCGGTACCACTCCGGTTGGCATGCCTGAATAGACACACCCTCTCTCGCCTTTAACGCAGGCATACGGCCAGTTCATCACCGGAGGCTTTTCGG
>SVGO01000100.1 GCA_015056305.1 Clostridiales bacterium | reverse complement strand
GCCAGTCGTCTGTATTTTCTCCTACATTTACATAACAGGAGCCCGGATGTTGATTCGTGGATGTCATGCCCCCGTACTCTGTACGCCAGGGGACGGCAGAAGCGCGTCACAGGGCACCGACCTACCGCGAGCGGTGGGTGAAAAACGACGGCAGCGGCACTTTGGGATACTTTGGCGATCAGCGCAGTCCGAGACTTCTCGGGCTGCGTTTTTTGCGTGCAGGGCACGCTGCCGATTGCGCTTCGCGCCGGTTCGAATCCGTATCGTTCGGGCAGAGGACCCTCCGATTCTGCGAAGCATAAACAAGCGCAAAAAAAGCCTCCCCTGAAAGGGGAGGCGGCATCTACAGGAAAGCAGAGGAATTTCATACTGTTTCCCAATCAGATTCATTCTGTGCGAAGCCAAGACGGGGTTTGGGGATGAAATCCCCAAGCAGGTTTGGCACCGAAGCCGAGCGCGTCCAGTGGACGCATTGCGCGAGGCGGAGCGTGGGAAACCGCAAGGAGCAATGGGACATTGCGACTATGCGGGCTTCCCGGACCGGCAGCCCAACGTACCCTGCATTATGCAGGTGCAAATAGATTTGAGATGAGGATTAGTTGTTCGTCGCGCCGCGGGACTTGGCGATTTTCGCCGCGCCGTCGGTCATTTCCTTTCTGCCGTCGGGGAAGATCCACATGGCCTCCACGCCATCCAGAGACTCGATGAACGCGCGCGATTCCTCATAGGGCATCAGGTATGCGGCGGTGGAGAGCATGTCCGCCCAGCCGGAATCCTTGGTGATGATGGACACGGAGCGGAAGTGATCGGCGGGCATCAGTGTGTCCGGGTCGATCAGGTGATGGTAGTTCTTGCCGTCCACGGTGTAGAATCGCTGATAATCGCCGGAGGTGACGACGGAGCTATTGGCCAAAAAGAGCGTTTCCACGATATCGGACATGCCGAAGATCGCGCCGTCCGGGTCCTGAATACCCACGCCCCAGCCCTTGCGGCCGTCCAGCGGAGGATTGCCCAGGCGCACATTGCCGCCCGCGCTGATGATAAAGGAATTCAGATCGCTGCCAAGGAGGATCTGGCTGACGATCTCGGTGGCATAGCCCTTGGCGACCGCGCCCACGTCCAGCTTCATATCCGGATCGGCAAAATAGACCGTCATGTTTTCATCGTCGAGGATCAGATTGGCGATATCCGTATGGGGAACGGCGCTTTCGAGTTCCTCCATCGGCGGCAGCTGGGCATGCAGCGGATCGCTCAGGCCGGCGTCGCGGTAGTTGTGCCAGATAGAGAGTACGCTGCCCATGGCGACGTTCGTCTGCCCCTGGCATATTTCATAGTGGCTCTTACAGAATTTGAGCAGGCCGTAGAGGATCGGATCGACCTTCACAGGCGCCTGCGCGGCCTTCTGATTGAGGGTATAGACGCTCACGATGCCTTCGTCTTCATAGCTGTGATAGGTATCAAAGAGCTTGTGCATGTAGATATACTGCTGGTGAACGGCGTCGGACCAGAAGTCATAGGTCTTCTGACTGTCGGCAAAGCCGATCATCGTGATCACCGTGTCAAATGTATCCATGAACACCGAGTTGTATCGGTTCATTTCGGCATGTCCGGGGAGGAAAAGCGCAAGGAGAAGCGCGCCAAACAGCAGCGCCGCAGCCAGTTTTTTCATCGTGATGTGGACCTCCATAGATGATGATGGATTGATTATATCAGAAAAGCGCACGCGCTACAAGCCGCGCCGGCTGGAAATGAACCCAAGAAAAACAAGGAGTGACAGGCATTGACAGCCTTTGCGCGATTTACAAAGAGCCGGTGGATATGGTACAATGCCATTGATCTTGTGATGTATGCGCTTGCATACGGATTACAGACGAAAGAAGGACAACACTATGGTACAGACAAAAAGGCTTGCTGCGCTGCTGCTTACGCTGCTTGCGCTTTTGCCGGTTCCATCGATTCTGGCAGATACAGGCGTGGTCAGCGGGACGACGGTGTCCGGCACGGTGCGCGTTTATCTGTCTTCGATTGCTTCCAATACCTCGGTGGACGTGACGGTGGACGGCAGCTATTCCATCGGCGGGGATACGGATCGAGCCATCGCGCGCGGCACAAAACTGACCGTATCCAACAGCGGCGGAATGCTGCGCATGAACATGAATGGCAGCACCCAGACGATGGGCAGCCGCTTCAAACTCAGGCGGCATCAATCCTCCGGCGAGAACGGCGTGCGCATCGCGCAGGCCAGAAAGCCGCAGAGCCTATATCCCGGCGATATTGAGTTCATTGCCAAGGGCGGCAATGTGCAGATCGTGGTGCATGTGTACATGGAGGACTACATGCGCGGCGTGCTCCCGTATGAGATGGACAATTCCTTCCCGCTGGAGGCGCTCAAGGCGCAGGCCGTCGCCGCGCGTACTTATGCGCTCAAGAAGATGAGCGCGCAGGCGGCGACTTATGACGTGGTCGATACGACCAGCGATCAGGTGTACAACGGCACGCCGTCGGGCAATGACCGCTGCGTGCAGGCTGTGCAGGAAACCAGCGGCATCGTTGGCACGGTGGGCGGCGAATACATGGCCAGCTATTACACCGCCTCCAACGGCGGTCAGACGGAATCCGTCGCCAACGCATGGGGCAGCGGCTCCTACAGTTATCTGAGAATCAAGGACGACCCATATGACCTGCGCAACAGCGCGTCGATCGCCAAATCCGTCACGTTCTATCGCGACGGTACGACCAGCATCTCCGCGCTGACGGAGCTGCTGCGCACGGAGGCGGCTGCGCTGGTGGGCGCGTCGTCTGTGCGCATCACGGGCATCACGCATGTTCAGCCGCATTCGCCCAAGTATGACGCGCCCTCGCGCGTGTATAAGAAGGTGGACGTGGGCCTGGTGCTTGCGGGCTATGGCAACGTGACGGTGACGCTGGATTATTTCAACCAGATTGAAAGCCTGTGTGCGCTGTCGATCAATGTGCTCAAGAACGAGACGCTTGCGGTCGCCGAGACTGTCGGCGGCTATAAGCTCACGGCCAGGCGATATGGCCATGGCGTGGGCATGAGCCAGCGCGGCGCGCAGCAGATGGCCAAGGAAGGCCTGACCTACGACCAGATCCTCGAATTCTATTATCCGGGCCTTGTGCGCACGCGCTATACGATGACGCGCACGATCCTGCCGTCCATTGACGGTACGGGCGGCTCGGTGGATGAGCCTGTTTCCGATGCGCGCAGCGCCATTGTAACGCTCTCCAATCCCTTGGACAGCCTGAACCTGCGCAGGGAGCCGAGCACTTCGTCCGCCATTCTGGCAACGATGGCGCATGGTACGCAGGTGACGCTGCTGGAGATGGGCAGCGCGTGGAGCCGCATTCAGTACGGCACACTCAGCGGCTATGTGTCCAACAGCTTTATCAGCGTACAGGACGAGGCCGTGGACGAGACGCCGGAGGGCGTCATCAGCCGCGGAACGGCGGTGGTATCTCTGGCGGATGAGAGCCAGACGCTCAATCTCCGCGCTGCGCCGACGGTGAATTCCGCCGTGCTGTCGCATCTGCGCCACGGCCAGACGCTGACCGTGCTGGAGCGCTATGAGCGCTGGACCTATGTGCAGATGGGCTCGCTTTCCGGCTATGTGTCCAATGACTATATCGTTTATGATGCGGCCGGCGGTCAGATGCAGGCCCCGCAGGCGACGCCTGCGCCGCTTACCGAGAAGCGAACGGCGATTGTCCTTCCCGAGGGCGGATTGAACCTGCGCTCGAGCGCGTCGCGCACGTCCGGCGTGATCCTCACGCTGCCGCAGGGCACGATGCTCAGCGTTACCGGCGCGGCTGTGGGCGATATGCTGCCTGTTGCGCTTGGCGACCTGATGGGCTATGTCGCCAGCGAATATGTATATACCGCAACCGACGTTGAGCTGGGTCTCGCTTCGCCGACGCCGGCTCCGACGCCAACGCCCGCTCCGTGGCAGGGCATGGCGACCGTTACCGCCCGCAGCGGTCTCAAGCTGCGCGAGCAGGCGAATACCGCAAGCCGTACGCTGACGACGATGCCGATGGGCGCGAGCGTCACCGTCACGGGCATGCAGGTGAACGGATTCTATCCGGTGCGCTATGGCGAGTGGACTGGTTATGCCGGCGCGGATTATCTGAGACTGCATGATCAGGCGCCGATTCCGGTGCCGACGGCCACGCCGGCGCCGACGGTTATGCCTGCGCCGACGGCTGAGCCCACGCAGGTGCCGCCTGCCTCGCAGATGGTGGCAGGACGCACCGCGACGGTCACCGCCGCCAGCGGACTCAATCTGCGCACGGACTCCAATACCTATGCCGATGTGATTGCAACGCTGGCCTACGGCGTGGATGTGATCGTGACGGGCGAGTATATCAGCGGCTACTATCCTGTGCGCGTGGGTACGCTCAGCGGCTATGTCAGTGCGGATTACCTGCGCTTTGGCGAGATGGCCGCACAGCCGGCGGCTACGCCTGTGCCGACGCAGGCGCCTCAGTCGGGTGCGTATCGCGTTGTCGTGGAGAGCAGCAGAGGCCTGAACTTGCGCGCTGCGCCGAATACGGGCAGTCAGGTGGTCTATGTGCTGCCCTACGGTATGGTGCTCACCGTGCTGGGCGAGAGCGAAAACGGCTTCCTGCATGTGCAGTGGGCAAACTATACGGGCTATGTCTCCCGCGAATATGTGACGCCCTTTGGCGCGCAGTGAGTCGAATACCATTTGAACATCATTTGAAAGTCCGCGGACCGGTTGCAATCGGTCCGCGGATTTTGTACAATGACAGTATTGAGGATCAGTGAGGAATGCGGGCTGTGCGGGCCTGCATCATGAAAGGATACAGCCATGGAAAACAGCGAGTGGCTCTGCGAGGGTGAGCGCATCGACGACCTGCAGCGAAACGGCCTGCGTATCATTCAGCGCACGGACGGTTTTCGCTTCGGCACGGACGCCGTGCTGCTGGCGGATTTTGCAGGCGTGAAAAAGGGCGAACATGTCGCGGACGTGGGCACGGGCACAGGTGTGCTGCCGCTGCTTCTCTGTGCAAGGGCGCAGGATACGACGTTCGACGCCTTTGAAATCCAGCCGGATGTGGCGGATATGGCGCAAAGAAGCGTTCGCCTGAATGGGCTGGAGGGGCGCATTCGTATCCATCATGCGGACTGCCGGGACGCTGCAGCGATCATCGGGCATGAGCGCTGCCATCTGGTGGTCAGCAATCCGCCGTATACGAAGGGCGGGGCGGGTCTGGTGAGCCCGGAGCAGACGCGGGCGCTTTCCCGCAGCGATTCGGACTGTCCGCTGCCCGAGTGGATCGCAGCATGCGGACGCCTGCTTAAAAACGGCGGCAGGCTGTGCTGCGTGTTTCCTGCGCCGCGCTTTCTGGAGCTGTGCGATGCGATGCGCGCAGCGAGGATCGAGCCCAAGCGCGTGCGCTTTGTCGTCGCCAGGGAATCAAGCAGCCCCAAGCTCGTGCTTGTCGAAGGACTTAAAGGCGCAAGGTCGGGGCTTCATCTTCTGCCGATGCTCATCACGCATGACGCGCAGGGCAATTTCACACAGGAGATGCGAAGGATTTATGGCGAGGAATAAGCGATTCAGAGCGTAAAGCGACGCCTGTTTTCCCTGCCGCAGAGAATGGCAAGCCAGAAGGAGAGCAGGCAGGCCAGCAGCGAAGAGAGCGAGCGCGTGACGAAATAGAGCATCAGCAGCAAAAAGGCGCACAGCAGATAGCGCCTGAGCTTTGATGGGGCGAGGGCAAGCGCCTTGATGCGCTGCCAGGTGAACGGCTTTTTCTGCCGGGCGAGGTGGCGGGTGATGTCCTCATCCGTAGCCGGATGCATCCGCCCGAAGAGCAGCGCAAGCTGCCTGCCGCCGATCAGGCGAACAGGCGGATCAGCCCATTCCGCCGCGCGCGTGGCCTCCGGTGAGAAGGAGGCTGTACAGACGAGTGCGACCTTGTCCGCGCCGCACTCCATGCGCGCCCTGTGCGCGCCAAGGACGTCGCCCTGGGAGGCGGTTGTGCCCGGCAGGCACTGCGAGAGCCGGATGAGCCATGTCTCGCCGCCATAGCGCATGGTGGTTTCGTCCAGCTCGTCCGCGTCCAGCGTGCTGCGCAGCAGCGCGCATATTCGCCTGTTTGCTTCGCCGCTGGGGAGCATGATCAGCTCGTCCAGCGCGATCATGCCGCCGATGCGCTCGCGCAGCAAGCGGTCCCGGACGCTGAGCGTGCGCTTTTCAAAGAGCATGATCGAAAGACAGATGAGCGCAAACAGCGAAAGCCCCGCGATCATGCTGGACGCGCCACTCTCCCAGAGAAAGGAGAAATAGGCCACGCACAGCGTGAGAATCAGCGCGCGAAGCGCCAGATGGTCCAGCGCGCTGGCGAAGGCGTTCTTTCTGTCAAAGGGGGAGATCATGGTATTGCGCCTCCTGAATTGTGTATAATGACATATGTAGTTTTTTCGTTTTTTTGAATTTGTATCCCGTTTGCTCTTTGAAAACGGACGGGAATTTGGTATAATACTTTGTTGTGTGTCATTTTCGAGGGGAGGATGGGACGTTATGCGGCAAATCGGATTGATGGGCGGCAGCTTTAATCCTATCCACTGCGGGCATCTGAATATGGGCCGCGCGGCGCTTGACAGCGGCGTGGTGGAGCAGGTGCTCTTTCTGCCCTCGGGCAATCCGCCGCATAAGCGCGCTGGACTGGAGGACAAACTTCATCGTCTGGCGATGGCGCGTTTGGCCGTTGCGGGCGAAAAAAGCATGGATGTGTGTACGGAGGAAATCGATCGCGAGGGCGTGATTTACACGGTCGATACGCTGACGATTCTTCGGGAAAAGATGCCCGGATGCCGGTTTCATTATCTGATTGGCGCGGATACGCTGCGCGCGCTGCATACCTGGCGTCGCCCGGAGGATGTGATCCGGCTCTGCGCCCTGCTGGTGGTGATGCGCCCCGGCGAGGACGAAGCCAAGACACACGCAGTCGCACAGCAATGGCGTGCGCGCGGCGCACAGATTTCGTTTCTGGCCGCGCAGCCGATGGATATCTCCTCGACCGGAATCCGCAGCCGCCTGGAACACGGGCTTTCTCTGGCTGGGCTTGTGCCCGAGCCGGTGGAGGCGTATATCCGCGAGCAAGGACTGTATGAAACGCACGGAGACAGAGCCTGATGAAACGAGATAAGATGGAATACAAGCTCAAAAAAGAGCTGGATCGTCAGCGCTTTGAGCACACGCTGGGCGTGGAAAAGACGGCGGTGAATATGGCGCGCATCTTCGGCGAGGATGAAGAGCAGGCGGCCCTTGCGGGTCTTCTGCATGACTGCGCGAAGTGCCTGCCGCTGTCGCAGATGGTCAAGGCAGCCAGGCATGAGCAGATCGATCCCGTGATGAAGGAATCGAAGGCGCTCATGCATGCCGTGGCGGGTATGTGCGTCGCCCGCGATGTCTACGACGTCAAGGACGAGGCGGTGCTTTCCGCGATCCGCTGGCACACCACGGGCCGCGCACAGATGAGCAATCTGGAAAAGATCATCTATCTGGCTGATATGATCGAGCCCAATCGCAAACCCTATCCCGGTCTGGAGCCGCTGCGCGCGCTGTGCATGGCGGATCTGGATCAGGCGATGCATACGGCGCTGCGCATGAGCCTTGAACATGTGATGGAGCAGGGCAAGACGCTCCATCCGGACACGCTCGCGGCGCTGAAAACCTATGAACCAGAATTAAGCGTATAAACCAGGAGGAAACAAAACATGGAAACCAGAGAGATTGCGCTGCTTGCGGCGAAGGCGCTTGACGACAAGCGCGGCAAGGATATCACCGTTCTGAAGGTCGACGAGATGACCGTCATCACCGATTACATGGTCATTGTCACCGGCCGCAGCGTGCCGCAGGTGAAGGCGCTGGCGGACAACGTGGAGGAGGAACTCGCCAAGATCGACGTGTTCCCCAAGCGCCGCGAGGGCTATACCGAGGGCCGCTGGTGCGTGCTGGATTACGGCGATGTGATGGTGCATGTGTTCCACGAGCAGGATCGCGAGTACTATCAGCTCGAGCGTCTGTGGGCCGACGGCACCAACGAGGTCGAGCTCTCCTTTGAGAAGGAAGCGGACGAGCAGGCGTAAGGCAGGAGGCTTTTTCTCATGCTCAAGAGAAAAGATGTGCTGCTGATCCTGCTGGTGCTTGCGCTCGCTGCGGTGATGCTGGGCATTTCGAAGCTGATGCCCAAGACGGACCTAAGCGAAAAGGTAGCGGACGTCACCCTCGCTCCGGATGCGATTGAGTATGTGGCTACGCCTGCGCCGACGGCCGAAGCGGCTGCGGAACCGACCGCAGCCCCAACTGAAGCGCCGACGGCTGAACCCGAGCAGGAGGCCGCGATGGTTGGTCCGATGCCGCCCAAGAAGGCGGGGGTTGTGCGCGGCTATGTGATTCTCACCGTAGGCGGCCGCCAGTATGGCGATCCCATCCCGATGGACCGCGACAAGATCATCACCCTGCGCCAGGATGATGAGAAGATCAACAAGGTACATATCACGCCCAAAAAGGTCTATATGGAGTCATCCACCTGCGAAAATCAGGACTGTGTGCAGCAGGGCGCGGTGCATGTGGATACGTATATGGACCGCATTCTGGGCACCTACGTCATCTGCCTGCCCAATAACGTGAGCATCGAGATGGTTCCCGCCGAATAAGCGTCCATACCCGAGAAGAGAGGAAGTTTTGTCATGCGCAGAAAAAGCGCGCAGAATATTGCGCTTTCCGGCCTGCTGACCAGCCTCATGCTGGTCTTTGGCCTGATTGAGCGCCAGTTTCCGCTGACGGCAGCAATTCCCGGCGTGAAGCTGGGCCTGGCGAACTCGGTGCTGCTCTACAGCCTGTATATGCTGGGCATCAAGCAGTCCTTTGTGCTGATGCTGCTCAAGGCGCTGATGAGCTGGCTGATCTATACGAACATGAAC
>SVGO01000099.1 GCA_015056305.1 Clostridiales bacterium | reverse complement strand
AGCCACAATCTGGCGCTCTAACCAACTGAGCTATACCCACCACATGGCGCGCCTTAAGGGATTCGAACCCCTGGCCCACGGCTTAGAAGGCCGTTGCTCTATCCGACTGAGCTAAAGGCGCTCGGTTCTACCTTGTAAGCGCTGCGGCGTTCCCGCTGACGAATACTGATTATACAGGAGTCCACCGTTTCTGTCAAGCGCTTTTTTCCACTTTTTTATCTTTTTTCTCTTTCCCCTGTTCTTCGCGCTGTGTCACAGCGTCACGTTCGTCACGCGCAGCTGTCCGCCTTTAAGCTCCAGCACACTCGCCCTCGCCTTGCCTCCTCGGCAATAATTGCCGGCAGAACCGGGATTGAGCAGCATCACTCCTTGATGCACCTCGCAGAAGGCCGCATGCGTATGGCCAAACATCGCAACCTTCGCCTCAAGTTCCTGTGCCTTATACGCAAGGCTCATATAGCTGACCATGCGATGCCCGTGCGTCATATAGATCTTGACGCCTTCCAGCTCGATGAGCTGCTCCCACGGCAGCGCGCAGGTCTGATAGTAATCGTTGTTGCCGCGAACAGCATACAGTGCCGGCCGATTGGGCATCGCTGCAAGCTGCTGCTCCAGATGCTCCGCGTCGCGCGCAACGTCGCCCAGAAAGCAGACGGCATCCAGATACCCCATCTTTTCCAGCAGATCATCCAGCGCCCGCTCATCCCCGTGGCTGTCGGAAAACACACCGACGCGCATCATGCCTGCTCCTGCGAAAGCGCATCGAGCACGGCGACGATGCCGCGCTTACGATGGCTGATGGCATTCTTGGTCTCCATGGAGACCTCGGCGAATGTCTCGCCCGTCTCGCACTGGAACAGCGGATCATAGCCGAAGCCGCCCTGCCCCCTGCGCTCAAAAAGGATTTCGCCATCGCAGGTGCCGCGGCGCACGATCGGCTCTTTCCCCGGACGCACCAGCGCAATTGCCGCCACATAGCGGCCCGTACGCGGAGCGGGCACATCCTTCAGGTTCTCCAGCAGCAGATCGTTGTTCGCCTCGTCGTCGCCGTGACGGCCACAGTAGCGCGCGCTGTACACGCCAGGCGCGCCGCCAAGGGCGTCAACCTCCAGACCGCTGTCGTCCGCGATCGCCGCGCAGCCGGTCTTCTCCATCACATACCGCGCCTTGATCAGTGCATTATCCTCAAAAGTCGCGCCGTCTTCCTCAATGTCAGCCTCAATACCGGCGTCGCGCATGGAAACGATTTGATAGAGATGGCCCAGAATCGCGTCAAACTCGCGCAGCTTGTTTTTGTTGTTGCTGGCGACGATCAGACGCTCCAGCGCATTCATGTTTTCCATAACTCGCTTCTCCTTCTTCACCGGGAATAATAGGCATTAACTTATTTATTATATCATGGATTCATTTATACCGCAATGATAATGCGCCACTTTTCACCCATCGATATTTGACAATAAGTTGTCAAATCAAATCTATCGAATTCGCTTGACATCTTTTCTTTGTTCAATTACAATAAATTTAACGATAAACTTTTGCCGATTCACTCTACAAGGAGGTACATTATGGACCATACCAATCTGCCGTTGCTGCTGCTTGACAATGCTTCCCTGAGCACTGCCCTCGGTGTGGGCACGTTCAAGTGCGAGTATCTCGATTTCGAAGAAGCGAAGGGCATCATTGAGAGCTACGATCCCGAGAGTGTGCTCAAGTGCTTCTCCAATGCGTCGTTCGAGTCGGTGATCTACGATTATCTCGACATCGAGAATCGTCTTTTCGAGTATGCTGCTCCGACTGAAATGGCGGTCAATCAGCATGCCATCGCCTTCAAGGTCTACGTGACGCCGTCCGGCACGCAGCCGGTCATCAAGATCAAGACGCCGGAATACGTGGCCGAGGCCAAGAAGGTGCAGAATATTTACATCCACTGCCAGTACATCCACAGAGAGCTGTAAGCTCCTGATCTTCCCTTACACATACAAACGCCCTGTTTCCCCGACCTGGAAACAGGGCGTTTTTCTGCTTTTTCGCCGCCTATTCGATTGCCATGACCTCCGGATACCAGCTTTCCACCTCGCTGGCGACATTGGCAAATGTCGGCGCGGCGTCCACCGGCAGCTGATATGGCTTGCCGTCGACGAGGATCTTGACCTTCCTGATCCCCGGATAGCGCGTGCAAGTCATCATCAGCGCACGCATAGCCTGCACGCCGCCGTCGCTCTGTTCTGCGATCTTTGTGAATTCCTGCGTGAAATTGATCGTGACGATCCCATCCTTGACTGACACGCCCAACAGCTGCACGTCGCCGTCCAGCGGGGTCTCCAGACCGCTGTCCTCCTTCGGCCCGCGCAGGAACTCAAACACAGCCGTCGCCACATCGTCGTCGGAATAGACCGTGCGCGAAACGGGCACCAGCAGCCGGCCGTCCTGCGCGGGGAAATACATCTGAACCTCGCTGGCGCCGGCAAAAACCTCGGCCGTCGGTTCCTCCTGATTGAGTCCCACGCGCGTATACGATCCGGAGATATTCGTGCCGTGGGTCAGGGTGTCCCGCTGACGGCCGTCTACCAGAAAATTGACGTCCCTGACCGTGTCAAACTCGGTGAGCGCCCAGACGATCGCCGTGCGCATGTTCTCCTCCTGCTGCTTGCTGGCGGCCGAGAGGGCCTCGCGCCCCAGATCGACCCGCGCATGTCCGTCGGCGATGTCCAGATCAAACGTCGTGCCCTCCGGCACCACGGGCGAAAGCCCGAGACGCGCCGCGTCCATGTCGTTTCTCGCGTTCTGGACCATCATTTCCAGCGTCGCCTTGGCGATGCCGTCCTGCCGGATCACGTCGCGCTGCACTGGCACCAGATAACCGTCCCCATCCTCGTAATAGACCACTGTCTGCTGCATGTCCGCGCTGCCTGCCGACACGGCCACCTGCGCCTGCGGAATCTCCTCCAGCGGTTCCTCATAAGGCTCCAGGTCTACATCCCGGCTCTGCACTGAGAGCAGCAGCACCAGCATCGCCGAGCATCCGATGAGCGCGCGCTCGATGTTCGCCCGTTTGAATCTGAGCTTTGGCGTGTTCGGCCATTTCATCCTTCATCACTCCTTGCGCTTCATTCCGCTTGAGTGTATTCCCTCAAAGACCTATCCATGCCGCGCGGAGCGCAATTTTGTTTGCTTCTCTCTGCGGCGCATGGTATAATGATGATTAGCGAATTTCAGCGCAATTGCTCGGGCCAGCTGTGAGCCCGGCGACAATCATGGTATAATTGAAAAGACTTTTTTCGATCTGCCTCAAGGAGGTTTTGGGATATGCCCATGGACGGCGTGATGCTCGGCTTTGTCGCGCGCGAGCTGAACGCAAAACTCAGGGACGGACGCGTCGACCGCGTCATTCAGCCCGAACGCGATGAGATTCATCTGCTCATCCGCGCGCAGGGCGTCAATCATCGCCTCGTGCTCAGCGCGTCGGCCAATGCCGCACGCATCCATCTGAGCGAGCACGCCAAGACCGGCCCGATGGAGCCGCCGATGTTCTGCATGCTGCTGCGCAAGTATCTGGGTTCAGGCCGTGTGCAGGCCGTTCGCCGCATCGGCGGCGACCGCATTCTGGAACTCGACATCAGCGCGCTCAGCGAGCTCGGCGATACCATCACCAGGACGCTGGTCATCGAGATCATGGGCCGCCACTCCAACATCATCCTGCGCGCGGCGGACGGACGGATCATCGACGCGGCGCGCCACATCGGCGAGGACATCTCCCGCGTGCGTCAGGTGCTGCCAGGTCTGCCCTACAGCTATCCGCCCTCTCAGGGCAAGCTGAACCCCGAGACCGCGACCGCTGAAGAGATCGCAGCGCGCCTCATCGAAACCGGCGGCAAGCTGGACAAGGCGATCTCCGGCTGTATCGCGGGCTTCTCGCCGCAGGCGGCGCGCGAGGCCTGCGCGCGCATCGGACTGGACGCCGCCGTGCTCGTTCAGGAAATCGACGTGCAGCAGGCCGCGCAGGCGCTGGCGCAGTATCTTGCCGATATGCCCGCCATGGGCCCCTGTGTGGTCAATCTCAGCGAGAGCGGCGCGCCCGGCGACGTCTATCCTTTCGCACAGATGCACCTGCCCTGTGCCAAGACTGTCGCCTATCCGGACGGCCCGAGCGCCGCGCTGGACGCCTATTTCTACGAGCGCGACAGGCGCGATCGCATGAACCAGCGCGCAAGCTCGCTGGCGCACACGCTCAAGAACCACATCGAGCGCTGCGAAAAGAAGATTGCGATCCAGAACGAGGCGCTTGCCGGCGCAGAGCGCATGGAAGAATACCGCCAGAAGGGAGAGCTCATTCAGGCGAATCTCTATCGCCTCAAGAAGGGTGAGGCCGTCGCGCGGGTGGAGAATTTCTACACCGAAACCTGCGAGCCTGTCGACATCCCGATGGACGTCTCCCTCTCGCCTGCGCAGAATGCGCAGCGCTATTTCAAGCTCTACCAGAAAGCGCGCGGCGCAAGGACGCTGGCCGCCGAGCAGAAGGCCAGGGCCGAGCAGGAACTGGAATACCTGGAGCAGATGGAGGACGACCTTCGCAAATGCACGGACGCGCAGGGCCTTGGCGAGCTGCGCGCCATGCTGGAGAAATCCGGCCATGTGCGTCATACGGTCACGAAGATGAAGCCGCGCAAGGAGGCGCCTTCTCAGCCGATGAAGTTCCTCTCCTGCGACGGCATCGAGATCGAGGTCGGCAAGAACGCGCTGCAAAACGAGCGGCTGACCATGGGCGCCAAGGGCGACGAGCTCTGGCTGCATGCGCAGAAGATGCCCGGCTCTCATGTCATCGTGCACAGCGCAGACGTGCCGGAGAGCACAGTCGCCGAGGCCGCGATGCTGGCGGCGTATTATTCGAAGGGCGTTCGCTCCGCGCAGGTGCCCATCGATGCGACGCTGCGCCGCTACATCAAAAAGCCGGGCGGCACGCCTGCAGGCTTTGTGATCTACACGCATCAGCGCACGCTCTACATCACGCCGGATGAAGCGGCTGTGAAGAAGATCAAGTGCATTCGAGAATAATCATATGTCAAAAGCCTCTTCGGAAAACCGAAGAGGCTTTGCTTATGCTGTTTTAGGCAATCAGACAATCTTGACCTTGCCCTTGGTGAGCTTGAACACCAGCAGCATCGAGGCGACCGTTGTCACAGACAGGATCGTCGCCAGCGCGGCGGCGGTGCCGTCGCTCATGCGCACAACCTCCTGATAGATCGCGACCGCGATGGTCGAGGTCTTGCCGGAGTAGAGCATGATCGAGCTGGAGAGCTCGTTGATGCAGGTGATCCAGCTGAGCACGGCGCCGGACATGACGCCCGGAAGCATCATGCGCGCGGTCAGCGTGAAGAACGTCTTCATCGGGGACACGCCGAGGTTGATCGATGCCTCCTCCACGGAAGGATCCATCTGATAGAGGAACGCGCTGCCCGAGCGCACGGTATACGGCAGCTTGCGCACGACGTAGGAGATGATCATGATCGCTGCGGTGCCGACCAGGATGATGGGCTTGCGGTTGAACGCGACGATCAAACCGATACCCAGAACGGAGCCCGGAATCACGTACGGGAACATGATCAGCGTGTCGATCACAGTGGCTGCCTTGCCCTTCTTTCGCACCAGCACGTAGGAGATCAGGATGCCGAAGATCACGATGAACACGATCGCCGCCAGCGAGAACGCGTAGGTATTGAAGATGTTCTGGCCGAGTCGGCTCAGGATCGCGCGGTAGTTGTTGAGGTTGATGCCCTGGATCATGCCCGAGAAGCTGCGCTCCACGAACGACTGGCAGACGACCACGATCTGCGGCAGCAGCGCAAAGAAGATGACCAGATACACCGGGAAGGACGCGGCAAAGCGCTTGAGGCCATGCAGCTGCGTCTCCTGCGGCGGGCGCAAGGTGCTCATGGTGTAGTTCTTCTTCTCCACGACCAGCTTCTGCATAGCCAGCATGACCATGGAGCAGGCCACGATGATCACCGACAGCGCAGAAGCCATGAACGGGTCCGTCGCGCTCTCGGACATGTACTCGTTATAAACCAGCACCGGCAGCACGGTATAGCCCTCGCCAAGGAGCATCGGCGTGCCAAAGTCCGCAAGGCAGGTCATGAACACCATGATGCAGCCCGCCAGGATCGACGGGAGCACGACCGGCAGCGTGATCGTCCAGATGCGGCGCAGCTTGTTCATGCCCAGGTTCTCCGCAGCCTCCTCCAGCGACGCGTCGATGCTGTTCATCGCGCCGGAGGTATACAGATAGACATATGGGAACAGATGCAGCGTGAAGACGAATATGATGCCGTCTCTGCCGTATATCGTCGGCGCTGCCAGGCCGATTTTCGTAAACATCTGCGTCACCAGGCCGTTGCGGCCCAGCAGCACGATCCACGAATACGCGCCGATGAACGGCGGACTCATGAGCGAGAGGATGATCAGCACATGCAGCAGCATCTTGCCCGGTACGTTGTAGCGGGTCATCACATAGGCGATGAACACGCCGATGACGCAGGAAAAGAGCGTCGTGAACGAGCAGATGACCAGCGAGCGGATGAGCGTGCGGTAGTAATACTTTTTGGTGAAGAAACGATTGAAGTTATAGAGCGTCATGCCCTCCACCTTGCTGGAAAAGACGCTCTTGGTCAGGATCGTGTAAAACGGATACACGATGAACAGGCACAGGCTGATGAGCACGATGGCCTTGACAAAGAACCAGAAGTCGAGCTTCAGCTTCCGGCGCGGAGCGTTTGTCACTTGGAGAGCACCTCCTCGGCATCATCATAGATGCTGATGCGCGTGGCGTCGAAGCTGATATGCACCCTCTCGCCCACCTCGTGCACGTCGGTGGTGTCCTTGGTGTATTCGTTGATGATGAGCATCTGGCCGTCGTCCAGCTCGACCTCGTACTCGATGAAATCGCCCAGGAACGTCGAGAAGAGCACCTTGCCCGGCATGCCCGTTTCAGAGAAGAAGAGCTGCTCCGGACGGGCGGAGAGCTGCGCCTTGCCGGTGTATGCGCGGCGCACGGGCACCTCGATATCCAGTTCGCCCTTGATGGAGACCTTCGCGGTCTTTCCGTCGTTGGCGGTCACTTCGCAGTTGAGGAAGTTGCTCACGCCGATGAAGCCCGCGACGAACGGGTTTTCCGGCTTGGCATAGATCTCCCTCGGCGTGCCGATCTGCTTGACCTCGCCCAGATTCATGACCGCAATGCGGTCGGAGATGGCCAGCGCCTCCTCCTGATCGTGCGTGACGTAGATGGTGGTGATGCCCAGGCGGCGCTGGAGCTTCTTGATAATCGAGCGCATCTGCACGCGCAGCTTCGCGTCGAGGTTGGAAAGCGGCTCGTCCATCAGCAGCACGCTCGGCTCGATGACGAACGCGCGAGCAAGCGCCACGCGCTGCTGCTGGCCGCCGGAGAGCTCGCTGGGCTTGCGCTTGGCCAGGGGCAGAATCTGCACCAGCTCCAGCGCTTCCTTCACACGCTTATCGATCTCCTCTTTGGGCGTCTTGCGCGCCTTTAGGCCATAGGCGACGTTCTCCTCGACCGTCAGATGCGGGAAGATCGCGTAATTCTGGAAGACCATGCCGATGTCGCGCTTATGCGCGGGCACGTCGTTGATGCGGTTCTCGCCGAAATAGAAATCTCCGCCTTCGATGGAGTTGAATCCGGCGATCATGCGCAGAAGCGTCGTCTTGCCGCAGCCGGACGGGCCCAGTAGGGTGAAAAACTCGCCCTGCTCGATATTCAGGGAGACGTCGTGCAGCGCGGTAAAGTCGCCGTAGCGCTTGACGGCATTCTTGATGATGACTTCGTTGCTCATAATTGTCGTTCCTCATTTCTCCACGGAGGGGATATGCTTTGATCAAAAGACGGGGGACACCGAGTGTCCCACGACACTGGGCGTCCCCCGGTTCGTTCATTTGTTTCTAAATACTCCCGGCCTCGTCCGCTCAGCAATGTATCACATACAATGCTTCTTCGGAGATGCCGCGGCGCCAGCCGCTTACTCTTCGGCTTCGATGGTCAGGTCGTTCCACTTCTCAACGATCTCGGCCTTGTTGTTGGCAGCATACGCGAAGTCATACTCGCCCAGGTCGAGGGTATCCAGGCCAACGAGGCCTTCCGGAGTCAGGTCGCTGCGGACCGGGCGGCGGGCCCAATCCTTATTCTGGGCGGTCTGGCACTCCAGGCCGGTAACGAAGTCGATGAACAGCTTCGCGTTGTCCGGGTTCGGGCAGTTCTTGATGAGCGCAACGCCATCCGGCACAGCGGAGTTCTTGAGCGGGTAGATGTAGCCGATATCCGGGTTGTCGTTGTACAGGACAGCGGACTTCTCGATGGTCACACCGATAGCATATTCGCCGGAAGCGACGAGCTTATGGCAGTTGCCGGAGGAATCCTGAATCTTGCCGTCCAGATTCTTGATGAAGTTGAAGACCATGTCCCAGCCCTCGTCGATGGTGGGCTTGCTGAAGAGCATGGTGCACAGCTGGGTGTAGGCAGAGCCGGACTTCGCCGGGGAGGCGTAAGCGATCTTGCCCTTGAGGTTCTCGTTGCACAGGTCATCCCAGGTCTTGGGCACGTCGGCCTCGTCGATCAGGGTCTTGTTGTAGATGATGACCATCGGCAGTGGGGACTCGCCGATCCACAGGTCGGCCGCATCCTTGTATGCTTCGCCGATCACGTCGTCATTGGCGCAGACATACGCGTCGAAGTAATCGACATAGCCCGCCAGAGTATCCGCGCCGCCGCCCCAGAAGACGTCGCCCTGCGGATTCTCGCTCTCAGCGACGACGCGCTGCGCGAGCTCGCCCGTGCCGGCCGCGATGACCTGCACGTCGATATCCGGATACGCAGCCTGGAACATCGCCACGCCGGCGTTGAGCGGATCCGCGTCATGCGGAGAATAGACGACGAGACTGCCGTCGGCCAGCGCACAGGCGGAAGCCATCAGCATCACAGCGAGGACAAGCGCGAAAAACTTCTTCATAACAAAT
>SVGO01000098.1 GCA_015056305.1 Clostridiales bacterium | reverse complement strand
CTACATATGCTTCAAATTCTCCGCCGGTGAGCCGTAAGCACCGCCATGCGCGGTTCCTCCGCCCGCGCCACAGCCGCCACATCCGCACAATTGGCCATGCAATCAGCCGCGCCAGCAAGCACAGCATCCGCCACGCGCCCAGCAGCAGCGCCCGCACCAGCGCAAGCAAACCGTTTATCATCGCGACCGCCGCATTTGCAACGCCCTCGCACAGCCAGTCGATCAGCGAAAGCACCGCATCAAAGAGCCGGGTAAGCAGCCCCGGCCCTTTCTTTTTTCTCTTCTTTGCCAATTTCTTCTCCGGTTTATTTCTTCATGATTAACGCCACCGCATGCGTGGAAATGCCCAGCCCTTCGCCCTCAAAGCCCAGCTTCTCGGTCGTCGTCGCCTTCACATTCACGCAATCGACGTCCACCTTCAGGTGTGCGGCAACGTTTCCCCTCATCTGCTCGATGTAATCCTTGAGCTTGGGCCGCTGGCAGATGATCGTCACATCCACATTGCCCACGACGTAGCCCTTCTCCCAGATAAGCTCCATCACATGATCCAGCAGCCTTCCCGAGTCCGCGCCCTTATATTTGGGATCCGTGTCCGGGAAGTGGCGGCCGATGTCGCCCATCGCCGCCGCGCCCAGCAGCGCGTCGGTCAGCGCGTGCAGCGCAACGTCCGCGTCGCTGTGGCCAAGCAGGCCCAGCGTGTACGGAATATGAACGCCGCACAGGATCAGCTTCCTGTCCTCCACCAGCCTGTGAACGTCGTATCCGTATCCGATGCGGATCATCGCAGGTTCCTCCTTTTGCGCATTTCCCCGACGGAGCAGCACCTGCTCGGCGAGCAGCATGTCCTCGGGCGTTGTGAGCTTGATGTTCTCCACGTCGCCCTGCGTCAGGCGCACGGCATGGCCCATGCGCTCGACAAGCATCGCGTCGTCCGTGGCGCGTTCGCCGTTTTTATACTTTTCATGCGCCTCGCGGATGAGCGCAGCGCGAAATGTCTGCGGGGTCTGCACGGCGCGCAGCGTATCCCGCACGGGCGTGTCGATCACCACGCCGTCGGCATCAACGCGCTTAATCGTGTCCTTAAGCGGCACCGCGGCGACGCCGGAGCCGTACTGCTTCGCGCTTTCAATCGTCCGCTCGATCACCTCGCGGGAAACAAGCGGCCGCGCGCCGTCGTGGATGGCGATGATATCGCAGTCCTTCGGGCAGGCGGCGACGCCGCTGAGCACACTCTCCTGCCGGTCCGCGCCGCCAGGCGCAAACGCTACGGCAAGGCCTGCGCTTTCCATCATCGCGCGCATTTCCTGCATATCGTCTTCGCCCGTCACGACGACGATGCCGCCGTCAAACAGGCCGCTGCCCGCGAACGCGCGCACGGTATGCACAATAATCGGCGCACCGCAGAGGGGGTAGAGCACCTTGTTGCGCTCCAGCCCCATGCGCGTGCCGCGTCCGGCGGCAACGATCACCGCAGCATTCATCAAAGATCCTCCTCGCCCTCAAGCAGCTCGTACATCGCGCCCGCGTCGTTCTTCCTGACGACCTCCGCGACCTTGAGGATGCGGAAGCGCGCCATCTTTTCGCCGAAGCGGATTTCCAGTACGTCCCCTTCCTTGACCTCTGAAGAGGGCTTGGCGACCTTGCCGTTGATCGTCACGCGGCCGCCCTCGCTGGCCTCCTTGGCGACGGTGCGCCGCTTGATGATGCGCGACACCTTGAGATATTTATCCAGTCTCATAGAAACCTCCGTCGTCGCAGACATTGTCCGCGCTGTAATTTTGCTATACGGCATACGCCGCTCCTTGAATCAGTGTAACACAATGGGCAGAAAACCTCAATCGTTTTACCCGAGTTTGCGCCACTGACCGCCGCGAATCCTCCCCGCGGAATTTGCCACCCGATCATATTCCCGTCACAATCTGACAGTATAATCGTTTTTGTAAAGGATCTTCCTCCTTTACCGCCTTCGCATCCCCCCCTCCAAAGCGAAGGCAGCGAACCTCCTTTTCCCTTCCCTATTGATTCCCTTCCGAACGAGAACCGTCTCCGGACAACCGGAGGCGGTTTTCGCATGCCCGGGCGCCGCGCCATTGCGGCGCACAAAAAAAGCGCCTTCCCGAGGGAAAGCGCGTGAGGATTATTCCTTTTCCGGTTCTTCCTGTCGGGCTGTTTCGCCCAGCTGTTCCATGATGGTCTGGTACAGATACGGCGCGCGCGCAGGCCAACGCTGGCAAAAGCGTTTCGCCTGCGCCTTTGTCGCCGTGGTCAGCGTGAGGTTGAAAATCTCCGCGCCGCCTTCCAGCGCGCGCAGGGTAACGACAAAGCCATTGTCCGTTTCCTTCCAGTCGGCCGGCATCTGCTGCTCATCGCGGATGCGCCGCCGCCAGTTCCCGGCGTTCTCCTCCAGGCGGATCTGCTGGGAGGCGCGGATCTGCGACCCGAAAAGCTCCACGCTCTGGCGCCCCTGCGGCGTAAGGATGAGGATCGTTCCCTCCACATGATGCGCCTCGCGAACAAAGCCCGATTCCTTCAGCCCGCCCAGCGCCAGGAAAAACCGGAACTGAGAAACCAGCCCCGTTTCCACGACAAAGCGCAGGAGCTGTTCTTCTGTACATCCGCCCAGGCGATTAAGGGCGCAAAGCAGGACCAGCTTGTCCTCTTCTTCGGTAGCATGCACATCAAACATGGGCTTTCCTCCCCTTTATCCCAGCCGACGCCTTACGCCTTGTCGGGCGCATCCTTGACGATATAGCCTTCCAGCGCCCTGAGCAGGTCGTCGCAGTCGTCGCTGTAAATATCCATACGGATCGGCCGTGAGAGATCGATCGAGAAGATGCCCAGAATCGACTTCGCGTCCACCACATACCGCCCGGACCGCAGATCCATATCGTACGGATACCGGTTCACGAGGCTCACAAAGTTTTTCACATGATCCGTCATCATTGTCAGACGGATGTTGACTGTCTTCATAATCAGATCGCTCTCCTTCCGCATTCATACGCCCCCATTATACCCGAAAGCATATGCGAATGCAAGCGCCCCGACGACCACACCCCCTTTGTTCCCCGCGAGCAGCCCGCAAAGCAGGGGGGAGCTCCTATTTCAAAAAATCGAAAAAAAGTATAAAAAAGGTGTTGACAATTTCGAGGTTCAGATGTATACTAATACACGTGCTTGGGGTCTTAGCTCAGCTGGTCAGAGCGCCACGTTGACATCGTGGAGGTCGTAGGTTCGAGCCCTATAGACCCCACCAGTACAGCCGGACTTGTCACCCGGCAACGGAGATCGGTAAACAACCGATCTCTTTTTTGTTTCTTAGGGGCTATAGGGCGAGAAACGATCACCCGGGGAACTCGCATAGTCGCTTTTCGGCTCCTTGCGATTCCCGACGCTCCGCCTGCCTATTTCCGCCACTGGCGGCGGCAGGCTCCGGTCCCACCAGCGCAGTAGTGAGTTAGTCGCCACACTGGATGCCGCTTCCGAACAGGAAGTGGTTTTTCTTTATATTCTTAGGTTTTCATGGCACTATCAGGCGTATGCAGCCAAGAAGATGAACGTCAGTGAACTGGCAAGAGTGTGCAAGCTGAGCAGGCCGACGGTGTACAAATACCTTAAGCTTGTCCTATAAAAGTCTTATTCCATCGCTCAAAGCATAGCCGATAAACAACTGTCGGCTTTTTGCAGAATTCGCTCCTTACATCTCCATATCGATGTCCGCGTATAGCCTTCATATGGACTGTCAGCGCGCAATGAGATATTCGCCAGCGAAACTCCCTGAACAAAAAATTGATGAACCAACCATCTTTCCTTGTTGCTCAAGCATCCCATAACATAATCAAAAAGTGCAAGATAACGCTGATACTTCTCAAGACATGCCGCTCTTTCCTTTTCCAGATCACACACCCCCGGCGTCTCGCACAACATCAGTGCAATTCGTTCCGTCGGATTTGATTCACTTTTTTTATTCGATGAAACTTCCAACGAATGACGATGTAAGGTCATTGACTCAATGCTTTCATTCTCTTCATCATTATTACTTTGCCCAGCATCCCGAAAAACTTGAGAATTCAACAGCTTCACTGTTGCACTGTGTCTCAAATGATTTTTGAAAAGCCACTCTGCAGAAACCATCCACTCCCTCCTTCCCACAGTCAACATGCTGTTAGTCCGAAAAGTCTGTGACATCACAAAAAACATATCCTCTGGTTAACATACCTCAAGTAACTACATTCATATGGCTATTTCTTTATTATGTCGCCTTCCGATCAGTCTTTCGATTTGTAACCAGAGAATCATTGTCCGTCACGGGGTATCATTACCGACAATCCAGGCCGTGGGCATAATTTGAGGATCCCATACAGTATTGTCTTCTGCACACTCGTATTTCTTGCCATCCGTCCAAATCATCCATTCACCCTTCTGATATGCATCATGCGTGCCTGTTGGCGCTCGCCACGGTAGCGCATGCGCCCTGTCCGTACCATGGTATGGCGCAAAAAGCGAAGGGGTATTTTCCGGCCTCCACTCAGGATTACCGGCACTGTCATGGCTGGTAATGGTCCGATACGGAACCCCGCTATCGATAACAATCTCACCAGCCAGCTGGACGCCTTCTTTCCAGGGTTTAAGAAGAGGCACAAAATCAATAACTTCATTCGCATCGCTGTCCGGAGCCTGCATTCTGGCAGTTCTCGCTGCTACCTGCCCAATTGCATACATCACTTTTTTATCAAGCATTCGCTACACCCTCCATCATCGCTTCAAGCATTCCAGCAACAAGTGCCGTGTCTGGCATCAACCTCGCTGCGCCCTTTGGGTCATAATACACCCCATTTTTGTAAGTGTCGCCAATGCTTACGGTTGCCCCTTCAGCAAGTGCCACCCAATTCACATTCAACGGCCTGTTGCTCTCGGCGATATTCTTCACAACACCGTCACCAATAACTGCATATCTCATAAGATTACCCCCTTGTATTTCTGATAATCACAACACCGCTTCCGCCGTTTCCTCGCGCACCATTTCCTCCGTTTGCACCGCCGCCGCCGCCGCCACGGTTGGCAGGCGCATTGCTGCCGCCGGCGCCTGCGGAATCGTCGCCAGCGTTTCCCGCGCCGCCGCCCTCATACGCGCCGCCGCCACCGCCGCCTGCATAGAGGGTTCCATTTTCCTCATGGAATTCACGAGTCGTCGTTCCTTGACCATCGCCGCCATGCCAGGCGCCTGCGTTATTTCCGCCGCTCCCTCCATCGCTGCCGCCATTCTGGGCACGCTGTGACAGATTATAGTAGCCGCCGCCACCGCCGCCGCTTCCGCCGCTTCCGCCATAGCCGTTGTTTGCAGCAGTGCCGCCATTGGCAATCAAGCCAAATGCTTTCGTGTCGCCGCCATTTTCATTCACACCGCCGGATCCAATCTCAATTGCATACGGCTCGTTCCTGCTAATATATACTGTCTCGCAGACCGTACAGCCGCCGCCGCCGCCGCCACCGCCACTGTTGCCATCTGCACCGCCAATTTCCGCGCCGCCGGCTCCGCCGCCGCCAACAAGGAATGCATCAACAACCATGTTCTTCGAAAAAGTAAGGATTCCGCTGGTAATAAACTTGATCCTCCAGTTCTGAACTCCATCCACCTTCTCGTCCATGAGCTTCACACACTCGCCGGAATAACTAAAATCGGAAATCCCTGAAGCGCCAAGCTGGCTGCCGCCCATCACGCCAAAGTGCATGCCCGATTCATCAATCACAAAGAATCCCCAACAATCCTTCGGCGCCACGCCCTGTCCCTCAGAACACGTGAATACGTCGACATTCTGCCCGTTGATCTGAACCACATCCCCTTCTGAGATTTCCTCAGAAATCCACGCGCGGCCCATTCCCGTGTAATGAATTGGACCCGTGAAATTATGAATGCGTGCATCGTCCGTGGTCGTCATTGCATGCGTATATTCTGCAATAAATCCATCCGAAAGCGCATCACTCACAGTTTTTTCCTGTGTTTCGTCCATATACACCATCGTCGCCAGCGTCTTGGGGGCCAGCATCTCTTGTGCACCATTGTTTTGAACCTGAATCCATCCTTGCTTCATTCTCTCATTCCTTTCATCAATGTATTTTTCAAAATCGTCTCAGGAATCGAAATCGCTTCTGCAATCACTTTCTATCAAGCAAAACGGAAAAATCTCCTTTTATCAGGAAGTCATCTCGATGCAGAATAAATCAAATCCGCAGGCTTATACTTCCCGCCGTTCCCTGATTTCGGTTCCCCTGTGGATAAACTATCACACTTCTATTCCAGCGTCAAAATGACATTCACTGACATTTACCGACATCAATAAGCGCAGCAACATTACCCTGCAGATTATGTACATACGCATATTTCTTCTTTTCAAGGATGTTTCCGCCAAGGTCGTATTTGTACGTCCATGTCGCGTTTTCTCTCCCCTCGTTCACCCGGATCAGCTGGCCCAGCACATCGTACTCGTGCTTTCACTTTTTTCGAAATATAAAGAAGCGGCGGTTTGTCAGCGCCGCCGCTTTTTCATCTCGTAATAATCCTCATGCAGCCGGTATCTCACCGTATGACACAAATCCGGAACCTTGTATGGACAATGTTCCTTGACAATTTCATATAGTTCATCTGAATACACTGGCCTGAGTATGCTGCGATAATGAAAAATAGGACCTTCCGTTTTCCACCTGCCTGTCAAAAAACTTCTTTTTTCGCCCCTTTTTACAAAACAAACGATCTTAGTAGCCCCAGGCCTTCCCTTCGTCGCATAGTTAGCGTAACATACGCAGACTTCCTGAAACTCCTCCCATCCTATAATCGTCCACGGCTCCCAAGCGAATTTTACGCGTACTCCCTGCGGCAGGATCTGGATGATTGTATTCTCCAGATAAATTGCACTCATTAGCATTTTAAGCTTGAATTGTCAAGTCAATTGCAACACCACGTCAAAGAAAACCTCATAGGGAGATTTCCAACCGAGGCATTTGCGCGGACGTCGATTCAATTTGGCAGTGAAGGCAGAGAAGTGGCTGTCATCAAAGGTTTCTAAATCAATTGATTTAGGGCAATATTCGCGGATCAAGCCGTTTGTGTTTTCGTTAGTTCCTCGCTCCCAAGGCGCATGAGGTTTGGGGAAATAGAATTGCAATCCGTTCATTGCCTTCGTGATTTCTGAATGCCGCGAGAATTCCTTACCTCTGTCCGGTGTAATCGAAGCTACTTTTTCAGAAGGAAGCTGTTGCAGAAGTTCAACAATCCCGTCTCTAACATATACTGAGTTCTTCTTAGGAATCTTTTTTAGAAGAAGGAATCGAGATTTTCTGTCAGCCAAGGTAATTAAACATGAAGAACCTGTTTTTCCTGCGACGGTATCGGCTTCCCAATGGCCCAATTCGCTTCTTTCGTTAGCCTCTGTCGGTCGTTCTTCAATTGGATTGCTGATTTTGAGCTTTCCTCTGGTTTCTTCCGTGCCTTTCTTATGGCGTGTTTTGCCGCGATGGCGCAGTTTACGAACAACTCCACGTTCGCCATGGGATAGCTTTTTTTCATCGAACACTCTTGCATATATTGCACGATATATCGTTGCAAAACTAATTTGAACGGCATTTTTCTCTTCTTTCAGACGATTGGAAATCTGCTCGGGAGACCACTGTTCTTCCAGAAAGAGTCTCCTTACAAGTGCCTTGGCAGCCGGATCCGCCAACACCTTTCGGGGACAGCAACGCTTTCTTCTCACACGATACTTTTTCTCCGCCTGTGAGGGGGAGTATTCAGTCTTTGTTTTATTCCTCTTCAGTTCCCTGCTTATCGTCGATGCAGCTCTGCCAAGCGCAGCAGCAATTTCGCGAATTCCTTTTCCTTCGCCGCACATAAACAGTATACTTTCTCTCTCACTTATGCTAAGATGATGATAGTGATCCATAGCTGTCTCCTTTTCTGGTAGTCCGCAAACACCATTTTAAAGGATTCTCAGCCATGGGTCACTATTTCTTTTGACTGTTGCACTTAGATTGTAAATTCAAGGCAAAAAAACACCCGGCTTGTGCCGGGTGTTTTTGCATAATCAGAGATGGAAAGAAGGGCGTTTCAGGCGGACGCTCTGCGCCTGTGCGCGCGAAGATACATGCGGCAGACAAAGATCATCGGCATGACCACCCAGGTGAAGCCTTCTGCCAGCGCAATTGTCCGCTCGGCAAAAACAGGCCTGAGGAGATACGACAGCGCGATGCGCAGCAGGAGCGTTCCGATGCCGACCATGCTGCAAAAGGAAATATCACCTTCGCCTTCCAGCACGCTTTGCAGGACGATGCCTGCGCCGAAGATGGGGTAGAAGATCGAGAGATCCTGAAAAAAGACCCTGCCTTCGGCGAGCGCGCCGCCCGTGACGCCGAAGAGCGCGATGAACGCCCCGCCAAAGAGATACATGGCCGAGGCGAGCGCGGCAGAGATGAAGAGCATCAGGAGCATACCGGTCGTCAGGCAGGCGCGGATTTTTGCGTCGTCCTGCGCGCCCTTGGCCCGCGCGGTCATGATGGAAATCGCTGCGCCGAGATTGATGATGGGCAGCAGCGTGATGCAGTCCACGCGGTATGCCGTCGTGACGGCCAGGACGGTGGCTGCGCCAAAGCTGTTCATGAAGCTCTGCAGCGCCAGATGGCCAAAGGAAGTGATGCTGTTTTTGATGGCGGGCGGTGCGCTGAAGCGGATGCCTTCGCTTATGACGGCGGCGTCCATGCGCGGCTTGCCCGCAAGGCGGAACAGATCGGGGTGCTTTTTCCTAGCGAACAGCGCGATAAAGACCGTCATGCCCATCTGCGAGGCTGCCGTTGCGATTGCAGCGCCGGTCACGCCCATCGGAAGAATCACGACGAGCAGAATGTCCAGGATGACGTTCGATAAAGAAGAAACCACGACGGCATAAAACGCGGCCTTTGTGTCGCCTGCCGCGCGCAGCAGCGCCGCATACAGGTTATAGCAGGCGAGGAAGGGGACGCCGAGCAGCAGAATGCGCAGATAGGACAGCGCGTCTGCAAAGATCTCGATCGGCGTATCCATCAGATGCAGAACCGGCTCGAGGAAAAAGAGCGCGCCAGATGCCAG
>SVGO01000097.1 GCA_015056305.1 Clostridiales bacterium | reverse complement strand
GCTCGGCGGGCGCGCCGAAGACGGTGTTCAGCGCGTCGTATGCATTCTGGAAAACCAGGTTCAGCGGATCTTCATTGCCCACAAAGCCAATGGCCTGCGTGGCTTCCGAGGCGACGAGGATCGACAGCTCGGGGTCGCTGCCCAGATCGTGGGTCTTGCCCGTTTCATCGGTGAAAAGGTAGTGGCCGTCCTTGCTGCCAAACTGGCTGTCCAGATAGAAGCCCAGCAGGCTCGGCGCGGTGGTTGCGCCCGGGGCGAGCGCCAGGGTGTTCGTGGCAACGTGGATGTTGTAGAATTTTCCATCGATTTCCTGACCGCGGATGATGATGTCTTCGATCGGGTTCTCGGCTGCGCCTTCAGTCGAACCTTCGGTTGTGCCTTCGGTCGAGCTTTCAGTCGAGCCTTCGGTTGTGCCTTCAGTCGAGCCTTCGGCTGCGTTTTCATCGCCGACCATGTCGTGCCATACCCAGCCGCCTTGCGTGTTTTTGTCCAGGTGAATCCAGGAAACACCCTCGGCCGTGGCGGGCACCGCGACATACGTGCGCACGCTGGCGTAGCTGGCGCCCTCGTTTTTCACGGTCACGATCTTGTCCACGAAGTTGTGCATGCCCGAAACATACAGATTCAGTGTTTGCTGAACCTCATTCGGATCGGTTATGATAACATCCACGCGCGTCGGATTGCTTTGCACGCAGGGATGGATCGTCTGATCCTGCGAATAGGGCTGCAGCTTGCTGGTGTAGCTGCCGTCTTCGCCCTTTTCGCGTTCGTATTCATACTGCGTGATGTCGATGCTGCCGGCAGTGATGACGTTGTTGTCCGTCTGAACGGAATCCGTGAAAAAAGCGATCGAGCCGGATACGACAGTCAGCAGGATCACAGCGCAGAAGCTGAGAATCAGAAGCTTTTTCATGATAAAACGATTTCCTCTCTATGGCGTGTGATCATTTGGCCTTTCCGGGCACAGGAGTTTCGCCGGGCATGAAGTTGGCGTTCACCTGCAGCACAAATTTAAAGTTCATGGTCTTCTCATTATTCTTGGGAGATGCATAGTCAGAGGACGCCTTCTCACTCATGTGGATCGCCACAGCCATGCAGCGGCTGCTGCCCGGAGAAAGAAGGATGACATCTTCGTGATTTTCGGGATTGCCGTTGCGCAGGTTATGCTCGCCTACGCTCAAGGTGCCTGTTTTGCTCGCGGCGTCACGGAAATCGCCCCAGTTGCTGGGATGATCGGCAGGCGACGATTTCAGATCGTTTTCAATCACCGCATAGGTGAACATGCCGTCAAAGTCGTTCTGGGTCACATTGAGTTTCAGCGAGCAGTCAACCGGAAAAAGCTCGTTGTTGGTCAGCTTCAGATACACAATTTCCGTCTTGCCGGGGCACCAGAGCATATCTCCAGTCAGTGCAGCAGAGTTCTCCATGGGCACATAGCTGTCGGCTCCGTTATGGTATTCAAAGGCCACCTTGTAATTGCTGCCCGGATCCCCCTTCTCTTCGGTATCATAGTCCACGCCGGAAGCAAACGTGCTGCCGACGAGCACGGTGCCCAGAAGGATGGCCAGAATGGCCGCGGAGAGAAAGAGCGGCTTGCGTCTTCTTGCTTTAAGCATGTTGAATCATTCTCCAAATACGTTTTGAATTCAAAAAGCACATTTTTCCATTAATATATCGCATTATAGCACTTGCTTTGCAGAAAAGCAATTCTATAATGCGATGAAAATAGCGCAAGAAAGGTGTAATGAGAAATCTAGTTTTGCTTGAATTCCTCAATGCTCTCTGATAAGGCTTAAAAACGCATTTGTGATAATTCGCAAATGCGCAGAAAACAGGTCATAAAAATCGGATATAAAAGAATAAAGAAAAGAGGGAACGAGCCTTCGAAAAAAGATTCATTCCCGCCTCAAAAAAACCCAACAGTATAAAGAAAAACCGCTTCCTTATCGGAAGCGGCATCCAATGTGACGACTAACTTACTACTGCGCTGGTGGGGTCTATAGGGTCTCTTTCTCCTCGCTCGACGCTCGTCGGTCAGGCGGCTCTGACAGCCCACTGGGCTGTCATTCACTACCGCCCATTCTCGCCCTATAGACCTCCGAAGAAGCACAAAAAAACGACCGGATATTTCCGATCGTTTGGTGTTGGCTGACAAGACCAACTGTACTGGTGGGGTCTATAGGGCTCGAACCTACGACCTCCACGATGTCAAAGCCACTTCGTGGCTTTGAAAAATCTAATAATAATTAGTAAAATTGAGAAAATAATATTATGATAAAAGAAGCAATCTCTGCCAAAGAAAAGTGTAAAGGGTAGGCGCTTGCGTATGGTCGCAAGCGTCTTTTTTGTATGTAACTTGGAAATATCCCATTTCTATACCTTGGCGATGGTCATTAATTGATTTATAGAAATCAATTGAATGTTTTTTCCTAAAGAGAAGTCAATTGTACCGCCAGTAAAGCCGCTCCTTGATAAAGAGTAACCATTTTATACATGTTTCTAATCGGTCAAATTTCCTTCTGCGCGCCCCAAATATCTCGGAAACATTTGCGGGAATGCCGTATTCATCGTAAGTGGGCATTTGAAAAATTCGAGGAACATTCCCATGAAAGTAACTTTCGATGCCATGAGTTACCGAATAGGGACTATTATTGGTATACTGCGCGAGCGCGTTCATAAGATTAGAAACATTCCTATTTCGGGACACGAAATCACGACCTTTTCTGAATGTGAAAATACTCAAGAGCCATGAGAACCTACAGAAGAGCCTTCAAACATCTTGGGATTATAGGCTTTTGCTCCTATGACTTCAGGACAACCTTCGCCACACAGCTCAAAGAGAGTGGAATGGCCTCCTCTGCAATCGCAGATTTGATGGGTCATGCAGACACAAGGATGGTCGAAACCATCTATGCCAGAAGAAGAAAAGAAGGTGTGATGAAGTACCTCTCTGCGCTTGAGGCAAGAAATGCCTGATTTTGATTGTTTTTTTGATTGTCTGATGAGTTCAAAAAACCTATACGCCACAAGGCTTTTTTGAGGGTGATTTTGAGCGGTTTTTGATTAAATTCTTGATTATTTGCGAAAAAACAGCAAAGAGGTCAAAAATTAAATGATAAAAGAATAAACAAAAAGCGCGCCAGCCATCCCATCAAAGGAAAAGCGAAGCGCGCTTCAACTATCAAAAACTAAGCAATATAAAGAAAAACCGCTTCCTTATCGGAAGCGGCATCCAGTGTGGCGACTAACTCACACTTAGCTGGTGGGGTCTATAGGGCTCGAACCTACGACCTCCACGATGTCAACGTGGCGCTCTGACCAGCTGAGCTAAGACCCCAAGCACGAGACATAGTATACATCACCTGTATGGGATTGTCAACCGTTTTTCTGAATTTTTTTCGAAAAACTTCTGCGCTTACGGATGACATCCGTCACGTCTTGCAATCAATTTCGGTTTGGGGTATAATACGTACATGTATGGAAAAAGGAAGGGATCGTCTGTATGAAGTCCGTGAACATTCGCCTGACGATGATGACCGATCACGTCAAGAATTTTGTGAGTCTTGTCAATCGTTATCCGTATGATATGGATCTGCGCTCCGGCCGCTATGTGGTGGACGCCAAGTCCATCCTCGGTATCTTTTCTATTGATCTTTCCCGTCCGATCCGCATGGATATCTACAGCGATGATTGCGACGATCTGCTCAAGGCGCTGGAAGGCTACCTGGTCGAAGATGACGGACAGGAAGCTTGAAATTGACCTGGCAAGGAGGTGCGAGCGTGTTTGACGTGCATGCCACAGAAGAGGAAGATAAGCTCGTACTTTTGTGCGCGCTTGACCGGCTGGGCGGCTGCACGGAGGAACAGCTGCTTCGTTTTGTCGTGGAAACCGGCCTGGAGAGCCAGTTCCAGTTTTTTCTGGCGCTTTCCGGCCTGAAGGAAGCGGGCCTTGTGCGCGAATCGCGCCACCTGGAGGGAACGCTGCTCATTCTTACACCCGAGGGCAGGCAGAGCATGGAACTCTTTGCCCCGCGCATCCGTGCCTCTCAGCAGGAGAAGCTGGAGCAGCACAGCGCGGCATGGCGCAGGCGGGTGCTGGATGAGCTGTCCATGCCATCGGAGTATAAGCCCAGCGGGAACGGCTATGCCGTCACGCTGCGGGCGCTGGAATCCGGAGAAGAAATCTTTTCCATGACGCTTACGGCGGCGACCAAGGCACAGGCCAAGCGCTTCTGTGCGCGATGGCCGGAGAATGCGCCGTATCTGTATCAGAAGATCATGGAAAGGCTGGGCGAACTGCCGAAGGAGGAGACTACTGCCTCCGCAGAATTAAACGATCAGCGATAAGAAGCGGTGAATACCGCTTCTTTTTTTCTCGGCAGCACGCTGCATTTTTCGCCAAAGAGAAAAGCGCCGCAGGGGAAATCTGCGGCGCTCTTCGTGTGGAAGGGGAAGAAAAAGGAAGAATCTGCCTTCGCGCGGAGGGGAAGAGGCGAAGGCGCTGCAAAGGTGAAAGGGGATTCGACCTTTGTTGAAATCAGTATAGCGAGCAAATGTGGCAGGAATATGTTGCAAAACGGAAAACAATGCGTAAATATACGCAGAGTCGGGCGCGCGAGGGAGAATGATAGGGAAACAATTGTGTATTTTGCGCGGTTGTGTTAAACTGACTGCAGGAATCGACGGCGGAAGGAGGCGCAGGGAATGAAGGAAGGCATGCTTCGCAGGCGCGTGACGATTGCGCTTGGCGGCGTGATGTACGCCCTGTTTGCCGCCTTTGGCTGGCAGGCGGAGCACTATGGCGAGAGCCGAATCGCGCAGGGGCTGCTTGTGAGCGCGGCGCTTGTGCTGCCGGTGGTTGCGGCGCTGCGCCTGCTGCTTGGGCAAAGCGAAAAGAATGCGAATAAGCCCGACTGGGACGGTGCTTTTTCGGCCGGGAAGGCGTTTTTGCTGATTCTTGTTTGCTATGTGCCGATGTTTTTGATCGCGTTCCCCGGTTCGTTTGCCTATGACGTGCCGTTCCAGCTGGAACAGGTGTTCACCGGGCAGTATTCGTCCCATCATCCGCTGCTGCATACGCTGCTGATGGGCGGCTGCGTTGCGCTCGGCCGCGCATTGGGAAATATCAACCTTGGCGCAGCACTCTATACGCTGATCCAGATGACGGGACTTGCGGCGTGCTTTGCGCTTGTGTGCGCTTCGATCCATAGACAGAGCGGCGCGCGCGCGGCGAAACTGAGCGCGGTTTTCTTTGCGCTTTATCCGCTGCATATGATGATGGCCGTCAATGCGACGAAGGATGTGCTGTTTTCCGGCCTGTTTGTGCTGACGCTGGCGCTGATGCGTGAGGTGCTGGTGCTTGAAAAGAAGGATAAAAAGCTCGCTGCGGGGATTGCGCTCTGCGGCGCGGGGATGCTGCTGCTGCGCAACAATGCGCTCTATGCCCTGGCTGTCTGGTTCGTGCCGGCGCTGCTCCTTTTAAGAAAGAAAGCGCTGCGCACGGCGCTTGCAGCATTGCTGGCGATGGCGCTGTGCATGGGCGCAAACGGCGTGATGAAGGCTGCAACAAACGCCAAGGAGGGTGATCTGTGCGAGATGCTCTCCTGGCCGATCCAGCAGATGGCACGCGTGCGGAATCTGCATGAGGACAGGCTCACGCCGCAGGAAAAGCAGGCGATCGACGAACTGATGCCGGGAGAGAGCTGGCGGCTCTACGATCCGACGATCTCCGATCCGGTGAAGTTTGAATTTGATACGGCACAGCTGCTCTCTGATCCGGGCAGATATGCGCAGGCATATGTGAGCATCGCTGTAAAATGCCCGAAGGCGTATGTTGACGCGCTGCTCATGCACACGTATTCCTTCTGGTATCCCTATGGCGAATACGGCGTATCGGGCTACTACCTGCAGATGGGGATCTCCGACCTGTATTACGACTGGTGCGACTTCGAGCGGATATCTTCTCAAAGCCTTGCGCCGCGCGTGCTCTCGTCGTTCTCCTGGCGCTTCGGCGCACAGGGCGCAATGCAGATCCCGGTCGTGGGCTATCTGTTCAACATGGGCCTGATCGTCTGGGTGATGCTGTATTTTGCGCTGCGGGAGATGTATCTTGGGCGGTGGAAGAGCTTTGTCTGCGCGCTTTTGCCGGTGCTGCTGTGGGGCACGTTCCTGCTGGGGCCGGTGATGGCGGGGCGGTATATCTATCCGTTTGTGTGCTGCCTGCCGGTGATGGCAAGTCGAGTAAGAGAAGTATAAAAATCGATTTGTATGTTTAAGGGATTGCCTGCAGCGCAGGACGCGCTGCGCTGGGCCCAAAGGGATGAGGGGGGGATTTGGATTTCTCGGGGAACTCGCATAGTCGCGCAAGCGCTCCTTGCGATTCCCCACGCTTCGCCTCGCTCAATGCGTCCACTGGACGTGCTCGGCTCCGGTGCTCTACATCCCTCTGGACTCCCATACCCCCTTAAAACCACCAGGGTTCTCACGATCCGGGAAACTCACATAGTCGCGCAAACGCTCCTTGTGATTTCCGACGCTCCGCCTCGTTGAATGCGTCCACTGGACGCACTCGGCTGCGGTCCCCTGGACCCGGGGTTGTATGAGAAGGTTAGCAAAGCATTCTTTTTCTGTTGGCAAACGAAGTTTGCCATGATGGGCGGCGTCAAGCAAGCGCGAAGCGAAGAAGGGTGCAGGGACGATGTCCCTGCCAGGGGTTTGGGGACGGCGTCCCCAAGAAAGGAAGCGTAACTTATGAGACTCGATAAATACCTGAAGGTTTCCCGCATCATCAAGCGCCGCACGGTGGCCAAGGAGGCGAGCGAGGGCGGAAGAGTGACGATCAACGGCAAGGTGGCCAAGCCGTCCAGCGAGGTCAAGGAAGGCGACGTGCTGGAGATCCGCTTCGGCGAGAAGATGGCGAAGTTCCGCATTCTGCAGGTCGCGGAGACCGTGCGCAAGAACGACGCTGCGCTCATGTATGAGCTGCTGGACGGGGAGGACGATCTTTGATGAACGCTGCTGTGATCGTTGCGGCGGGCCGCGGCTCCCGCATGGGACTTAACCGCAATAAGGTACTCTATCCGCTGTGCGGCGAGCCGATTGTCGTGCGCACGGTGCGAGCTTTCGTGGATTCCGGGCTGTTTGACGGCGGCGTGGTCGTCGTGACCGGCGCGGATGATATTGCAGAAATGAAGCGCATGCTTGAAGAGGCTGGCGTGAATGTGCGCGCGGTCGTGCGCGGCGGCGCGGACAGGCAGGCGAGCGTGTATTGCGGCATTCGGGCCTGCGACGAGAATGCTGATATCATCGCGATCCATGACGGCGCAAGGCCGCTGGTCACGCGGGAGGTGATTGAGCGCACCATCGACAGCGCGAAGCGGTACGGCAGCGGCGTGGCGGCGGTGATGCTCAAGGATACCATCAAGCGCGTGGATGAAAGCAGCTGCGTGATCGATACGCCCATCCGCGATACGCTGCGCGCCGTGCAGACGCCGCAGACATTTGATGCGAAGCTCATCCGTCAGGCGCATGCGCGCTTTGAAAATGGCAATGACGCGGGCCTTCGCGCGACGGACGACGCGATGCTCGCCGAGTGGATGGGCCATACGGTGCATCTTACGGACGGCGACGTGGAGAATATCAAGCTGACGACGCCGGAGGATATGCTGCTGGCGGGCGAGGTGCTCGTGCGCCGGGGCGAGGCAAAGAAGGAGGGCGGCATCATGCGCATCGGACATGGTTATGACGTACACAGGCTGGTGGAAGGCAGAAAGCTGATCCTTTGCGGCGTGGAGATCCCGCATACGGTGGGCCTGCTGGGCCACAGCGACGCGGACGTGGCCTATCATGCGCTGACCGATGCGCTGCTGGGCGCGGCGGCGATGGGCGACATCGGCCGTCATTTCCCGGATACCGATCCTGCATATAAGGGCGCGGACTCCGGAAAGCTGCTTGATCATGTGATGGAGCTGATCTGGAAGAAGGGCTACGTGGTTGGCAATGTGGACGTGACCATCATCGCCCAGAAGCCCAAGCTCAAGGATCATATCGAGCAGATGCGCGCCAATATCGCAGCGCACCTGAAGATCGATCCGGACTGCGTGAACGTGAAGGCGACGACGACCGAAAAGCTCGGCTTTGAGGGAGAGATGCTGGGCATCTCTACGCATGCCGTGGCGTGCATTGAAAGGGAATAATGTAGGGGAGGGGCTCTGCTCCTCCCTGAAAGGACGACTGCGTTATATGCGGGCGGAGCACAGCCCCGCCCCTACAGGTTGGGAGACGAAAGCTTGGCAAAAAAGAAAACGAAACGCCGAAGTCTGATTCTGGCAGCGCTGGACGGACTGCTCAGCATGATCGACTGGCTCTGCGAGAGCGTGGCGGGCGCGGCGGTCGCGCTGCTGCGCGCGGTGTTTTGGGGGCTGTGGCGGCTGGTATGCGGCGCGGCGCGGCTGGTGATTGCGCTTGGCAGGGCGATCTTGTCCGTGCCTGTGTGGGTGATGAGAAAGCTGACGGCGCCAAAAAACGGCGCTGCGCGATGCCTGAAGCTGGATGGCCCGGAGTTTGAGGCGTATGTCGCGCTGGTGCTGGAGGACAACGGCTTTAAGCATGTGGAGATCACCAAGGGCAGCGGCGATCAGGGCGTGGACATCCTGGCCGAGCGAAACGGAAAGAGCTACGCCATCCAGTGCAAGAATTACGAGGGCGCTGTGGGCAACTTCGCCGTGCAGGAGGCGTATACGGGCGCGCAGTTTTACGGCTGCGAAAAGGCTGCGGTGATTTGCCCGGGGGCGTTTACGCGCGGGGCGCGGGAACTGGCTCAGTCGACGGGCGTGCTGCTGTGGGACGGAAAAAAGCTCTCGCATATGATGAGAATCAGCGGGAGAAAGCCAAGACACAAAGGATAAGGCGGATGAATCTGCTGCGGCGGAGACCTCATCCGTCAATCCTTCGGATTGCCACCTTCCCCAAAGGGGAAGGTATATATGGCTTAAAAAGCAAACAATAGCTTGACAAACCCGCGCATCTTTAGTATCATAACCTTTGCAAATCGCTGTGATGGGGTTGGCAGCCCGGAGCGAAGCGCATAAAAGCATAAAAAAGTGGACGCGAGTTTTTGCGTCAACAAGGGTGGAACCGCGGAAGGCAACTTTCGTCCCTTGAATCCAAGCGAAGATGCGGATTCGGGGCGTGTCTTTTCGCGGTTCTTTGTTTCATAAGAAAAAACCCCGAGGAAGAAAAGGAGAGTACGATTATGGGCAACA
>SVGO01000096.1 GCA_015056305.1 Clostridiales bacterium | reverse complement strand
AAGTGTATCAGAATCAAAAGCGTCGCCTATCGGCTCCTGTTTGATTCCCGCTTATCTTGCGCTTCGCGCACAGGAACGTTAGGGCTGCCGCCCTAAAACCCGCCTGGGGATTTCATCCCCAGACCCCTTCTTCGCTTCGCGCCGGTTTTAAGTTCCCTTACTGCGCACTATCCCCCTTATGCTCATCACGCCGGACAATCGCTGCCCTTACTCATGATCCGCACGATCACGCTGTTCGTGCTCTCCATGCCCTCGCGCACCAGTCTGCCAAGGTTCTCAAAGATCGTATACAGCTCATCGCCGACAATGCCGTCGCCGCCGCGCACGTTCATGCCGTTCATCGCCAGAAACGCGCTCTTGACCGCCAGGCCGCTGGACAGCTGCACCTTATTCGCGCAGCCTTCCTTTGCACCATCGCAGATCATGCCGCAGATCGAGCCCAGAATATTCTGCATCGCAAAGAGCATCTGCTCCTCCCTGCCGCCGAGCATATACACCACGCCCACCGATGCGCCCAGTCCGCTGGCCACCCCGCACGCGCACACCGCCGACAGCGTGCCGGTGAACGTCTTTACATAGATATTCACCAGATTCGCCAGCGCTGCTGCGCGCAGCTTCTTCTCCCGTTCGATCTTCATCGCCTGCGCGACGCCCTCGAGCGTCAGCAGCAGCGTGATGCCCTGATTGCCGCTGCCCGTCGCCGTCATCACCGGCATGCTCACGCCGCTCATGCGCGCATAGCTCGCCGCCGCGCACAGCTCTTCTGCGCGCGCCACGGGCGAATCGCCGATCGCGCCCTGCTCGATGAGCATGCGCAGTGTGCGGCCAAGGCCGAATGTCAGGCCCGTTTGGGCAATCTCCATGTTCATGTCGATAC
This sequence comes from Clostridiales bacterium, assembly GCA_015056305.1. Lineage (GTDB taxonomy): Bacteria > Bacillota > Clostridia > Christensenellales > Aristaeellaceae > Ventricola. The sequence goes on along the minus strand of SVGO01000096.1, from coordinate 8,771 downwards.
CCGCCTGCAGGAATTCCAGTTCCTCCAGCGCCACCGTATCGGCAAACTCCACCATCTCCGTCAGCTTCACCGCGCGGATCGGATCGCTTGCGAGCGCATCGTCGCCCTGGCTCTCGACATATGGCTCAAACGGCGCATGATCGACGCGCACGATATTCGTATGGCTGCCAAGCGTCAGCACGCGCACGGAATCCTCCGTCGTCTCCAGCACGCTCTCCACCAGCAGTCCGTGCACGTCCTCGCGGGTATTGACCGTCACCAGGCCGTCAAAGAGCATCTGCTTGGCCGCGCGCAGCGCTTCCGGGGTCACATGATCCAGTACGCGCATGCTCGCCTGCGCATCGCCAGCCGTCACGCCCATCGCCGCGCACAGCGCCACGCCGCGCTCGTCCGCGCCGGGAATGCCCACGCCCATGGCGTTCTTATACAAATAGTTATCCAGCGTGATGGTCAGCTTCTTCACCGCGCCCTTCGCATTCGCGCGCGCAGTCGCCGTATTGAGCGCAATCGCCACCGGCTCCGTGCAGCCCGTGGAGGGCATGATCGCCCGGTGCATCCGTTCAAGAAAAAACGCGTGATCCATAAGTACCTCCTTTGGGGTTACGTCAGGGCTGCCGCCCTGAAACCTGCCTGAGGGATTCCATCCCTCAGACTCCCTTCTTCGCTTCGCGGCGGCTTCAAGCCGCTGTCCATTGGCGAACTGCGTTCGCTGTCAGTAGATTAGCCTTCCCCTATGGGGAAGGTGGCGGTCCAATGGACCGACGGATGAGGTCCCCGCCACAGCGGACGCCACTTATCCAATCAGTATCGAAATCGCTTCCGCGATCGTCTCCACGCCGTAAATGCGCATGCCCTCCGGCGCGCGCATATGCCTTGCGTTCTCGCGCGGAATAACCGCCGTCGTAAATCCGAGACGGCTGCATTCCATCAGCCTGCGCTCGCACTGGGACACCGCGCGGATTTCGCCTGCGAGGCCGACCTCGCCCAGCACCGCCCAGTCGCCGGGGATGCATGTATCGCGCACGCTCGAGGCCACTGCCGCGCACAGCGCCAGATCTGCCGCCGGTTCGCTCAGGTTCAGGCCGCCGGCGACATTAATGTAGACGTCCTGATTGAACAGCGACACGCCCGCGCGTTTTTCCAGCACAGCCAGCAGCAGCGCCAGCCTGCCCGCGTCAAAGCCGTTCGTCGTCCTTCGCGGCGTGCCATAGGCCGTCTGCAGCGCCAGGGCCTGCACGTCCACCAGCATCGGCCGTGAACCCTCGATCGCCGGAATCACGCAGCTGCCGGGCACGTTCTTTGCCCGCTCGGAAAGCAGCATCTCTGACGGATTCTCCACCGGCACCATGCCCTTCTCGTGCATCTCAAACAGGCCCAGCTCGTTCACCGAGCCGAAACGATTCTTCACCGCGCGCAGAATCCTGTACTCGTGCTGCCTGTCGCCCTCGAAATACAGCACCACGTCCACCATGTGCTCCAGAATCCTCGGGCCGGCAATCGCGCCCTCCTTGGTCACATGGCCGACCAGAAACACCGCGCAGCCCGTCGTCTTGGCCATGCGCATCAGCAGGCTCGCGCATTCGCGCACCTGCGATACGCTGCCCGGCGCGCTCGCCATGTCCGGCCGGTACATCGTCTGGATCGAATCGATAATCATGTAATCCGGCTGGATCTCCTCCCAGCGCTTTTCGGCGGCGTCCATGGCGTTCTCGCTGAGGATGAGCAAGTTGTCGCTCTCCACGCCCAGGCGTCTTGCGCGCATCTTGATCTGCCGCGCGCTTTCCTCGCCGGAAATATAGAGCACGCGGGCGCCGCTTTTGGCCAGATGCTCGCTTGCCTGCAGAAGCAGGGTCGATTTGCCTATGCCCGGGTCGCCGCCCACCAGCATCAGCGAGCCTTCCACCACGCCGCCGCCCAGCACGCGATCCAACTCGCCGATACCCGTCGAGGCGCGCGCCGCATTCTCCTCCGGGATCTCGCGAAGGCGCAGCGCCTGCGCGCCCGTGCCGCCGCGCTGCTTGTTCGCCTTCACAGGCGCTGCTGCGCTCGTGCTTGGCGCCTGCTCTTCCAATGTGTTCCATGTATTGCAGCCCGGGCATTTGCCCAGCCAGCGCGGCGTTTCATAGCCGCATGCGCTGCATACGTAAACCGTCTTTTCCTTGGCCATATCCGTCTCTCCGTCCCGCTTAATCAGAATCATTGTATCATATTTTGTGTTTTCTGCAAACAGGCGCAACTTTTTTTCATCCATCTATCCATATACGTCATTTGTTAAGTTGATCTGCATGGAACGGATGCGCTATAATTTGATATACTTTCATATTCCATTCGTCAGGGAGGCTTGCCGATGAACCGACGTCCCAATCAGAGCCGATCCGGGTATGATTCTTTCTCTCCGAAGAATACCGCACGCTTCAAAGCCGCGACCCCGGGAAATGATTTTTTCGATGTGCGAAGGAAAAAGCCGCTGGGTCTACGGCTTGCCCTTTATTTTTTTCTCTTCTTTTTGGCCGTGCTCGCCGTCAATTTTGCCGTCAATCAGTTTGTCCATGTCCGCCGTGTCACCGTGCCCATCACAGGATTGAGCGAGGATTTTGACGGCTATACCCTGCTGCATATCTCCGACCTCAAGGGAAAAAGCTTCGGCGGCAGCCAGAGGCTGTTTTCCTTTGCGCTTGATCAAACCGAATTCGACGCCGTCGTCATTACCGGCGACATGATCTCCGCGCTGGGCAATGCGCAGCCGTTCTATGCGCTCATCGACCAGCTCTCAGCGCTCAATCCCGCCGCGCCGATCTACTTCATCGCCGGAGACAGCGATCCGCCCGTTACCTCCGAAAGCTATTTCACCGGTGGCAGCCCGTTCGCCTCCTGGGTGCTCAGCGCACAGCAGCGCGGCGCGCATCTCCTCTCCGCCCCCGTCTCCATCGAGCGCGGCAATCAGTCCCTCTGGCTGACCACGGGCAGCCATCTGAATCTGGATCTGGATACCATGCAGGATCAGTTCGAGCTGCAGTATCTGAGCGCGCTCTCCTCCGGCGATGAAAACGCCATCGAATTGGCAGCCTACAATCTCTCCTGGCTCGGGGAAACGCGCACCGCCCGCAAGACCATGACCGGCAGCGACGCTGTGATCACGCTGATGCATGCCCCGCCCACCCAGGACGATCTGCTCAATCAGGCAGATCTCGTCCTGTGCGGCCACAGCCTCGGCGGCGTGATGCGCCTGCCCTTCCTGGGTCCCGTGTTTATGCCCTCCTCCAGCCTGCCGCGCTACGGCCTGTTCCCCGGCAGAGACGTCCATTACGGGCTGAGCCGTCAGGGCAGAACGCACGTGTACGTCAGCCCGGGCCTTGGCAGCGCCGGGCATGAGTATCCATCCTTCTTTTTCCGTCTGTTCAATCCGCCGACCGTCACGCTGATTACGCTCACGCCGTCGTCGATTTAAACGCTGCATGGCTGAATAAACAAAAGGAGCGCTTCGCGCTCCTTTTGTCATTTACTTTTTGCTGCGTACCGCCGCGACGATGCCGCAGCAGATGATCACGCCGCCGATGAGAAAATCCGGCGTGATCTGCTCGCCAAGAATCAGCACGCCCAGCGCCGAAGCCGTCAGCGGCTGAAGTGGATAGAACATCGAGCAGAAGCTCGCGTCCATCTTGCTCAGGCTGTAGTTCCACAGGGAATGCGCCGTCGCTGTGCCCACAAGGCCCATGTACAGCACCGCCAGCACGGACGGCAGCGCAAACGTGCAGGCGCTCGTCTGCAGCTCGATCGCGGCCCATGCGCCCGTAAAGGGCAGCGCGACCAGCATCGCCATCATCGCCACCTGCATGGGATCGTACTTGCCGCCAAGCCTTCTTATAATAATAGAAGTGCTCGACCACAGGAACACGCTCAGCAGCATCAGCGCCGCGCCAGCAGGATCCACCGCGCCGTCCACCCCCACGATGATCACCACGCCCGTCATCGACACCGCCACGCACAGCACCTTGGCAAGCGTCAGCCGCTCCTTGAGGAAGAAGGCCGCGAGAATCGGAATGAAGATCGGGTTCATCGCGCCCAGCAGCGAGGATACCGAACCCGTCAGACGGTTGATGCCCAGCATCTGCAGGCAGAAAGAGGCAAAATAGCCCGTAAAGCCGATCGCAAAAAGCGTACCCCAGTGCCTTTTCTCCACAGGACGCAGCGCGCCGCGTATTTTAAGAAGAAGAAACAGCGCCGGAACCGCCACAATATAGCGCAGCGCCAGCAGCGTCACCGGCGGAATCGTGCCCATCGCGATCTTCGAGGCGACATACACGCTTCCCCAGCATAAAAATGTTCCCAGAAGAGGAATCATATATTTTCTATTCATCGGTATGCATCCTCCGTTTGCGTCAAGACGCCTGATGTCCTGTATATTATAAATGCAAATCCGCCCTATGTATAGTGAATTAATCCCATTTTCAGGCAAAGATTGCAATTTCATTGATCATGTGATGCATATAAATGAAAACAATTCATCGCATTCATGAAAGAAAGTGAATATAAATATCTTGTTTTGAATGGAAATTTGCGGTATAATAGGCGACATCAGTTGCAGGCGCCCTGCTGAGGACGCTGCACGATATCATCCCGGGCTCAATGCCCGAATACAGGGGGAACTATTTTATGAAGAAGATTCTTGCAATCGCTCTGGCGCTCGTCATGATGATGACCGCTTCTCTGGCGATGGCCGACGCCATCAAGGTTGGCGTCATCGGCCCGATGACCGGCGCTTACGCCGTGTACGGCCTGGCCGTTCAGTACGGCGCGCAGATCGCCGCCGAGGAGATCAACGCCAAGGGCGGCCTGCAGTTCGAGGTCCTGGCTGAGGACGATCAGGGCGACGGCGAGCTCGGCGTCAACGCTTACAACAAGCTGCTTGACGACGGCGTGACCCTCATGCTCTCCACCGTCACCTCCGGTTCCTGCGCCGTCGTCGCCGACGTGGCCAATGAAGAGCGCATCTTCATGCTCACGCCGTCCGGCTCCGCCGACGTCATCACCGAGGGCAAGGACAACGTGTACCGCGTCTGCTTCAAGGACTCCTCTCAGGGTCTGGCCTCCGCGCAGTACATCGTCGATCACAGCCTGGCCACCAAGGTCGGCGTGATCTACAACAACGCCATCGACTACTCCATGGGCATCTACAACTCCTTCAAGGCCAAGGCTGCTGAGCTGGGCCTGGAGATCGTTGCCGAGGCTGCCTTCTCCGATGACAACAACGCGGACTACTCCGTGCAGATCGCCCAGATGAAGGACGCCGGCGCCGAGCTGGTCTTCCTGCCGATCTACTACACCCCGGCTTCCCTGATCCTCTCTCAGGCTGCTTCCGTCGGCTATGACCCGATCTTCTTCGGCGTTGACGGCATGGACGGCATCCTGACCCTGGAAGGCTTCGACACCGCTCTGGCCGAGGGCGTTATGCTCCTCACCCCGTTCTCCGCTGACGCGCAGGACGACCTGACCAAGAACTTTGTCGCCACCTATCAGGCCAAGCACGGCGAGATCCCGAACCAGTTCGCCGCTGACGCTTACGACGGCATGTACGCCCTCCTCGCCGCCTGCGAGAAGGCCGGCATCACCGCGGACACCTCTGCTGAGGACGCCTGCGAAATGATGATCCCGGCGATGCAGGAGATCGAGGTCGTCGGCCTGACCGGCACCATGCGCTGGGACGCCACCGGCGAGGTTGACAAGACCCCGACCGCTGTCGTTATCAAGGACGGCGTGTATGTTGGCGCTGACAACTAATTCCATCGCGTAAGTTGACGAGCTCCCCGGCTGGCTGAAAGCTTGGCCGGGGAGCCTTTCGCGTATTATTTCCCCTGTAAATCCACGAAGGGAGAAACAAGGAAACATGATTCAGTTCCTGTCCTATCTGCTCAACGGCATCAGTCTGGGCAGCGTTTACGCCATTATCGCGCTGGGTTACTCCATGGTGTATGGCATCGCCAAGATGCTCAACTTCGCCCATGGCGACGTCATCATGATCGGCGCGTACATGTCCTTCTGCGCGATCCAGTATTGGAGCCTGCCGCCGATCGCCGCCATCCTGCTGGCGATCGTGGTGTGTACCGCGCTGGGCATCCTCATCGAGCGCATGGCCTACAAGCCGCTGCGCTCGGCGACCAGCCTCTCCGTGCTCATCACCGCCATCGGCGTGAGCTGGCTTTTGCAGAATATCGCCCTGCTCATCTGGGGCGCAAACCCCAAGAGCTACCAGAGCCTGGTGAGCTTCGGCGCGCTGACCCTGTTTGACGGCCAGCTGCATATCACCAGCGAAACCTTCATCACCATCGCCGCGAACATCATCATCATGATCGCGCTCACCCTGTTCACCGGCAAGACCAAGATGGGCAAGGCCATGCGCGCTGTCAGCGAGGACAAGGGCGCAGCCGAGCTCATGGGCATCAACGTCAACGCAACCATCTCTATGACGTTTGCCATCGGCTCCGGTCTGGCGGCGATCGCCGGCGTGCTGCTGTGCTCCGCCTATCCGGTGCTCATGCCGACCACCGGCTCCATGCCGGGCATCAAGGCCTTCACCGCGGCCGTCTTCGGCGGCATCGGCTCGATTCCCGGCGCGCTCATCGGCGGCATTCTGCTGGGCCTGATCGAGATTATGGGCAAGGCCTATGTCTCCACGGAACTGGGCGACGCGCTCGTCTTCGCGGTTCTGATCATCGTTCTGCTCGTCAAGCCGACCGGCCTGCTGGGCAAGAAAATCCATGAGAAGGTTTGAGGTGGACGATATGAAATACAAAAAGCCTTCCCGCAATTTTATCACCTATGCCATGGTCGTCGTCGTGTTCCTGCTGTGTGAGCTGGCGCTCTCCGGCGCGATCGACGGCTTTAAGATGAGCCGCTCTCTCAAGGGCCAGCTCGTCCCGATCTGCGTGTACATCGTCATGGCCGTCTCGCTCAACCTCACCGTCGGCATCTCCGGCGAGCTGAGCCTGGGTCACGCCGGCTTCATGAGTGTGGGCGCGTTCTCCGGCATTCTCTTCAGCCAGTTCCTGCTCTACGCCTTCCCGGACGTCAATCTGGAGATCGTCCGCCTGGTCGGCGCGCTCGTCTTCGGCGGCCTGATCGCCGGTATCTCCGGCGTGCTCATCGGCATTCCGGTTCTGCGCCTGCGCGGCGACTATCTCGCCATCGTCACCCTGGCCTTCGGCGAGATCATCCGCAATCTGATCAACTGCATCTACTTCGCCATTGAGGGCACTTCCCTCAACTTCGGCTTCCTCAATCCGAACATCGCGGGCACGATGATCATCAACGGCCCGATGGGCGCCACCGGCATCAAGAAGCTGGCGACCTTTGAGGTTGGCTTCATCCTCGTCATCTTCACGCTCATTGTCGTGCTCAACCTGATCAACAGCCGCTCCGGCCGCGCAATCATGGCCATCCGCGACAACCGCATCGCAGCCGAGTCCGTGGGCATCAATGTCACCAAGTACCGCATGCTGGCCTTCGTCGTCTCCGCCGCGCTGGCGGGCATGGCCGGCGCGCTTTACGGCCTGAATTTCTCGCAGATCCAGGCGGTCAAGTTCAAGTTTGACACCTCCATCCTCGTGCTCGTCTTCGTCGTTCTGGGCGGCATCGGCAATATCCGCGGCTCCGTGATCGCCGCGACCGTGCTGACCGTTCTGCCGGAGATGCTGCGTGAATTCGGCAATTACCGCATGCTCATCTACGCCATCGTCCTGATTCTGGTCATGCTGGCGTCCAACAACCCGATGCTCAAGTCCATGCTGGAAAGCATCAAGGGCAAGTTCTTCAAGAAATCCGCAAAGGAAGGTGATCAGGCATGAGCCAGAAGTTCAAGAGAGAACCGGTCAAAATGGTTCCCGCGCCGAGCTACGGCATCCTTCCCGAGCGTGACGTGCTCTCCCGCCCCGTGCTGGAGACCCGCAATCTGGGCATCGACTTCGGCGGCCTGCGCGCCGTCGAGGATTTCAACCTCGTCATCGGCAAGACCGAGATCGCCGGCCTGATCGGCCCCAACGGCGCGGGCAAGACCACCGTCTTCAACCTGCTCACCAAGGTCTATCAGCCGACCATGGGCACCGTGCTCATCAACGGCCGCGACACCGCCGGCATGACCACCGTTCAGGCGAACAAGCTCGGCATCGCGCGCACGTTCCAGAACATCCGCCTCTTCGGCAACATGTCCGTCGAGGACAACGTCCGCATCGGCCTGCACAATCAGATCGGCTACACCACCGCCGCCGGCATCCTGCGCCTGCCCTCCTTCTGGAAGGGCGAACGTCAGCAGCACGAGCGCGCACTGGATCTGCTCTCCATCTTCGATATGCAGGACCTGGCGGGCCATCAGGCCGGTTCCCTTCCCTACGGCGCGCAGCGCCGTCTGGAGATCGTGCGCGCCCTGGCGACCAATCCGTCCCTGCTGCTGCTGGACGAGCCGGCCGCCGGCATGAACCCGCACGAGACCGAAGAGCTGATGGAGAACATCGCCAAGATCCGCGACAAGTTCAAGATCGCCATCCTGCTCATCGAGCATGACATGAATCTGGTCATGGGCATCTGCGAAGGCATCTGCGTGCTCAACTACGGCCGCATCATCGCCAAGGGCACGGCGGAAGAGATTCAGAACAACCCGGTCGTCATCGAGGCGTATCTGGGCAAGCAGAAGGAGGGCTAAGCGATGAGCATGCTGAAAGTTGAGGATCTGCACGTTTACTACGGCAGCATCCATGCCATCAAGGGCGTCTCCTTCGAGG
>SVGO01000095.1 GCA_015056305.1 Clostridiales bacterium | reverse complement strand
AGGGTGGAGAGAACCGGGTTCGGAGCGGTCTGGCCAAGGCCGCACAGCGCGGTGGTCTTGATGGTGTTGGCCAGGTTCTCCAGCTTCTCGATGTCGCCGTCCTCGCCCTTGCCCTCGACGATGCGCTCGAGGATCTCGAGCATGCGCTTGGTGCCGATACGGCACGGCGCGCACTTGCCACAGGACTCGTCAACGGTGAAGTCGAGGAAGAAGCGGGCGATATCGACCATGCAGTTGTCCTCGTCCATGACGATCATGCCGCCGGAGCCCATCATGGAGCCGATCGCGGTCAGGTTGTCATAGTCGATCTTGACATCCAGATGGCTGGCCGGGATGCAGCCGCCGGACGGGCCGCCGGTCTGCGCCGCCTTGAACTTCTTGCCGTTCGGGCAGCCGCCGCCGATGTCATAGATGATCTCGCGCAGGGTAGTGCCCATCGGGACTTCCACCAGGCCGGTGTTGTTGATCTTGCCGCCCAGAGCGAAGACCTTGGTGCCCTTGCTCTTCTCGGTGCCCATCTCGGCGAACCATTCCCAGCCATTGTTGATGATCTGCGGCACGTTGGCGTAGGTCTCAACGTTGTTGAGGATGGTCGGCTGGCCGAACAGACCCTTGACAGCCGGGAACGGCGGACGCGGACGCGGCTCGCCGCGCTTGCCCTCGATGGAGGTCATCAGCGCAGTTTCCTCGCCGCAGACGAAGGCGCCGGCGCCCAGACGGACGTCCATATCGAAGTTGAAGCCGGTGCCGAAGATGTTCTTGCCCAGCAGGCCGTACTCACGGGCCTGCTTGATGGCGATCTGCAGGCGCTTGACCGCGATCGGATACTCGGCGCGGCAGTAGACATAGCCCTGATCGGCGCCGATGGCGTAAGCCGCGATGGCCATGGCCTCGATGACGACGTGCGGGTCGCCCTCAAGCACGGAGCGGTCCATGAACGCGCCCGGATCGCCCTCGTCGGCGTTACAGCAGACGTACTTCTTGTCAGACTTGGAAGCCGCAGCGAACTTCCACTTCATGCCGGTCGGGAAGCCCGCGCCGCCGCGGCCGCGCAGACCGGACTTGAGCATGACGTCGATAACCTCTTCCGGGGTCATCTCGGTGAGGACCTTGCCCAGGGCCTTGTAGCCGTCAAAGGCGATGTACTCGTCGATGTTCTCCGGGTCGATGACGCCGCAGTTGCGCAGCGCAACGCGCTTCTGCTTCTTGTAGAAGTCGACCTTGTCCAGGGACTTGATCTTGTTGGTGTCCTCTTCGACGGAATTCTTGTAGAGCAGCTCCTTGACGATGCGGCCCTTGATCAGGTGCTCGTCAACGATGCGGGTCACGTCCTCCACCTTCACGTGGGAGTAGAACGCACCTTCCGGATAGACGATGACGACCGGGCCGGCCTCGCACAGGCCGAAGCAGCCGGTACGGACAACCTTGACCTCCTTGTCGAGACCCTTCTCGACAAGCTGCTTTTCAAACTCATTGATGATCGCGCCGGAATTGGAAGACGTACAACCGGTGCCGCCGCATACCATCACATGGGAGCGAATCAGATCCATAATATGTTTCCTCCTATACACCTAAACCGCTTAGCCCTGCGCGCCGATGGTGAACTCATCGACCGGCTTGCCGTTGACGATGTGCTCGCCGACCACGCGGGCGACCTTCTCGGGGGTCATGTGGATGTAGGTGACCTTCTCCTGATCCTTGACATAGACCTCAACCATCGGCTCCAGGCGGCACATGCCGATGCAGCCGGTCTGCGCGACGGTCACGTTATCGATGCCGCGGCGCTTGAGCTCCTCGATGAACTCCAGCATCACGGGACGGGCGCCGGCGGCGATGCCGCAGGTGGCCATGCCCACAACGATGCGGGTGTCAACATTGTCGTCCTTACGCAGGTTAACCTGCTCGATCATTCTGGCGCGGATGGCGGCCAGTTCAGCAAGAGATTTCATGAAAACAACCCTCCATGCAGTTCTGTAATTTCCTGATACAAGCAATCTTTGATCCATGCGGATATCTCGGGGTTATCAAGCGGAATCGGCGCGACCGTCTCCCGGATGACGCGGGTATCGAACGTGAAGTTCGCCCCGTCGTAATCATAGACAAAGAGAAAGTCGACGTTTGGATTCATGAGCACGAGCGTAAACAGCGATCCCGGCACGTCGCCCATCGGCGGACGGTCGATATGATCCAGCCCGAAGCTCACCGACACGGTCGTTCCTTTGCCGATCTCGGATTCGATGGCAAAGTCTCCACCGGTCGCCTGCGCCGTCATCTTGAGCAGCGGCAGACCCAGACCCACCTTGCGCGTCTTTCGCGTGGTGGTGAAGGGATCGCACACCGCCTGCGCCATTTCGGCGCTCATGCCGCAGCCGTCGTCTTTGAAGCAAAGCGCGACGCTGCCAACAGCATGACTGACCGTGATATCGATCTCGACCAGGCTCGCCCCGGCCGAAATTGAATTCTGGGCAATATCGAGGATATTGTCCGCAAGTTCACGCATCATGGCTGCTTACTTTTACTGACGGTACTTGGCGATGATGCCCGGGATCTGATCCGGGGTCAAACGGCCGTAAACGTCGTCATTGACCATGATAACCGGAGCAAGACCGCAAGCGCCCAGGCAGCGAGTGGCGTTCAGGGTGAACAGGCCGTCCTTGGTGGTACGGCCGGCCGGAACCTCGAGAACCTCCTCGAGCTTGTCCAGAACCTGCTGGCTGCCCTTGACGTAGCAGGCAGTACCCATGCACACGCTGATGATGTACTTGCCCTTCGGCTCCAGGTTGAACTGCGCATAGAAGGTCGCAACACCATAGATGTCGCTGACCGGGATGTCCAGTTCCTTGGCGATGTAATTCTGAACCTCCTCCGGCAGATAGCCGAAGATGTCCTGCGCACGCTGCATGATCGGCATGAGCGCGCCCGGCTCATTGCGCAGCTCGTCGATGACCAGCTGCAGAGCCTCGAACTTTTCCTTCTCCAAAGCCATTTACACACAACCTCCTCAATTTTCTCTACAAAGGTATATACTTATTAATTATAAGGCAATACATTATAGCACAATTACCGCTTGTTAGCCCACACTAATCCACACTTTTTGCCGATATGTGCAGAAATAATTGTTTAAATTATGTCGAATATCCTGATATCGCTTCAAAAATAGCACCAACCGAACGCTCCCGCGCATCGATATGAAACACCGGTTCGAGGATATTCTCCAGATAATGGGCGTCCGAGGACTCCAGCAGCCGGTAATTTCCCAGATCCATCGGCGGCATCGCGACCTTTTTGGAGATTTCCAGCGCGTCGTATCTGGCGCTTTCCGGCAGGAAGCCCAGAGCATTGAGCACGCCGTTTGATCCCCTGTTGATATGCGCGGGCACGCACAGTCCGCTCGCCTCGTGGATGAGCCGCTCGCACTCCTCAAACCCCAGATCAAGCGCTGAGATGAGCAATCGCTCCTCCACGGCAATCTCCTCGTCCTGCGCGTTCATCACCTGCTGGCGGCCAAAGAACTTTTCCCGATTGGGGATCGGCGGCAGATGCGCATAGATCGTTTCGCCGAAAGCCACGCACTCCTCCACAGTCCGGAAGTAGCACAGCATGTGCGCCTCTTCCCTTGTGGTCAGCTCCATCCCCGGCAGCAGCAGCACGTTCATCATGTCGGCAACCTCCTTGATCGCCGGCAGATTGCGCGCGCAGTTGTGATCGCACACGGCAATGGCGTCCAGCTGCTTGATGAAGGCCATGCCCACGATGTTGTTGGGCGTCATCAGGGCGTCGCCGCAGGGCGACAGGCAGGAATGTATGTGCAGGTCGCAGGCAAGCTTCATCCCTTTTTCGCCGTGGGCACGCCATTTTCCGCCATGAGCACCACAAGCTCATAGGCAGTCTTGTCGCTGGAAAGGATGATGATATCCTCGTCCTGCGCCTTGGCGATGATCGGCGCCTCCACCGGCAGATTCTCCGGGATGATGACGCAGGCAAAATCCAGCAGCGCCGCCACGGCGATCACGTTCATATGCGCCTGCACGGTGATCCAGGCCATGTCCGCCTGCCCCTTGCCCATGACATGGCTGAGCAGATCGCAGGTATAGCCGCAGGCAATCTCGCGATCCTCAAATTCTCCGGTCAGGCATTTCGCGCCGGAGAGCGCAATCAGTTCAGAAACCTTCATACTTTTTCCTCTTCTCGTTTTCTCTGTTATTCTTTCTGTGTCATCGGACTCAAACTGCTTCATCGTCGTCCTTGCTGAGCTCTTCCTGCATCTCCTTGAGCCTTGCGGTATCCTGCAGGGTATTAAAGCGCGTGGACGCGCCCAGCGACACCATCTCCGCCGCCAGGGCATTGATGCGGTCGTTGAGCCGGAACACGCAGTTGAGCTCGGTGGCAAAGCCGTTCTCGATATCCTCTGCCAGCGCGCGGCAGGTCGGCGAGCCGCAGGAGCCGCAGTCGAATCCCGGCAGGCTCTCTGTCATCCTGTCGATGCGCTCGATGCGCGCCAGGCGCTCCTTCATCGTGCCGCCCATCTGCAGGCTGTTGTTGGGCTCCAGCTCGCGCGTCATGCGCAGCGTGTCATAGGCGCTGTCAAAAACCTCGCGCTTTTCCACGGTCTTTTGCTCCGTGTGATTCATCACCGAGCGCAGGCGGTTTTTGGCCACGAAGCTGTTTTCCACCGTCAGCGGGCCGCCGAGGCAGCCGTTCACGCAGGCAAGACCTTCAAAATACGTCAGATCGCGGAAGCGCGCGTTCTCGATACCTTCCAGCACGTTCATCACGTTCTCAATGCCGTCCACGCACAGAGAACTCTTGATGCCCACGGCCTTGACCTCGCCGCCAGGCACGGCCCACTTGATGCCCACCACGCTCGCGCGGTCAATCTCAAGCGGATCAAAGCCCTCTTTCATGAACGCACGCATCGCGGTATACACGTCCTTGATGGCGATCACGCCGTCCACATACGACTTTTCCAGGCCGATGGGCACCTTGACCGCCGTCATCTTCGCCGCGCAGGGCGAGATGAAGAACGCGCCGACGTCGGCGATATCCACGCCGTGCTTCTTGGCAAACTCCTCCTTGGCGATCTTGGCAGCCGCCTCCATGGGTGAGATGAAGTCCATCACGTTATCCAGCAGCGACGGGAAATTGACCTGAATCAGCCGCACGATGGCCGGACAGGCGGAGGAGATGATCGGGCGCTCCCGATCCTCCTTCTCGATCGCCTGCGCGATCGCATGGGAGACGATCTCTGCCGCGCGCGCAACCTCGAATACATCGTCAAAGCCGAGCCTGAACAGCGAGGCGATGATCGGCTCCGGCTTATGCACGCCCTGGAACTGGGCATACAGCGTCGGCGCAGGCAGCGCGATGGCATACTTGAAGCGCTTAATCGAATCCAGCGGATCGGTCAGCGCCGTCTTGGCATGGCTGTCGCAGACCTTGATGCACTCGCCGCAGTCGATGCAGCGATCGTGCAGGATGGAGGCGCGGTTGTTTCGAATGCGGATGGCCTCCGTCGGACAGCGTTTGAGGCATGTCGTGCAGCCCTTGCACTTCTGCTTGTCCAGCCATACCGAGTGGTAATACGTTTCAGACAACAGTGACACCCCCTGAGCACCTTACATTCAGATATTGAACTTCATGGATATATCCGTGCCCACGCCCACCTCGGACGTGATGGTGAATTCGTCGGCGTTGCGCTTCATGTTCGGCAGGCCCATGCCCGCGCCGAAGCCCATATTGCGCACCTCATTGCTCGCCGTGGAGAAGCCCTCAGTCATCGCCTTATCCAGATCCGGGATGCCCGGGCCGTTATCGCGCACGCGCACGAGGATATTCTCCGCCGTGATCTCAAAGTCGATCGTGCCGCCATAGGCATGGATCACGAGATTGATCTCTGCCTCATAGGTGCATACGGACACGCGGCGCATGATCGTCGTGGGAATGCCCAGGCGCTTCATCTGGCGTTTGATCTTCGCGGAGACGTCGCCCGCCGCCGTCATGTCGCCCTGCACAACCGTGTAGCTCTCTTTGATCATCATACGCTTACACCAGCCTTGCGGGCTGCAGGCCAGCCGCGTACAGCCTGCCGCAGACTTCAAACATGGTATAGGGCGTCTTGAGCGCCGGCAGGCCGATCTCCTCCGCCATCTCGATGGCTTCCGCCTGCGGCTCCTTATTGCGCACGAACACGATGCACGGCACATCCAGCATCTCGCACGTGCGCACGCTCTGGCTGTTGATCAGGCCGGTCAGCAGCAGCGTATCCTCCTTCACATAGGCGAGCACGTCGCTCATCATATCGGAGGCAAACGCCGTATGAATCTCGCGCTGCGCCTCTTCCTGGCAGCATAGCCAGGTCGCATCCAGCAATCCGGCAATTTCTGCAATGGTCATAGTTCTCTCTCCTTACGCTATATCCCAGCAAAGTTCTGTGAATTATGCACAACTATCATGCGTCATCGTTATTATACTTGATCTTCTTGCGCCTGTCTACCGGATTGGTGACGAATTATGACAAAGAAAAAAGAACAGCGCTTGCCGTTCTTCGGGGGGTACGAAGGATACGTTAGGGCTGCCGCCCTAAAACCTGCCTGGGGATTTCATCCCCAGACCCCTATTACGCTTCGCGGCTGTTTGAAAAAGGATATCAAAAAACGCCTCCATAGGAGGCGTTTTACAGGATAGATTCTTTAAACCGCCGCGAGACTGGAGCCTGCCGCCGCCAGTGGCGGAAGCAGGCAGGCGGAACGTCGGGAGCTGCAAGGAGCGCTTGCGCGACTATGCAAGCGACCTCGAAAAAGGGAGTCTGAGGGGCAATGCCCCTCAGGCAGGTTTGGGCGGCAGCCCAACGTATCCCCCCGTTACGCGTTCTTTTCCCTGATATACGCGTCAATGGCCTTGGCCGCCTGCTTGCCTGCGCCCATGGCGAGGATGACCGTCGCCGCGCCGGTGACCGCATCGCCGCCGGCATATACGCCCTCGCGGCTGGTCAGGCCGTCGTCGCCATTGGTGACGATGCAGCCATGGCGATTGGTTTCAAGGCCCGGGGTCGTCGAGCGGATCAGCGGGTTCGGGCTGGTGCCGATGGACATGATCATCGTGTCCACATCCAGCGTGAATTCGCTGTTCGGCTTCACGACGGGACGGCGGCGGCCGCTCGCGTCCGGCTCGCCCAGCTCCATCTCCACGCAGGTCATGCCGCGCACAAAGCCGTTCTCATCGCCGAGCACCTCGACCGGGTTGGTCAGGGTCTTGAAGATGATGCCCTCCTCCTCGGCATGCTCCACTTCCTCCCTGCGGGCCGGAAGCTCCGCCATGCCGCGGCGATAGACGATATACACTTCCTCGGCGCCCAGGCGCTTGGCGCTGCGCGCCGCGTCCATGGCGACGTTGCCGCCGCCCACGACAGCGACCTTATGGCTCTTCATAATCGGGGTCTTGCTGCCCGGCAGATAGGCCTTCATCAGATTGATGCGGGTCAGGTATTCATTGGCGGAATACACGCCCTTGAGGCTCTCGCCCGGGATGCCCATGAAGCGCGGCAGGCCCGCGCCGGAGGCGATATACACCGCCTCAAAGCCCATCTCGAAAAGCTCGTCGATGGTGAGCACCTTGCCGATGACCATGTTGGTCAGGATTTCCACGCCCATCGCCTTGAGGCCGTCGATCTCTTTACGCACGATCTCCTTGGGCAGGCGGAATTCCGGAATACCATACACCAGCACGCCGCCGGCCAGATGCAGCGCCTCATAGACGGTGACCTTGTAGCCCATTTTCGCCAGATCGCCCGCGGCGGTCAGGCCGGACGGGCCTGCGCCGATAACGGCAACTTTGTGGCCGTTGCTCTCGGGCACGGTCACAGTCTCGTCGCAGTGCTCGCGGTGCCAGTCGGCCACGAAGCGCTCCAGGCGGCCGATGGCCACGCTCTCGCCCTTCACGCCGCGCACGCACTTGCCCTCGCATTGATTCTCCTGCGGGCAGACGCGGCCGCACACAGCCGGCAGCGCAGAGGAAGCGGACAGCACCTTGTACGCGCCCTCCATGTCCTCACTGGCCACGCACGCGATGAACGCCGGGATATCGATCTGCACCGGGCAGGCGGACACGCACGGCTTTTTCGGGCAGCCGAGGCAGCGCTTGGCCTCATTCACCGCCATCTCATAGGTATAGCCGAGCGCAACCTCGTCAAAATTCCGATTGCGGATATTCGGGTCCTGAGAGGGCATCGGACACTTCTTTAGATCCATATTGCGTGCCATCTTAGTTGACCTCCTTGCTCAGCAGATTGCAGCTTTCCTCGCGGGCATGTTGCTCAAACTCGCGGTACATGCTGCCGCGCTTCATCGCCTCGTCAAAGTCGACGAGATGGCCGTCGAAGTCCGGGCCGTCAACGCAGGCAAACTTGGTCTCCCCGCCCACGGTCAGTCGGCATCCGCCGCACATGCCGGTGCCGTCGATCATGATCGGATTCATGGAGACGACGGTCTTGATGTTGTACTTCTTGGTCACCGCGCAGACAAACTTCATCATCACCAGCGGACCGATGGCGATGACCTCGTCGTATTCGTTGCCTTCCTGAATGAGCTTCTCCAGCGCGGCGGTGACCAGGCCCTTTTCGCCGTGGCTGCCGTCGTCGGTCATCATCACCAGCCTGTCGCTGGCGGCCTTGAACTCGTCCTCGAGGATGACCAGATCCTTATTGCGGAAGCCCACGACAGCGTGCACGGTCGCGCCCTGCTCATGGAGCTTCTTGGTCACGGGATACGCGATCGCGCAGCCCACGCCGCCGCCCACGACGGCGACCTTTTTGAGCCCCTCGGTATGCGTCTTAACGCCCAGTGGGCCGACGAAATCGCACAGCGCCTCGCCCTCGTTCATCGCGTCCAGCTCCATCGTAGAGCCGCCGACGATCTGGTAAATGATGGTGACGGTGCCCTGCTCGCGGTCAAAATCAGCGATGGTCAGCGGCACGCGCTCGCTGTCCTCATGCGCGCGGAAGATGATGAACTGGCCCGGTTCGGCCTTGCGCGCGACATACGGCGCGTCGATGACCATCTTGGTGACGGTCGGATTCAGGCGTTCTTTCCTGACGATTGTAAACATAAACAGCCCTCCAATTGAAAGCATGCTGAAATTTCAAGATAAACGTGAAATCTATTATACTAGCAGACCGCCCGGATGTAAATGGGCAAGTTTTCTGCTGCAGGCCGAAAAAGGAAAAAGGGGAGGCAAACTGCCTCCCCCATATTTATGCCGTCAGTCGGATTCGATCATCCTGTAGCCCACGCCGACCTCGGTAAAGATATACTGCGGCTCGCCGGGGTTCTTTTCGATCTTGCGGCGGATGTTCGCCATGTTCACGCGCAGGATCTGGTTGTCGTACGCCTTGTTCGGCCCCCAGATCTCGCGGATCAGATAATCATACGTCAGCACGCGGCCGGCATAGCGGCCCAGCAGCGCCACCAGCTTAAACTCGTTCTGCGTGAGATTGGCGTCCTCGCCGTCGATATACACACGATACTTGTCATAGTCGATCACCAACCCCTTGGCTGTGAAACGGTTGCTGCGGGCGATGGCCGAATTGCCGCTGGTCGTGCGCGTATGGCGGATCGCCGTGCGGATACGCGCCAGCAGCTCAGAGGTGCCAAACGGCTTGGTGATGTAATCGTCCGCGCCGGCGTCCAGCA
>SVGO01000094.1 GCA_015056305.1 Clostridiales bacterium | reverse complement strand
GCACCTTTTCCGGCGTATAGCGCACCACGTCGCTCACGCCGCGCTTGGTGTAGAGGACGTGGCTCGTCTCGCTTACCAGCTGCATGGAGTCGCGGTCGCCCGTCACCAGCAGCGCACGGATCCCAGCTTCCTCGCAGCGGCGCGCAATCGTGCCCAGAATGTCGTCCGCTTCGAATGTGGGGCAGGTCAGGCGGCGAACGCCCATCGCGTCCAGACATTCGTAGACCAGATCAAACTGCGGACGAAGCTCCGGCGCGGTGGGCTTGCGGCCGGCCTTGTATTCGCCGTAGTCCGCGTGGCGAAAGGTCGGTCCATGCATGTCAAAGGCGACGGCCATATAGTCGGGACGCTCGTCGCCAACAACCTTGAGCAGCATGCTCAGGAAGCCGAAGACTGCGTTGGTGTAGATTCCGTCTTCATTGGTAAGCGGCGGCAGCGCGTGGAATGCGCGGTGCATCAGGCTGTTGCCGTCGACGATCACAAATGTTTCAGACATAGCGCTCTCCTTCAAAAGGACATATATCATTATGATAACACAAACAGAGGCAAATATCAATTAAAGCGGAAGAAACGTCAAAAGGACAGGGAAAAGACCAGACGAAAAGAAGGAAAAAAGGAAGGAAAGGCGAAAAATATATAGTTGATTGGTTATGCTTATTTGAAAGCAGACTTCTGAAAGGACCGATATCGATGAGAAAAATCACGGCGCTGCTGGCGATGCTGCTCATCTGCGCGCTGCTTGGCGGCTGCGCGGGGGCGAGCGACGCAGGCAGGACGTTTGTCACTTCGTTTTATCCCATGTATGTCTTCGCACTCAATGTGACGCACGATGTTCCCGGTGTTCAGGTGGTCAGTCTCGCCGGCGAGAGCGTGGGCTGCCTGCACGACTATCAGCTCCAGACGCGCGACATGGTGACCCTGGAGAAGGCTGACGCGCTGATCATCAATGGCGGCGGCATGGAGCAGTTCATGGACAAGGTGATCGCCCAGCGGCCGCAGATGCCCGTCATCAATGCGGGTCATGACATCGAGATGCTCTGCGGCGAAGAAGACCACGACCACGATCATGATCATGCGCATGAGGTTTATAATGCACACGTCTGGCTGGATCCGACGCTGGCGATGATCCAGATTCAGAATATCGCGGACGGCCTCTCTCTGGTGGATGCTGAGAATGCGCAGCGCTATCAGGAGAATGCCGCGGCGTATATCGCGCGCCTCGAGGCACTGCATCAGGAGCTCACCGGGCAGCTTGCGCCGCTTGCGGGCAGCGAGATCGTCACCTTCCACGAGGCGTTTACGTACTTTGCCAATGCCTATGGCCTGCATGTTGCGGGCGTGATCGCCGGCGATTCCGGCGAGGAGCCGAGCACCCGGCAGATCGCGAAGCTGTGCGATCTGGTGAAGGAGCGGGAGGTCCGCGCGCTGTTTACCGAGCCGCAGTATCCGGCCAAGTCCGCCGAAACCATCGCGCGCGAAACCGGCGCGCAGGTGTATACGCTTGATCCCGTGGTTTCTGGCGACGGCGGCATGGAAAGCTATGAAAACCTGATGCGAGAAAACGCACGCGTACTGTTGGAGGCGCTTGAGCCGTGATGGAAAAGATCAAACCCTTAAGAAAAAGCCAGTATGCCCTGGACGATATGCCGGAGCACGAGCATAAGCACTGCGGCCATCCGTCCATCGGTGGGCCTGATGCGAGCTGCAAGCTCTGCCGCATCGAGGTGGACAAGCTCAACGTCTCCTTCGGCGCGCAGACGCCGCTCAAGGACGTGAGTTTGCATATCCACTGCGGCGAGCTGACCGCGCTGATCGGCACCAACGGCGCGGGCAAGACGACGCTGCTTCGCGCGCTGCTGGGCCAGATCGAGTATACCGGCACCGTGCGCCATCTGACCAGCGACGGAAGGCCCGCTGCCGACCTGCGCACGGGCTATGTGCCCCAGCAGCTGGAATTCGACCGCAGCTCCCCGGTAACGGTTATGGATTTCATGGCCGGATCGCTCTCGCGCCGCGCGGTGTTCCTGGGCGTATCCAAGAAGACGCGCGCCAAGGTGATGGCCGCGCTGGAGCGTACGCACTGCGCGCAATTGGCCGACAGGGCGCTGGGCGCGCTCTCGGGCGGCGAGCTGCAGCGCGTGCTGCTGGCCCTGGCGCTGACCCCGCAGCCGGATCTGTTGATTCTGGACGAGCCGGTCTCCGGCGTCGATCAGAATGGTTTGGAGGAATTCTATCAGACGGTGGACGAGCTCAAGCGCAAGAACCACATGGCGATCCTGCTGGTGTCGCATGATCTGGGCGTCGTGGAGCGCTATGCCGACCGCGTCGTCCTTATGCAGGGCACGGTGGTCAAGCAGGGCGCGCCGCAGCGCGTGTTTGATTCGCCGGAGTTTGAGCAGGTGTTCTACGCGAAGGGAGGCCGCGCATGATGGAAACGCTCTACGCCCTCATGGAGACGCTGCTGCCCTTTGAATGGCTGTCCTATACGTTCATGAAAAACGCGCTGCTGGCGATGCTGCTCATCACGCCGCTGTTTGGTCTGCTGGGCACGATGGCGGTGGATAACAAGATGGCGTTCTTCTCCGATGCGCTGGGCCACAGCGCGCTCACGGGCATCGCCATCGGCGTTGTGCTCGGCTGGGAGAATCAGATGGTCGCCATGCTCATCTTCGGCGTGCTCTGGGCCGTGCTCATCACGTTTGTCAAGCATCATTCCAAGATGAGCGCGGATACGATTATCAGCGTCTTTTCGTCCACGTCGATCGCGCTGGGCCTTGTGGTGCTCTCGCGCGGCGGCGCGTTCGCAAAGTATTCCGCTGTGCTGGTAGGCGATGTGCTCTCCATCACGCAGGCGGACCTTGTCTCGCTCGTGCTTGCGCTGCTGGCGGCGCTGGTTGTGTGGCTGCTGCTGTTTAATCCCCTGATGATCACCAGCGTCAATTCTCCGCTGGCGCGCAGCCGCGGCATCCGCTCCCGCATGACGGAGTATGCCTTCACGATCCTCGTCGCCGTGGCGGTCATGGTGTCCATTCGCTGGGTCGGTGTGATGCTGATCAATTCGCTGCTGATCCTGCCGGCTGCCGCCTCGCGCAATGTGGCGCGCAATGCGGCGGGGTATATGCGCCTGTCCGTGCTGATCTCTATGGTCTGCGGCGTGTGCGGTCTTGTGCTTTCCTATTATCTGGATACGTCCGCCGGCGCAGCGGTCGTGCTGCTTTGCGCGCTGGTGTATTTTGTGACGCTGCCGCTCAGGCGGAAGTGATGGGGGATGTTAGGGCTGCCGCCCTAAGACCTGCCTGGGGACCAGTCCCCAGACCCCTTCTGCGCTTCGCGGCGGTATGAAGCGGCTACGTACCATTCTCGTGCTCGGAAAACGACAATTCGGTCGTGATCCCTTGGCGTGTCGGTATAGGGTATGATATAATCACCCTGATTCATGAGGAAGGGGGCGGTGCAGTTGCTGGGCGTGATGATGGTCCGCAAGGACGAACTTAAGTTCCGTGAATACGACAGGTATCGCGGATACTACTGCGGTCTGTGCCGCGCGATCGGGCAAAGATGCTCCAGCGCATGCCGCATGGCACTGAGCTTTGAGATGACCTTCCTGGCGATGCTCCATACGTCGCTGTATGAGCCGGAGACAAGCGCCGAAAAACACCGCTGCCTGTTTCATCCTGTAACCAAGCAATTGATGCTCTCTAACGAGGCAATTGACTATGCCGCCGATCTGAGCGCGCTCGTGTCGTATTACGATCTGCTCGATGGCTGGGAGGATGAGCGCCGCGTGGATCGCCTAGCCGCCAGCCGGGTGCTGAAATCCGCGGCAAAGCGCGCGGGCGAGCGTCTGCCCCGCCAGAAGGAGGCGGTGGAGCGCTATGTGCGCGCGCTGCACGAAGTCGAAAAAAGAAACGACCAGAACCTCGACGCGGCGGCGAACCTCACGGGCGAGATGCTTGCCGAACTCTATGTCATGCGCGAGGATGTATACGCGAAGGACCTGCGCGAGCTGGGTTTCTATCTGGGCAAGTTCATCTATCTGTGCGACAGCTACGAAGATATCGAGCGCGATATCAAAAAGAAGAATTACAATCCTCTGATTGAGAGGGGCAGGGACGAAGCGTTTGCCGGGCACTGCGAGCAGATGCTTTCGGATATGATGGCCCGCGCAGCGATGGCGTTTGAGCGCCTGCCGCTGCTGGAGGACGCGGAAATCATGCGCAATATCCTCTACTCGGGCGTTTGGCTCCGGTTTGAACATGCTACCGAGCAAAGAAAGGCGAAGAAAAAGCAATGACAGATCCGTATCAGATTCTGGGCGTCGCGCCGACGGCGTCGGATGACGAGGTCAAAAAAGCATACAGGCAGCTGTGCAAGAAATACCATCCCGACGCCAATGTGGGCAAACCGGACGCTGCGCAGGCCGAGAAGCGCTTCATGGAAGTGCAGCAGGCGTATGAGGAGATCATGCACAGGCGTCAGGGCGGCGGTGCGCGCGCGGGCAGCGGCTATAACGGCCCGCAGCAGCAGCGTCCGTATGGCTATGGCGGTTATGGTCAGGGCGGCTACGACGACGATCCGTTTGCCTCGTTCTTCGGCGGCGCGTACGGCTATGGCGGCGGCCAGCAGTATCGCCAGCAGTATCAGGAGCAGGATACCGTCATCGAGATGCGCGCGGCGGCCAATTATATCAATACGGGCCATTATGCCGAGGCGCTCAACGCTCTGAACAGCGTGCCTGCCGGCAAGCGCAATGCCCGCTGGTATTATCTCAGCGCGCTGGCGCAGGCGGGTCTGCACAACAATGCGCAGGCGATGGAATACGCGCGCCAGGCGGTCTCCATGGAGCCGGGCAATATGCAGTATCAGCAGCTGCTCAGCCAGCTTCAGGGCGGCGGCAGCTGGTATGGTCAGCGGGGAACGAGCTATGGCCGACAGACCTACGGCCAGCCGAATCTGTGCTGCACGTTCCTCGCGCTGCAGATGTGCTGCAGCTGCTGCAGCGGCGGACGGATGTTCTTCTATCCGTGGTTCTGCTGCTGCTGATCAGAATGCTATGCCGGGACAGAGCGTCCCGGCTTTTTGCATGCTCAAATGCAGACAAGTCTTCTTCCAGATTGTTTTTTCGACAGGTTCAAGTTTGTATAATGGATATATCAGACATCAACCAAAGGGGAGAAGACCATGCACAAAAGCATTGCGGATGCGCTGCTGATCCGCACGAATCATGCGATCACGGCGCTGGTTTCGCTGGATGAAAATGGAGAGATTCTCGCCATTGCGCTCTACGATACGCATTGGCGGCGGGAAGACGTGTGCGCGCATCCCGACGCGGCGGCACTTTGGCTGATCAGCCATCATCCGGAAGGGTGCGAAGTGGCGTACGCGCAGGATGATGCCAACGCAAAGCATTTCGGGACGATGAGCGGCCTGCCCGTGCGTCTGTGGATTGCCAGTGAGTATTTTCCAGGCATGGTGACGGCCTGCAAGGAAGATCAGCGAGCGCATGGCAGGAGAACCGACAAGCGTGTGGGAATTGCACCGGAATACATGGAAAGCAGCAAAGCCTGATGGCGGGCTTTGCTGCTTTTGCTGTGAGGATCAGGGGCGACATGCAGGACGAATGATTCGGCAATTTATATATAATCTGTGGTTATGAAGCGTGAGATGTGGTAAAAGGATCTCCCAGGCATTTTCTGCTATCGGTTCCGTTCAAAGGTATTGCTTCCATTGCTCTAAAGCGCTAATATGAAGGATAACGAAAGGAGTGGAGAGCATGATTGATCATGGCAAGTCTGTTTCAGATGTGAAAATCGCGTATATCGGCGGCGGTTCCCGCGGCTGGGCGTGGACGTTTATGACGGATCTTGCGCTGGAACCCTCCATGAGCGGTACGATCCGCCTCTATGATATCGACGAACAGGCGGCAAAGGCCAATGAAATCATCGGCAATGCGGTTTCTGCGCGTGCCGAGGCGGTTGGCAAGTGGAAGTATGAAGTCAGCAGGACGCTCAAAGATGCACTCGCAGGCGTTGATTTTGTCGTCATATCCATCCTTCCGGGCACGTTTGATGAAATGGCGTCGGACGTCCATCTTCCGGAGCGCTGTGGTATTTACCAGTCCGTCGGCGACACCGTTGGCCCCGGCGGCCTTGTTCGTGCGCTGCGGACGATTCCGATGTTCGTGGAAATCGCCGAAGCGATCAGGGCATATGCGCCGAAGGCCTGGGTTATCAATTACACGAACCCGATGAGCCTGTGCATCCGAACGCTGTATCACGTTTTCCCGCAGATCAAGGCGTTTGGCTGCTGCCATGAGGTGTTTGGTACGCAGAAGGTGCTCAAAGCCATTGCCGAGCAGGCGCTGGAGATCGAAGATATCCCGCGTCAGGATATTCATGTGAATGTTCTGGGCCTGAATCATTTCACCTGGTTTGATAAGGCTTCCTATCGATGCCATGATCTGTTTCCGATCTATGGGGCCTTCATCGAGAAGAACTACGAAGAGGGTTATAACGATCCGGACAGGAACTGGGCGAATTCCACGTTCAATTGCGCGCATCGCGTGAAGTTTGATTTGTTCCGCCGCTATGGTGCAATCGCCGCCGCCGGCGATCGCCATCTGGCGGAATTCATGCCCGGCGATACATATCTGCGCAGTCCCGAGACGGTGAAAAGCTGGAAGTTTGGCCTGACGACTGTTTCCTGGCGCAAGAGCGATTTGAAACTTCGTCTTGAAAAGTCCGCCGAGCTTGCCGGCGGCAGGCGCGAAGTCGAGCTGAAACCGACAGGAGAGGAAGGTATTCTGCTGATCAAGGCGCTGTGCGGCCTGGGCAGGATGGTCAGCAACGTGAATATTCCCAATGCCAACGGCCAGATTGCCAATATGCCCAGGGATTGCGTCGTTGAAACCAACGCGGTTTTCTCCTGTGACTCCATTGCGCCGGTATTTGCCGGCCATGTTCCGCAGCCGGTGCTGGCCCTGATGCATCCGCATGTCGAGAATCAGCGTGACACGCTGACGGCGGCGCTGAATCATGACTTTGATCTTTGCCTTGAGGCTTTGATGCGTGATCCGCTGGTTGCCGGCAGAATTACAAAGGAGCAGGGCAGGTTGCTGCTGCACGATATGATGGAGAATACCAGGCGGTATCTGCCGGGCTGGAACATCTGAGCAATCAAATGCAAGAAGAAAAAGGGGCATCCCTGACAGGATGTCCCGATTTTGTTTTGGCCAGAGGTTTGATACAGACAGGGGACGAGAAAGGAAGGCTGTCAGTCGCAGAGGGAACCGTTTTCCTGACTGCGCGCCCAGCTGACGCGCCCCGGTACGCTGGGATGCTCATAAAACCGAGCGGTCTTGTCCCTGTGCGTGTCGTTCCATTTGTCAAAGCCCGCTGGCGCTATATGCGCGCCATAGGCACAGTGCTCAAACCGCGCAAGACCATAGTCCCGCCACGGCCTTGCCAGATAGATGCTCGCGGGATTTACCTCCGGCGCACAGGTGAAGTGGCATCGGGAGAACACAAAGCCCTCGGTCTGCTCCAGACCATGCGCCGGCGCGGCGGCATAGCCGACCTGTCGAACGTCATAGACTGAGCGGATTTCGCAGTCGGCAAACACAGCGTCGGCGCAGCCGAATATAAAATCCACCGAGCCTTCGATCAGGCAGCGGGTGTATCGCTGAGAAAAGGGGCCGCTCGCGCGCAGTTCGCTTGCCAGAAAACCGTCGTAGCGCTCAATCAGATCCGGCGGCAGCGGACCGGCAAAGAGCGTGTCCTGCGTCGAGGAGAGGCGGCAGTCTTCCATGACGAAGCGATCGCCGAGCACGGAGAGCGCAACCTCCTGCCCCTTGAGCTGCGGATCGCCTGCATCGTTGACGATTGCCAGACTGCGCATGGTGACATTATCTGCGCACACCGCCATCGTATAGGTGCGGAAAGTGTTGTATTCCCGTAAGAATTCGTCTTTCTTTTGCGCATAGTCGTCCCATGCGATGATGGTCCGGTCAGGGCCTTCGCCGGTCAGCGTGACGCCCGGCGTGCGCAGCACCGTCTTCTGGCGGTATACGCCCGCGCGCAGATGCAGGACGTCGCCCGGCGAGGCGCTGTCAAAGGCTTTCTGGAGATCGTCGCTAGGCTTCAGATACAGATGCTCAGGCAATGTCATCGCCCTCCTTGAAGAGGATTGTACAGTATGGTTTTACCATAAAAATGAGTAGAATGTCATGGAAAAATGAAAAAAAGATCGACTTTGTGCATAAAAAAGTGCGGTTTGGATATATACGCGGAAAAAGAAAAATTGTAAAATAGGATTGTAGTATATCATGTGGATCGGTTTGCGGCGTCGTCTGTGAATGATGACCCGCAGGGGCATGCGAGAATGCAGGGATCCACGTTCCGGGGAGGAGACACATGCGGCGCCAGATGACCTTTGCGCAGTATCGCGCGATGGATGTGCTTATGTTTACTGCGCTGCTGTGCGTGTGCGAGGCGCTGATTGTGCTGGGCGCAACCGTCTGGTTCCCTGATCAGCTCTATACGCTTTCGCTGACCGCTGCGGTGACGGCGATTGTGCTCGTCCGCTGGGGCGGCCTGGCTGTGGTGCCGGCGCTGTGCGGCGGTTTGGTTTTCTGCTTCTTTTCCGGCGCTGCGCCTAAGCAGTATCTGATTTACTGTCTGGGCAATTGCCTTTCTCTGGCGCTTCTGCCTTTTGTGCGGGGGAAGGGCTGGAAACGGCTGCATGAAAATGTGCTCTTTGCCATGCTTCATGGCATGATGACGGCGCTGCTGATGCAGCTGGGGCGGTTTATGATCGCCGCCCTGATGGGCGCGGCGCCTGCCGTGTGCCTGGGATTCATTACAACAGACGTGCTTTCGACGTTCTTTTCTGTGCTGCTGGTCTTAATCTGCAGAAGGCTGGACGGCATGCTGGAGGAGCAGCGTCATTATCTGATTCGCATTCAGGAAGAAGAAATAAGGGACGAGGGGGAGTAATCCATGAGAGCCAAAGCATCCGACTTTCTTGTCTACGACGAGGCGGCCGGCGTATACCGCGAGAATCCGGAGCAGGCTGTCCGCGACGAGGTGGAAAAGCATGCCTGGCGGCATATCGGCCTGACCATCATGAAAGACTGGCGGCTGTATCTGATGCTGGTGCCCATGCTGCTGGTCTTCCTTTTCTGGCGCTATCTGCCCATGTATGAGCTGCTGGGCTGCTTTAAGGTGCCCGACGAGGTGCTGCCGGTCTCTGAGCAGATGTTCTCGGGCTTCTCCTATTTCAAGCGCCTGCTCGTGGGCGGGGACAGCATGTCCACCGAGTTCTGGCGCGCGCTGCGCAATACGTTCCTGCTGAGCTTCTACGGCCTGCTCTTCGGCTTCCCGATGCCGATTCTGCTGGCGCTGTTCTTCAATGAGATCCGCTCCAACCTCGTGCGCAGCACCTGCCAGGTGCTGACCTATCTGCCCAAGTTCATGTCCACCGTCATCATGACGTCGCTGGTCACGATGCTGGTCAAGCAGGGCTCCCTGACCTCCGGCATGGGCATCATCAGCCAGGCGCTGTGCGCGCTGGGCATCATCCCCTATGAGGTGGCCAACGCGGGCCTGCTCAACAATCCCGATTTCTTCCGTGCGATCTACCAGATCTCCGGCGTGTGGGAGGGCGCAGGCTACGACAGCATCGTCTATTTCGCCGCGATCATCGCCATCTCGCCCACCAGCTATGAGGCGGCGCAGATCGACGGCGCAAGCAAGATGGCGCAGATGCGCTACGTCGTGCTGCCCAGTATCCTT
>SVGO01000003.1 GCA_015056305.1 Clostridiales bacterium | reverse complement strand
GCCTGCACGACGATGGCAGCCATGGAGAAAATCATCTGCGTCAGGCCCGAAGGCAGACCCAGACGGATGGTCTTGGCGGTGATGAGCTTATCCGGGATCAGCGTTCTTCGGCGGATGACGAGCACACGCTTCATGTGCGTCAGCCTCCACAGGCACAGCGCCGCAGATACCGCCTGCGCAATGACCGTCGCCAGCGCCACACCGTCTGCCGTCATGCCCATATTCGCCACGAACACGAGGTCAAGGATGATATTGAGCACGCAGGCGACGATCAGGAAGATCAGCGGCGATACGGAATCGCCCAGACCGCGCAGAATACCGGAGACGATGTTGTAATACGCGGAGCCCATAATGCCCACTGTGACGATCGTCAGATAGTCGACCGCCATGCCGTAGACGTCCGGCGGCGTATCCAGCAGGGTCATCAGCGGCTCAATGATGAACGGGCCGATCGCCATGATGATCAGGCTGGCGATGAACGTCAGCGTCAGGCAGGTGCCCACGCTCCTTTCCAGTTCATCCTGCTTGTGCGCGCCGAAATACTGCGATACAAGAATGCCCGCACCGGTGGAAATGCCCATAAACAAAAGCAGCAGCAGGTTGAGAATCGGGCCGCTGGTGCCGACGGCTGCCAGCGCGCTGTCGCCCACATACTGGCCGACGATGATAGAGTCCACCGTGTTGTACATCTGCTGGGCCAGATTGCCGATGAGCAGCGGCACGGAGAATGCGATCAGGTTGGAGAGCGGCTTGCCAACGGTCATATCCTGCGCGCCGAAGTATTTCTTGAATCTGTTCATACGTGTTTCCCTTTTCCTCATTGATCAGGTCGTCGTTTTATCTGTTCATTATCTTTCAGTATACCCTTGCCCATTTTTTATGTCAACATGAAAGCGGGCCGCATTCTGCGGCCCGCATATATAATCATAAGAATTATTCTTCATTCAGCCGAGTGGCAATCTCGCCCTTTTCTTTTTCCACAGCTTCCAAATGCTGCAGCAAAACATACTCAATGTAGTTCGTCATTGAGCGATGCTCCCTCGTTGCCAAAACGCCAATCTTATCGAATACTTCGTCCGTCATTCGAAGTGTAAATACGCGTTTATTGGTCGCCATATCGTATCCCTCCACATGGATGTGACTCTATGGTAACCTATAACCAAAGAAAATTATGCACTCTCTTGACAGCCAAGTGATGTCACTTTATAGCAAATCATAAAGAGATGACTAAATAAAAGACTGATTATGGCAAACTGATCGACGACAGAAGGAGATCGATGATGAAAAGAGTCTGCGCTTTTTTCGGTCATAGAGATTTATGCTGCGATATATCAGAACAGCTTGAATCTGCTATTCATACTGCAATCAGCGAATGCGGCATTTCTTCATTCTGGTGTGGCAATTATGGCGCTTTTGATCTGGCCGCAGCGCATGCCGTCCGTCGAATAAAACATCACTATCCACACATCGAACTGCTGTGGGTTCGCGCCTATATGCCCGCTGTACACGAATCAGTCAACACACTCTATGATGGCTCCGTTTACCCCGATAACCTTGAAACCGTCCCCAAGTGCTTTGCAATTGCCAAGCGAAACGAATGGATTATCGCCAATTGTGACATGATCATTGCTTATGTGAATTCAAGATACGGCGGCGCATACACCGCTTGTCATCACTACATGCGAACGAGAAAAAGCATCATCAATCTCGGTTCCCTTGATGATATATAAAGAACAGAGGGCCCGGCCCTCTGTTCTTTATATATCATGGATCACAGTCTGAAGGACGTTTTGAGCAGGTCCTCATCCCTGCTGGAATGGCCGATCATCAGCACAAATTCGCCCGGCTCGGTCACGCGCTGCTCCTTGCGATTAATCAGCGAGAAATCCTCGCGGGAAAGCGCGAACTCGACCACAGCGCTTTCGCCCGGCGCAAGCGTCGCCTGCTTAAAGGCAATCAGCTGCCTGACAGGCGTGATCACGGAGGAGACCACGTCGTTAAAATACGCCTGCACGGTCTCCGTGCCGGGTCTTTCGCCCGCATTGGTCACCTTCACGCTCGCCTTGAAGGTTTCCCTGTCAAACGCCAGATCGCTGTAGACAAACGGGCTGTAGCCCATCCCCTCGCCGAAGGCATACAGCGGACCTGCCGCCAGATCGCAGTAGCCCTTGCCCGCCTGACAGTGCCAGCCCGGCAGATGATTGTAATACACCGGCACCTGACCGCTCGCGCGCGGGAAGGAGATCGGCAGACGGCCGCTGGGATTGATCTCGCCGAAGACAGCCTTGGCGACGGCCTCGCCGCCGAACATGCCGCCGTTGAACGCGCAGACGAAGGCGTCAGCCTGCGTCGCCGCGCGGCCCACGGCCAGCGGCTTGGAGGCGACCAGCACAGTCACCACAGGCACGCCAAGCGCGCGCAGCGCATCAAAGAGCTCCATCTGCCTGCCAGAGAGTTCCAGCACGGCGCGATCCTTCTCCTCGCCGACCTGCGGGATCACATCGCCCACAACCAGCACGATCGCATCCGCATCCCTTGCGGTCTCCACCGCGCCGGCAATATCCTCGTATTCCCCATCCAGCACGGAGCAGCCGCGATGATATACGCATTCAACGCTGCGCGCAGCGCACAGATTTTCGACGCCTTCCTTCACCGTCACATACGGGCGGATCGGCTCGTGCTCCATGTTCAGCCTCGGATGGGTGAAATACGTCCAGTCGCCGTACTGCGCGCGGATATCGTCGGCATTGGGGCCGATGACGGCGACCTTCTTAACTCCCCTGAGCGGCAGCACGCCGTTGTTGGAGAGAAGCACGATGCTCCTGTCCGCCGCGTCCTTGGCCTTTTCAAGGTGCTCCTCGCAGCCAAAGCAGCCCGGACGGCCCTTCTTCTCCGGCTTTTCAAAGAGATTCATGCGCAGCTTGATCGTCAGGATATGGCGCACGGCGTCGTCGAGCACTTCTTCCTTCACCTGACCGCCGCGGACAGCGTTCAGCACCGCCTGATAGAATTCCGTGGAGGTCATGATCATGTCGTTGCCCGCGTTGGCCGCGAGCACGGAGGCCTCCTCCGCCGTCTCGCACACATGCTGGCGGCGAACGAGGGAATTGACATTGTCCCAGTCGGTGACGACGAAGCCGTCAAAGCCCAGCTCGCCGCGCAAAATATCCTTGAGCGAGATGGGATCGATGGTGAACGGCAGGCCGTCGATGGAACCGTAAGCTGTCATGATGCTCGCCACGCCTGCGTCAACCGCCTTCTTGAACGGCGGCAGGAAGACCTCTCGCAGCTTGCGGTAGGTCATCTCCGTGTCGCAGGAGTCGCGCGCACCAACCGCCTCGCCATAGCCGATATAGTGCTTGGCGCAGGCAAGAATGCGCTCATCATCGGAGAGATCCTCGCCCTGATAGCCCTTGATGATCGCCGCGCCCATCTCGCCTGCCAGATACGGATCCTCGCCGAAGGTCTCGTTCACGCGGCCCCAGCGGGTATCACGGCCCAGGCAAAGCACCGGCGAGAACGTCCAGTGCAGGCCGTCAGTCGCCACCTCGCGCGCCGTCACCTCGCCCATAGCATAGGCCACGTCCGGATTCCAGGAACAGGCCGCTGCCAGCTGCGTCGGGAAAATCGTCGCATGGTCGTTGAGACCATGGCCGTGGATCGCGTCGATGCCGAAGATCACCGGAATGCCCAGGCGGGATTCCTCGATCGCCACGCGCTGCACCTCGCGCGCCTCATCGCCCAGCACATGCAGAAACGAACCCGCGCCCATTTTCGCCCAGCGCAGCGATTCCTCGCGGCCGACAAACGGATAGGGAATCTGAACCATCTGCGCCGCCTTTTCCTCCAGCGTCATGCGCGCGAGCAGCTCTTCCACACGCGCCGCCACTTGCCTGTTATCCATGCCTCTTTCCCTCTTTCTTGATTGATCCCATGATTCTTTTGCTGCGTTTCTTTCCAAAAAGTATAGTTCTTTCTATCTTTTTTGTCAATCTTCCTCCGGCTTTCAGGGATTTACAAAGCGTCAATCTTCGTGTATACTAGGGAGGCTTTGCAACAAAAGATATGCTTATCAATACAATCGAGGAGAATTTACACCATGTCAACTTTTGTCGATGCGGCTGTTTCTGTGTTTATCCGTGCAGTGAACGCCGTTTACGCGCTGCTGTGGCATGATCTGATCACGCTGCCGCTTCCTTCCGGCGGCTCGCTGGGCCTTCCGCTGCTCGTCCTTGCACTTGTGCCCACAGGCATTTATTTCACCATCCGCACGCGCTGCCTGCCCGTGCGCCTGATGCCCGAAATGCTGCGTCTGACGCTGGAAAAGCGCGGTTCGGACGGCCATGCGCTCTCCGGTCTGCAGTCGCTCATCGTCTCCACCGCCACGCGCGTGGGCATGGGCAATCTGGTCGGCGTGGTCGCGGCGGTCTCCGCCGGCGGCGCGGGTGCGGTCTTCTGGATGTGGATAACGGCGCTGGTGGGTGCGTCCACCGCGTTCATCGAATCAACGCTCGCCAACATCTATAAGGAAGAAGACCCGCTCTACGGCGGCTATCGCGGCGGTCCGGCGCGCTATATCCACGTTCTCGCCGAGAGATGGCGCAGAAAAAAACTCAGCAAATCCATCATGGCCGTGCTCTTCGCCGTGTCCGGCCTGATCTGCTGGTGCGGCATCAGCCAGGTCATCGGCAATTCCGTGTCCTCTGCATTCGAAAACGCTTTCGGCATAAAGCCGCTGCACTCCACAATCCTGCTGGTCGCCGTCGCCGCGGTCATCGTGCTGCGCAAGCATGCCACGGTCAAGGTGCTCGACGTGCTGGTGCCGATCATGGCCGGCGCGTACTTCTTCATCACCGTCTTCCTGATCGTCAAGAACGCGGCGCTGCTGCCGGGCGTATTCGGCCGCATTTTCTCCGAGGCGTTCGGCCTGCGCCAGATGGCGGCGGGCGGCTTCGGCGCGGTGATCATGAACGGCGTTAAGCGCGGCCTGTTCTCCAACGAGGCGGGCTCCGGCTCCGCCCCCTGCTCTGCCGCGGCGGCCAGGACTGATCACCCCGCGAAGGTCGGCCTTCTGCAGGCCTTCGGCGTGCTGATCGATACCATCGTCATCTGTACCTGCACGGCCATGCTCATGTTCCTCGCCCCTGCCGAGGTGCTCGAGGGCCAGAGCGGCATGGGGCTTCTGCAGGCCGCCATGGCGCATCATCTGGGTGGCTTCGGCTCCGTCTTCATCGCCGTCATCCTCTGGCTGTTCAGTTTCTCCACGTTCATCGGCGTGCTGTTCTATGCCCGCTCCAATGTCGCCTATCTCTTCGGCGACCGCTGGGGCGCGCAGACGGCCTACAAGCTCCTCGCGCTGGCCATGCTCTTTATCGGCGGTCTGGCGGCGTATACGTTCGTATGGGATCTGGGCGACGTGGGCATCGGCCTGATGACCATTTTCAACCTCATCGCACTCTATCCGCTTGCCCCCATGGCACTTGAATCACTCAGGGATTACGAAGCGAAACACAGAAAATAAGTCAAAAGGCGGCTGAAGAAAACTCCTTCAGCCGCCTTTATGATGCAGTTTATTTTTTCTTTTTCCCATTCTTGCTCATCTCAATGATGGTCTTGAGATTAAACGTGGACAGCCTGTAGGGCTTCGTCCATTTCAGGCCCGTCGCCTTCTCCATAAACGCCATAAAATCCTTGAGTTCGCTGCCCAGCGATGCCTTTTCCAGCATATAGCACGCCTGCTCATTCAGGCACAGGTAGCAATAGCCTTCGTCCTCAATCAGGCGCACCAGCTTATTGTAATTGACAATATC
The DNA here is from genome assembly GCA_015056305.1 of Clostridiales bacterium. GTDB lineage: Bacteria > Bacillota > Clostridia > Christensenellales > Aristaeellaceae > Ventricola. Next base: position 51,974 of record SVGO01000003.1, on the reverse strand, counting down.
CTGATTCTGCGCGTGCAGGACAAAATGATGATCAAAGAACTCATATTTGTTCTGCGGATACTGGCCGCCCAGCGCCTTCTTGATGTTATCCGCCTGATTCTTGGCCGGAAGGTTCAGGCTCGCCAGCAGCCAGCAGCCCACCATCAAAAACAGGATGCCCGCTATGCTTTCCATATTCCACACACCCAGCACAGTCAGCGCCATACCGCCCAAGGACATCAGAATCTTTCTTCTGAAAAAGAACGTATCGTCCAGCGCACGAAACATGCGCAAAATGGTATCATAGGTGTGATGAATCTGAGCACTGTATCTCTTCATGGTCATTTCCCCTCTTCCTGTGTTTTCAGTTCGCTGGCGATCGTCGCGCCCAGCACGAGCACCGCGCCGACGGCGCCTGCTGCCGTCATGCTCTCGCTAAGCAGCAGCGCAGACAGCACTATCGCCACCACGGGATCGATATAGCTCAGAAGCGCGACCGTCTGCGCGCGCAGGCTGCCCATGCAGCCAAAGTACAGCCAATACGCCACGCCCGTATGGACCACGCCCACAAGCAGCAGCAGCAGCGCCGATCCCGCTTTCATGCCCGCAGCGGACATCTCACCGGTCAGCAGCGCATAGGGCGCAAGCAGCACCGCCGACGTGCCCAGTTGCATGATCGTCTTGTCATATGCAGAGATATCGTGAATCCGCTTGTTCGTCAGAATCACCCCGGCGTACAGCGCCGCAGCGCCCAAACCGAAGAGCACGCCCGTGATCTCCTGTCCGCCGGAAAAGCCCGCCTCCGTCACCCCGGAAACGAGCACCATGCCCGCCAGCGCTACGGCGACGCAAAGCACCTTTTTCTTTGTCAGATGCTCGCCCAGCAGCACAGGCGACAACAGCATCACGATGATCGGCGCCATGTAATAGCACAGCGTCGCCGTCGCCACCGACGTATAGCGATAGGCCTCAAAGAGCAGGATCCAGTTGAATCCCAGCAGCGCGCCGGAGAGCAGCAGCATCGGCGCGTTGGCGCGGATCGCCGCTCGGCTGATTTTCCTGCCGCTGAACCTGAGCACCGCCAGCAGAAACAGCATGCCGATCAGCCCGCGCATCATCGCGATCATGCTCGAGGGCAGCGGAATATGCCGCCTGAAAATACCGATCGTGCCGAAGATCACCATCGACGCCACCAGTGAAAGCAACGCGGAGCGCGAATTGCCTTGCTCCATCTCCCCGTTCACCCGCCAATCCTTGTCATTCGTTCCCCTGATTCAGGTTCCAATCCGCTTTATTCTAGCACAACTCATTCCCCGCTTCAAGCCGATTCCCCCGAACCACATGCAATCCCTGACGCAAAATGAACCCGCCGGATTCCTGCGGGTTCATTCTTATTTCTCTTTACTTATCAAGCGACCAGCCGTGATCGCCGTGATAGATCATCAGCTTTGTCATGCCGCCGTCGATGCAGATGTTTTCGCCCGTGATAAAGCCCGCCTTCTCCGAGCACAGGAAAAGCACCATCTGTGCGATATCCTGCGGATTGCCGACGCGGCCCGCAGGCTGCTGCACGGCGTCCGGACCGTCGTAAACCGTATACGCCGTATCGATCCAGCCCGGCGAGATCGAATTGACACGCACCCTGCCCGCAAGGCTCACCGCCAGCGCATGCGTCAGTGCGGCGATGCCGCCCTTGGCGGCGGTGTAGCTCTCCGTCTGCGGCTGGCTCATCCTGTCGCGCGAGGAGGAAATATTGATGATCGAGCCATCCGGCGCAAAATACGGCGCGAAAAGCTTGGCGAGATAAAACGGCGCCGTCACGCCGACGGAGAGCGCATACTCAAATTCCTCATAAGAGCATTCATCGATGCCCACCATCACCGGCAGCGCATTGTTGACCAGCACGTCAATATGCCCGTGCTTGCTGATCACTTCCTGCGCAAAGCGCTCCAGCGTCGCTTTGTCCGCCAGATCGCCCACAAAATGTGCGCCCGGCGCCTTATCAATCACCATGACGCTTGCGCCCAGCTTTTCGAATTCCTGGGCGATACACTTTCCAATGCCGTTTGCTCCGCCGGTCACCACAACCACCTTGCCGCCAAACATACGCTTTCCTCCGCTTGCTTTTTGTCGGTCACATCACGCGCACGCGCGTTTTTCCGTTGGAGAGATAGACCTTTTCCGGATAAACGTCCAGCGTATTGAACTCGAAGAAGACTTCCTTCGCGCCCGCTTCAGTCATGCCGCGCGCGCCGTCCATCGCTTTGAAGAGAATATGTCCTTCCTCGTCGATGAGCACGGCGTCCTTTGCCCAGCTCTTGTTGACCTCGGCTGCGCTCCACGTGCTGTCCACCTCGAACATACCGGCCGCCTGCTTCTTATCCTTGAGGATCTGGGCAGCCAGCGCATCCGGCTTGGGCTCCATCGCCACGCACAGATACAGATGCGAAGACGCCTCGATGACGTGCACGCTCGCCGCAATGCTGTCGCCCAGATCAGTCAGCGCGCGCATGCTGGTCGTCGTGTTCGACGGCGCACGCCTGCGCTCAGGTTCCGTCTTCTCAGGCTCCTTAGCAAAGAGCTTCTCCAACAGCTTGGCCGCACGAGTAATCATCCGCAGATCCCCCTCTTTCGGGCTTCTGTATCTTTCTGATATTTTATACCATATGACGCACAATTTCTGAGCATTCATCCGATTTCTTCATATTTTTGTAAAAAATACAAATCTTTGTCATTTTCTGGAACAGAAACCGAGATTCTTATGCCTGCACACGCCGCTAAATCTCATCACAAAAGACAAAAGGATTGCCAGATAGCAATCCTTTTTGCATATACACGATTAGATCCAGAGCATCGGATCCGTGCCGCTAAGCTTGGCGAGCGCCTCCACGAGGAAATAATCGCCGTAGGTGATGTTGTTGTGCCTGCCCGCGCCGTCGTCATGATAGCTGGCCGTGCAGTGTGTCAGGATGCCGCAGATGTCATCCGTAAAGTCGCAGCAGTGATCGATCATCGCATCGAGCATGCGCTCAGCCGCCTCATGATAATCCTTGCAGCCCGTCAGCTTCGCAAGCTCAATCAGGCCGCAGGACGCAATCGCGCCGGCCATATTGTCGATGCGCTCCTCGCCTGCCGGCTGGCAGAAATCGGAATCCGTCAGGCCATCCTCGCGGATATTGGCGATAAAATGATCCGCAATGCGGCGCGCAGTTTCCAGATACTTTTCGTCCTTTGTATTCATATACGCCAGCGTAAAGCCGTACAGACCCCACGCCTGTCCGCGCGACCAGCTCGAGCCCAGGCAATAGCCCTGACCGGCAACCTCGCCCACGCGCGCGCCCGTCTCGGGATCAAACTCCACAATATGGGCCACGGAACCGTTCTCGCGCAGGAATTCGCGCATGGTCATATCCGCATGGAGCTTTGCAACCTTGGCAAAGCGCGGATCCTCGGTCATTCGCGACGCACGGAAGAGCAGAGACAGGTTCATCATGCAGTCGATGATGGCGTAGCCCATCTTGTGCTTTTCGTTCCACGCGCGGATATAGCCCACCGGGCTGTAGCGGCCCATGAGCAGATTTGCCGCGTGCAGCGTGTCCAGCGCAGCCTGTTCGTCTCCGATCAGCTTGTCGTGCGCGCCGCTGGAGAGCAGATACATGAAGCCCACGTCATGATTGAGATAGCGGAAGGCGCGCAGCTCGGCGGTGAGCATGTCTTCGGCGCGCAGTGCCTCGGTCCTGAACTGCTCATCCTTTGTCGCGCACCACAGCTGCCACATCAGGCCCGGCCAGAAGCCGCCCGTCCACCAGCTGTTGCCGTCGTAGGGCGAGGTGATCCACTTGCCGTCTGCGCTCTTGTAAGGCAGGATGCCTTCGTCGGCGGCCAGCTTCGCGCTGCGGCGGAATTTTTCGGCGATTCTACTCGCAATTGCTGCCGGATTGTTGCGCATCATTGGGTTCCTCCTTTGCAGCGCGGCCTTCAGCCGTCCGCTCGATGTATCGTAAATGTTTCGTCGTGGTTTTCCTTTGCTTTTGCCTTGAGCACGAGCCGCCAGAGGCTTCCGGGGAAGCACCTGGCCATACGCGCATCGGTGATCGGGATCTCCTCCGCCTGCGCGTCAAGCGCTCTGTCATACGTCATCTCAATCGCGCCGGATTTTACGCAGCCCCCACAGATCTGCGGCTGATGGCGCAGCATGAACACCCATGTGATCTCCTGCGCATGCTCAAGCGCAATGCTGTCGTGCAGCGCAAGCGCGCCATTGCTCAGCCTCATCTCACGGCTGCAGCCAGTCACGCCCGCCTCGCACGGATACGCGCCCGCAATATTCAGTGCCAGGCCGTCATCCAGCCTGCGCACGTCTTTGGCGGCATATGCTTCGCCCGGCAGCTGCTCATATCCGCCGATCATCGGCAGATTATGGTAGGCGGACCGTGTGTTGAAGAGCGTATAGCGCTCCTCGGCAAACGTTTTGGCGGTATAGGTCATATTGCCCGCGTCCACGATCTCTGGCTCGCCGTCCACATAGAGCATGAACGAGCCGACGTCGTTATGGTTATGGCTTTCGCCGTTATGTCCGCCCTTGGCGCACAGGATCATGCCGCTGCGCTCATAGACGCGCAGCTGCAGATCGGGCAGCCACACGTCGCGCTCGCCGATCCTCGCCGCAGACAGCGCGGACGAGGGATGGAACAGACGCGCAAGCAGGCGCGAGAAATGCGGCACATCGGCAATCTGCTGCGAGGGCGTGCCGCGAAGCTGAACGCCCATGGCCGCAAGCGCAGCGTCACCAAGCTTCTCGCCCGCCAGCTGCAGCCGCTCGCCGCACAAAAACGGTCTCGCGTCGCAGTCGGCAAAGTTGACGAACCAGCCGTTTTCCAGCTGCGTTTTCAGCGGGAAATTCAGAATATTTCGGATTTTTTCCACATGCCAGAAGGTCATCTGGCCGTCCGTCGCGCGCTCAAGCAGCTCCAGGCAGTCCAGCAGCGAGCCGCCGGCCATGTTATAGTATGCCGTGCCCTCGTCGCAGCCGCCGTCCTCGGGCAGGATATCCACCCAGCTGTCGAGCATCCGGCAGGCGCGCTGTGTCAGCTGCGCAAAGCGCAGCGGATCATGCCATTGGATCGAGGCCGCCATCAGAATATTGGACAGGATCCACGGCGTCCAGTTGCACATATCCTTGCGGATGAAGCCCATCCACCAGAAATCGTCCCGGGTCATGAATGGCGTGAGCACGCGCGATTCAATCTCCTGCGCCATGCGCCTACGGATGATTGGCGCCTCGCAATCCAGCCTGTCGCCGACAAGCGCACCGACGTACGCGAGGATCATCGCCGTCTGCGCGGAGAAGAGATCGACATAGCGGTCGTCCACGTCCGGCAGCGGTTTGTCTTTTGCCTTGACTGTGCCCGGGAAAGGATTGACATTATGCGCCGAGATCACCCACGAGCTCTCCTCCAGGATGCACCAGATGCCGTCGATCACGCTTTCCAGTGCTTCGTCCGTGCCCGTCAGGCACATATGCATCACACCGGCAAGCAGCTTGCGCCGGCGCAGGAAATACGGGTTTTCATAGACCTTGCGGCTGCCCGTCTTCACAAACGCCATGAACTGCGACGCTGTGAGCATGGGATACGGCGTGTCTTTCAGCTGTGCGTAGAACGCGAGCAGGTCTTCCCTATCGTCTGCATCCACAGCTTCCCATGCCGCACGATCGCGCATGGGCGGGAAGGGACAGCGCGGCATGGCTTTGATCATGCTGCGCAGATCATGCGTATCGAGATACTGACCAAACATGCGCTTCCCTCCCGTGGTCATACGTGATTCTTTATGATGAAGACGTTAGGGCTGCCGCCCTAAAACCTGCTTGAAGACATCGGTCCGGGAAACTCGCATAGTCGCGCAAGCGCTCCTTGCGATTCCCGACGCTCCGCCTGCCTGTTTCCGCCACTGGCGGCGGCAGGCTACGGTCCCCCAGACCCCTTCTTCGCTTCGCGGCGGTTTAACGCAGTTCGCCTTCGCTGCGCACTGCGCAGCGAGATGGGTGCAGGGGTTCGGCTTTGCCGAACTGGGGCAGGAGTGAATGACAGCCCGGTGGGCTGTCAGAGCTGCCCTGACCGACGAGCGTCAAGCGAGAAGAAAATGTCCCTGCCAGGGGTATGGGGACAGAGTCCCCATACGTTCCCCTCCTTCTCTTCGCGGCGGTTTTACGCTGCTTAGCCCTTGAGGCCGGAGGTCGCGATACCCTCGATGAAGTACTTCTGCAGGCACAGGAACACGACAGAAACCGGCAGCAGCGACACCAGAGACGCCGCCATGATCAGGTGATAATCGCTGGAGTTCTCCTGAATGAAGCGGCGCAGACCGACCTGAATGGTCTTATTCACGTCGCGGGTCAGGTAGATCATCGGGCCCATGTAGTCATTCCAGGTATTGACGAACGTGAAGATGACCAGCGTCGCAATCGCAGCCTTCGAAAGAGGCAGCATGATGCGCGCCCAGATGCCGTACTCGGACAGGCCGTCGATGCGGGCCGCCTCGCACAGCTCGGTCGGCACGCCCTGATAGAACTGACGCATCAGGAACACGCCGAAGGCGGAGAACGCCTGCAGCACCACCATCGCCCAGAGCGTATCATACAGGCCCATGGAGCGCATCATGATGAACTGCGGCAGCATATACGCCTGCCACGGCACCGCGATGGTCGCGATATACGCCAGGAACAGCACGTCGCGGCCCTTGAAATTGAGCTTGGCAAACGCATACGCCGCAAAGGACGAGGTCAGCGTCTGCAGGCAGGTGACAACCAGCGCGATAAACGCGGTATTCTTGAAATAGGTGACCATCGGCACCTTCTGCCAGATGAGCACGTAGTTCTCCCAGCGGAAGGTCTCCGGAATCCACTTCATCGGATAAGCGAAGACCTCGCGGTCGAGCTTGAGCGAGGAGGAAATCATCCACACAAAGGGCACGAGCGTAAAGAGCGCGACGGAAATCAGCACGATATACAGCAGGGTTTTGCCGACCAGCTGCAGCGTAGGGTTGTCTTTCTTGATGGCGTCTTTCTTGATAACAGCCTGTGACATGGTCTTTCCTCCTTTCTTAGTCGTTGGCGAACTTCTTTTCGCTGCTGAACTGGATGATGGTCACGATCAGAACGATCACCAGCAGCACCATGGAGATCGCGCTGGCCAGACCGTACTTGTTCTGCTTGAAGGCCACGTCGTAGATGTAGTAGACCAGCATCTTCGTGGAGCGGCCCGGGCCGCCTTCGGTCATGATCGCCACAACGTCGAAGATCTTGAAGCAGGAGATGATCATCATGATGGACGCGAAGAACGTCGTCGGCTGCAGCTGCGGCAGGGTGATGTTTGTGAACTGCTGCCACTTGTTCGCGCCGTCAACCGTCGCCGCCTCGTACAGCTCGCGCGGAACGCCCTGCAGCGCCGCGAGATAGATGATCATGTAATAGCCCATGTTGCGCCACACGGACACCAGAATGATCGCCCACATGGCCATGGTGCTGTCCGCCGTCCAGCTCTTGTTGAACGGAATGCCAAAGAGCTGAATAAGCTGATTAACCGGGCCGTCCTTCATGAGCATGAAGTTCCAGCAGACGCAGATGGCGACCATGGAAGCGACATACGGGAAGAAGAAGATGGTACGGAACGCGACCGCGCCCTTGACCGCCTTATTGAGCGCCATCGCCAGCGCAATCGCGCAGATGAGGGTCATCGGCACGGTGATGATCGTATAGAAAATCGTATTCTTGAGCGCAATGCCCAGATCCACGCGCTCAAAGAAATAGAAGAATTCGCCGTCGGCGAACTTCTCGATGACCTTCTCGATTTTGAAGATGTCCGCGTAGTTTTCAAGGCCGACCCACTTCATCTGGGTCATTGCGCCGCCGTTCCATTCCACGAACGAAAGCAGCACGGAAAAGACAACGGGAACCAGCGTAAAGATCGCAAAGCCAAGGAAATTCGGCGCGAGGAAGGAGTACGCAATCAGCGTGTTTTTCCTCTCCAGCTTGCTCATCGGCCGCCCGGATTTCTTAGCGGCAGTCTGTGCCATGATCGACACGCTCCTTTCTGCGGCCAATGGCCGCCCCCGCTTCCATCCTCAGATAAACACTTTCCCGCTGTTTATCCGAGGATGGAAGCATGCGATGAATTCAAATGTTATTTGAAAAAAGGGAGCGGGGCGAGCGCAATCGCCCCTCCCCGCTCCCGGTAGTAGATTCAGATTACTCGAACAGCTCGGCAAAGCGCTCGTTCATCTCTTCGATGCCCTCGTCGATGTCGATCTCGCGGGTCATGATCATGGTGTGCTCTTCGTTGACGATGGTGCTGATCTCGGAAACGCGGTCAGCAGCCGGCATCTCAACGGCCACGTAGCTCGGCAGCAGAGCAGCCTTGGAGGCCTCGTCAGCCGGGAAGCCCGCAACGGAGCTCATCGCGCCGGCGACATTCTCGGAGACCCAAGCCGGACGGGAACCGGTGGAAGCGGTCGCCGCAGCGCCCTCTTCGCCGCACAGCCAGGCGACGTACTTCCAGGCCAGATCCTTGTTGGCGGCCTTCTCGTTGACCATCACGCCGGTCAGGTTGCCGAAGGAAGAACCAGCGGCCACGCCGTCAGCGTGCGGCACAGCGGTGATGCCCCAGTTGAAGTTGCAGGTGCCGTCGTTGTTGTAGCCAATCAGGGTGGAAACGTACCAGTAGCCCATCGGCATCATGGCGACGTTGCCGTTGGCGAACGCAGCGCTGTAGTGCAGGCCGGAGGCCTTCAGCTCGTTGTACGCCATGCAGGCGCCGGCGTCTTCCAGACCCTGATACAGGTTGTAGAAGTAAGCCAGATCGGAGTACTCGCCGTCGACCAGGGTGTTCACGCCGTCACACACGGCCCAGTTCGCAACAGCGGACAGCCAGGTGTGATAGTGGGTGCCGTAGACGCCCTCAGAGGTCATGGTCTTGGCGAGCTCAGCGTACTGATCCCAGGTCATGTCGTTGGTCGGATAGGCAACGCCGGCGGCGTCGAACAGATCCTTGTTGTAGAACAGAACCCAGAAGTCAGAGCGGAACGGCAGCGCATACTGCACGCCGTCAAACGCATAGTTGGCTTCCATGCCGACGAAACCGGACAGATCATAGTTCTCGGCGGCGATGTAGTCGTTCAGGCTGGTGGCATAGCCGGCGCCGGACCAGTTGACGATATCGGTGATCTCCTTGACCATCACGACGTCAGAGGTGTCGCCGCCGGAGAGCATGGTGCCGACCTTGATGGCGTAGTCCTGAGAAGCGACGTCGATGTACTGCAGATCAACGCCCGGGTTGGCAGCCTCGAAGGCAGCCTCCTGCGCGATCAGGTACGGGGTGGTGGTGGCGTCCCAGGTGACGACGGTCAGCACTTCGTCCGCAGACGCAGCGCCGATCATGGTCAGGGCCATCATGAGCGCCAGAACCAGAGTGAGCATCTTTTTCATATGGGTTTCCTCCTTTGGTTTTTTATCTGAGCGGGAAGTCCGATCTCCCGTTCGATACCATTTATCAGAGTCTTTCGCTTACAGTCGCTTACATCCATTCCGCATGTAATTTCACGATCTTATTATACATTTTCATTTTGTTCTCTGTCAATACTCCCTCAAAACTTTTCTCGTTCTTGATCACTTCGACCATTTCTCCCGCCCCTTTCATTTGATTATTGTAAGCGAATGTAAGCGAATCGCATTTCTGATGAAAGCGCGTTGTCTTTCGCAGCCGCATCTGATATAATGAAGCAAATGATTCATTTTTCAAGCAGGCCATGACGGAGGAAACACCATGAGCGATAAAGCAGCCACCATCTACGACGTTGCCCGTGCGGCGGGCGTGTCCATTGCCACGGTCTCGCGCGTGATGTCGGGCGGCAGCGTCAGCGCCGCCTCCCGTCAGAAGGTCGAAACCGCCATGCGGGAAATGAGCTACGTCCCCTCTCCCGCCGCCACGCACAAAACGCGCAAGGCGGGCACGGGACGGCTTGCTATGGTGCTCTCCGAGCTGACCAATCCATACTTCGCCGCCATGGCAGCCGGCGCGGAAAAGGAAGCAAGGCGCAACGGCTACGCCCTGCAGATCTACACCGTGAACCTCAAAAACGGCGATGCGGAGGCTGTCATCGACCGAATCATCGAGCAGCGGCCCGAGGGCGCGCTGCTGGTGGGCGGCATCGTGGATAACCGCGAAGCCTGCTCGCGCGAGAGCTTCCTTCGCCTGCAGCGCGCCATGCCGCTGGTGACCATCGGCCCGCGCATCGACGATCTGCGCAGCATCAACATTACGTCCGATCTGTCCCTGTCTGTGCGCAAGAGCATCAGCCATCTGTATGCGCTGGGCCACCGGCGCATCGCCTTCATCGGCGGCACGAGCGACGTGCGCTCCAGCTCCATCCGCGAGCGCGCATTCTACGACGAAATGGATCGTCTGGGCCTGCCCGTGGACCGCAGCCTGCATGCGGAAACCGGCTTTATCCCGCAGGACGGCGAAATCTGCGTCTCCAAGCTCTTTGCCCGGCTTTCCCCCGGCGAGCTGCCGACCGCGCTGATCGCCATCAACGATCTGGTCGCGCTCGGCGCAATGCGCCAGCTTCAGCGCATGGGCCTCACCGTGCCGGACGATGTGGCGATCATTGGCTGCGACAATCAGTTCTTCACGCCCTATCTTAATCCCCCGCTGACCACCGTGGACCTGCACCCCGAGGAGCACGGCCGCAACGCCGTCTCCGAGCTCATCGCCGCCGGCGGCGGCAGCATCGTGCCCTACAGCCAGATCAGCGAATGCTCGCTGATCGTGCGCGAGAGCTGCGGCGCGGGGCTGGGCTACCGCAGGCTCGACTGATCAAGGCGCGAAAGGAGCGCACACATGCAGCATCGATTGTTCATCGTCGAAGGCCTGCCCTGCAGCGGCAAGAGCACGACATCCGCTTTTATCGCCAAGGCTTTGCAGCCGCGCGAAAGCATCCGTTTCGTGGACGAGGGCACGGGCGATCATCCGGCGGATTATGAATTCCACGCGCTCGCCCCGGCGGGGCTTGTGGCTGATGAAAGCCGGATCGTACCGCTTGCGCAGTTTTCCGGAGAGCTGTTTGACCGGCTGATGCCCTACAAGATCTACGACTCGCTGCCGTGGGAGACGGAGATGCCGCTGATGCTGGAGAAGTGGCGGCAGTTCGTCAGCACCGTCGAGGCGCAGACGACCTACGTCTTCAATTGCGTCCTTTTACAGAATCCCATGTGCGAGACCATGATGCGCTTCGGCTTTGAGGAAGAAACATCTCTGAGCTATATCCGGCAAATCGCTGACATCATCCAGCCGCTGAATCCTATGGTCATCTATCTGAAAAACGACGATATCACCGATTCCGTCCAAAGGGCGGCGGCGCATCGCCTTGGCTGGCTGGATGCGGTGATCGACTATCATGTGCAGGGTGCCTACGGAAGAAGCATCGGCGCGCAGGGCTTTGACGGCTATATCGCCTGCCTGCGCGAGCGGCAGGCGCGCGAGCTGCGCATCCTTTCCCGGCTGCCGCTTCAAAGCCTTGTGCTGGATAATCCCCAGCGGAACTGGGCAGCCGCGCAGGAGATGATCCTTGCGCAGCTGAAAACCGAATAAACGCAAAAGACCCTCCGCACAGCCAAACCGTGTGGAGGGTTGCATATTTACCGTTCAGCATCGCGCCCATACACTTCGATCTGGCGAAGCGACGGGAAAGCGGACGGATTGTCGCACTTGATAAGCTTGTACAGCTTCAGGCTGCGGATGCGATGCCAGATACCCAGATCAATCTCCTGCGGACCGTCGATCCCCTCCAGCGGGAAGGTGATCTCCGCGCCGTCGCCAAGGAGCACCGTGCCCTGAATCCAGTAGGCGTCATGCGGGAAATCCGCACGCAGATAGAGCACCATCTTATCGACTTCGACCTCGCGGCCAAAGTCCAGCGTCAGCTCAGCGTCCGTGCGCGCGCCGATGCCCCAGCTGCCGAACGGCCACTCGCCGTGACCGCAGGCGATATGCTCGCCGTCGATGGTATTGCGCGCGCAGAAGACGCTCTCATTGCGCGTCTCGACGTTCGCCGTCGCGTGCGGATAGCAGGTCACGTCGCCGCGCTGATCTGCCGGATTGCGGGCCAGATTGCGGTAGCCGTTGTCCTCATCCGGGCGAATCGAGCACAGATGCATATCCCCCGCAAACGCGCCCGGCGCATACACCGCAGGGTTATCCCCATCCAGCGGCAGGCGGAATGTGAACGCCTTTTCGGGCAGATACACGCGCGCAGGCTTGACCGCCTGATCGACCTGCACGATGGCATATTCATAGTCCGTCTCAAAGCGGATTTCGTCGCCGATCTGATAAGCGCCTTGATAGAGCAGCTGCGCTTCCTTCTTTCCCTCGACGCCGGCGAGCACCTCGCCGCCGCGGATTATCTGAATCCTCGTCATCGGTCATGACCCCTTTCGTATTCAATCACTCGATCTTCGCGCCGTCAGAAAACGCCTGACCCACGCGCTCGCCCAGACGCAGATAGCTGCAGGAAACCGGATCAAACGTGATCGGATCGAGCTTCCTGACGTCGATAACGCCCTGCGCGTCCAGCACGGATTCCTCCGCGCAGACATTGACGATCTCGCCGACCAGACGGCAGCTCTGTGGGTCATAGGCAATCAGCCGGCACTCCAGCGCCATGGGCAGCTCCTCGATCAGCGGTGCATCCACAAACTCCGACTGCTGCGCATGAAACCCTGCGCGCGCAAACTTATCCGGCACATCGTTGCCGGAAACGATGCCCACATAATCGCAGGCGACCACATATTCGGCCGTCGCCATGCTGACGGTGAATGCGCCGCGCGCAAGGATATTGGCCGTCGTCTTGTGCTCCGGGCTGATGCACATGGAGATCTCGTTTTCCTCGCTGATGCCGCCCCAGGCTGCGTTCATCGCACACGGCACGCCGTTTGCGTCGTACGCCGCAAGGATAAACACCGGCTGCGGATAGCAGTAGGGCTTTGCGCCAAAGTTCTTTCTCATATGCTTTCTCCTTTTCCGATCGATTTTCGTCAGCAAATCATACATGGCATCTTCAGAAAGGATGCCCCGCTTCAGATCCGACGGCCATTCGCCCCGTTCATCCTTGCGAAAATCGAGCATCCATTGGCCGCCTGTATAATACGATTCCAGCGCACAGATTGCTTCAGTCAGCTCGTCTATTCTCTTTCCGCTTTCCAGCGCGGCGCGCACCTCGTCAAACAGCCGCTCCATCTCCCGGATTCTGGCAATACTCTCCATACACTTCTCCCGCGCCATGATTTCTTTTAGTATAACACAGAAAGGGATCGCCGCAAGCGGCAATCCCTTGATTGCTGTGTAAATCTTTCCGGCGAAGTTCCCAGCCTCATCCGGCAGCATGCCGGTTTGCCATGCAGCTTTTGCTGCAATCATCGCCCTCGTGAACAAACCCAGGAATTCTGCAGTACATGGCCGGAGATGCCGCCGGCAGCATGCCGGTTACTGCTCCATCTGCCGGCCCACAATGCTCGCCGTGGTCTCGGCAACCTTGAGTTCGGTGTCGCCCATCTTCGCCGCAGGCTCGCGCGACAGGAGCACCACCGCACCGATGGACTCGCCGTCGGCGATGATCGGACAGATCACCTGTGCGGTATACGCCTGCGCGTCCTCCTCGCTGGTCACAGGCACCAGGCGCGAGCCGCTGCCGCGATTGGCCGTGACCACCTGACGCGACTGGATCGCCTGCTCCAGATCGCGGCTGATCGGCTTTTCCCAGAGCTCCTTGCGGCTCACGCCGCTGGCGGATACGATCATGTCCTTATCCGTGATGCAGGCGATATGCCCCAGCGACCTGAACAGTGATTCGGTATAATCCTTTGCAAAGTTTGAAATCTCGCCGATCGGCGAATACTTCTTGAGGATCACTTCTCCGTCTTTATCGGTATAAATTTCCAGCGGGTCGCCCTCTCTGATCCTGAGGGTACGCCGGATCTCTTTCGGGATCACCACTCTGCCCAGTTCGTCGATGCGACGAACGATGCCCGTTGCTCGCACGAAAATGCTGCCTCCTTCTTGCCTTGTTGATCGGCCCGCTTAGTATGCGGAGGCAGATTCCATTTATGCGCAGGCGGCAGGTGGAAAACCTCTCCACCTGCCGCCCGGTATTTTTCCTTTTTTGATGAATCAATCACGCACGGCCGCTTCCAGAATCTCAAGCGTGCAATTGTCCGCGTCCATGCGGCACTGCACGCCCAGCGGCAGCGTGAGCTTGGGGGACACATGCCCCGCCTGCAGCCCGGTAAAGATGGGCTTGCCGCAGGGCGCAGCGACATCGCGGATAACCTCCTCCAGCGTCAGGCCGAACTGAGGGTATTCCACCGGGCAATCGTTGAAATCGCCGAACACAACGCCCGCGCAGTCATCGAATTTTCCGGCAAGGCGAAGCTGCGTGAGCATGCGGTCCACGCAGTATGTACGCTCGCCAATCTCCTCGATAAACAGAATCCTGTCCTTCGTATTGATCTCATACGGCGTGCCGATGGTGCCCGCGATCAGCGAAAGATTGCCGCCCACCAGCATGCCCTGCGCGCTGCCGGGATTGACGGTCTGGCGCGCATGATAATTAAGGCTATTTACAAGCTCGCCCAGCGGCTGCGCGTTCATCACGGTGCCATAAAAAGCAGGCTGCGTGAATCCATCCGCAAACTCGCTTTGCCAGCGCGTGGCCATCGGACCATGGAAGGTGACAAGCCCACATTTTTCCAGAAAAGCAATATGCAGCGCCGTGATATCGCTGAATCCGACAAACACCTTCGGATTGGCACGAATGACGTCATAGTTGAGCATATCCAGCATGCGCATCGTGCCATAGCCGCCGCGCGTACAGACAATCGCATCGACCTCTTTATCCGCAAACATCGCATTGATATCTCCGGCGCGCACTTCGTCCGTGCCGGACAGATAGCCATACTTCGCATGGGCGCTCTCGCCGACCTTGACGTGAAAGCCCAGCTCCTTCATGTATGCAATCGCCTGATCGACAGCGCCCGCCTCGCGCACCGTGCCGGACGGGCCGATCAGACCGATGGTATCGCCAATCTTCAGCTTTTTTCCGTAAAGCATCGTCAAACCTCTTTTCTGCGCGCAGGGGTTACGTTAGGGCTGCCGCCCTAAAACCCGCCTGAGGGACCAGTCCCTCAGACTCCCCTTTGCGCTTCGCGCCAGTTTTAAGTAACATTTCCTTAAGCTCGCTTCGCGTATGCGAAGCGAAAAACGGGGTTTGGGGATGAAATCCCCAAGCGGGTTTGGGGCTGGAGCCTGCCGCGCCCAGTGGGCGAAACAGGCAGGCGGAACGTCGGGAACCGCAAGGAGCAGCAAAATGCTGCGACTATGCGAGTTCCCCGGATGGCAGCCCAACGTGCCCCCGTTCCTCAGCCCTTATCCAGCACCAGCGCGACATGCATCAGCGCGCCGATGGTCAGGCAGCGCTCGTCGAGCGCAAAATCTTTGCTATGCAGCGGCGGCGCGGGCATCTTCTCCCTAGCTGCGCAGCCGACATGGAAAAATGCGCCGGGCGCACAGTCGCTGAAGAACGAAAAATCCTCGCCGCCCATGCTCGGCTCCGGCTTTTCCACCGCGTTCTCGCGGCCAAACAGCCTGCCCGCCACGCGGCGGATGCGCATGGCCTCCTGACCGTTATTCACCAGCGCCGCATAGCCCGGAATGATGTTCACATCCGCCGTGCAGCCCATGACGCCGGCCACGCCCGTGGTCACTTCCTCAATGCGCTGCTTCATCATCGCGCGGATCTCGCTGTTCGCCGTGCGCAGCGTGCCGCGCATGGATACGCTGTCGCAGATGATATTGGCCGCCGTGCCGCCGGAAATCATACCGATACTCAGCACCGCGCTGGAAATCGGCGAAAGATTGCGCGAGACCAGCGTCTGCAGCGTCGTGATCACCTGCGCCGCGCAGACAATCGCGTCTGCGCTGCGCTCAGGATACGCGCCGTGGCCCGCGCGGCCATGGATCGTGATCCTCACGCTGTCGGTGGACGCATTGAGCGTGCCCGCACGCGTCTCGATCGTGCCCACAGGCAGATTCGGCATCACATGCAGGCCGTATACGCGATCGACATGCGGATTTTCCATTGCGCCGGCAGCCACCATCGGCTCCGCGCCGCCGTCGGTTTCCTCTGCAGGCTGGAAGAGCAGCTTCACCTTGCCCGGCAGCTGATCGCGAATGCTCATAAGCACCTTCGCCGCGCCCAGCAGGATCGCCACATGCGCGTCATGTCCGCAGGCATGCATCATGCCCGGATGCTCCGAACGGAATTCACATCCCTCCGGCTCCTCGATGGGCAGCGCATCCATGTCCGCGCGAAGGCCCACCACGCCGCCCGGCAGAGCACCCTCAATCATGCCGATCACCCATGTGCGCTCCGTCGTATACGGGATGCCCAGCTCGTCGAGCGTATCGGTGATCACCTTCTGCGTCTTGAATTCCGCAAATCCCTTCTCGGGAATCCTGTGCAGCTGGCGGCGCTTTTGGATAATCCAATCCGCCTGCGCTTCAACAAGCGCTTTCAGTTCCCTGTCCTTCATCTTATTTCCTCCAAACTTGCATCATGCCGCCGCGAAGCGAAGAAGGGGCCTGGGGATTGCATCCCCAGCAGGGGTTCGGGGACGGCGTCCCCGATCGCCCCTTACTCCATCGTCTCCGTCACGTCGACGACCTTGCCGTTTTCGATGTAGACCCTCGGCACGCGCTGTCCCGTGCGCGCGAGGGATTCGTTTCTGTTGAGCTTGCCCCACTGCGCATATTCGTCCACGCCGATGGACCCGCCCAGCAGGATCACCTCGTCGTCCTCCTGGGCCTCGGGGATGTCCGTCACGTCGACCATCATCTGATCCATGCACACGAGGCCGACCACCGGCGCGCGTCTGCCGCAGACCTCCACCTCGCCCACGCTGTTCAGGCGCGGATAGCCGTCGATGTAACCGCAGGACAGCGTCGCCACGACACTCTCGCGCGCAACGGGATGCGTCTCGTCGTAGCCCAGACACTCGCCCGCCGCCACGCGATGCAGCTGCGCGATGCGCGCCTTGACCGTGATCGCAAGACGGCTCTCTTCGGGATGCGCATAGCCGCGCGGATACACGCCGTAGAGCCATGCGCCCGTGCGTACGGCGTCCATGTGATCCTCGGGATAGCGCACCATGCCGATGCTGTCCAGCGCATGCACCATCGGAATGCGAATGCCGCGCGCGAGCAGCGCGTCGCGCACGCCCGCAAGCCGATCCAGCTGAAGCCTGTCGCTCGCCTTATCGCGCAGCGCCAGATGCGTGAACAAGCCTTCCAGCCTGATCACGCCGCTCTCGTTCATCGCCGCGATCACGTCCGCCGCAGTCTCCGGCGCCAGGCCGATGCGGTTGAGGCCGGTCTCGATCTTCACATGCACACGTGCAGGCTTTTGGGCAGCCTTCGCTGCAGCAATCACCTCGCGCGCATATTTCTCAGAAAACACGGTCAGCAGCAAGCCTGCATCGATCGCCTTTTCCAGCTGCGCCCTGCCGCAAAGGCCGAGCACCAGCACCTCGCTATCCGGCAGCGCGCGGCGGATCTGCGCCGCCTCGTTGTAGGAAGCGACGGCGAACATCCGCTGCCCCTCCTGCCAGAGCCTGCGCGCCACCGCCTTTGCGCCAAGGCCGTAGGCGTCCGCCTTGAGCACGCAGATGAGCTGCGTGCCGTCCGCAAGATGCGCCAGCGCGTTTTTGTAGTTCGTCGCCAACTGCGTCAGGTCTACCTCGGCCCAGCAGCGGGAGATTGCTTCTTCACAGGAGATATTCATGCTTCTCTCTCCTCGTATTCTTCGAATGAATACTGATCTCAAATGGATTTGCGCTAAATGCACTTAAGAGATACGTTGGGGCTATCGCCCCAAACCCCATCTGAGGGACCAGTCCCTCAGACTCCCTTCTTCGCTTCGCGCAGGTTTAACTCAATTTGAGAATCATATAAAAAGGCAGCCGCATGTTGCATACGGCCGCCTTATGGTCATGCTTTCAGCATTTCGCGGTAAGTATTGAGTTCCTTCTCGTTGCCCCAGACCATGTGGCCTTCCTCGATCTCCACCCAGCTCGGCTTGTCAACGCTGTAGTCGTGCTGCGTCGGGTCGTAGACCTCGAGCACCTTGTTCTTCTCCCTCGCCGGGTCCGGCAGCGGAATGGCGGAGAGCAGCGCGCGGGTATACGGATGCAGCGGATGGGCAAAGAGCTTCTCCGTCTCGGCCAGCTCCACGAGCACGCCCTTGTGAATCACGGCGATGCGGTCGCAGATGAAGCGCATGACGGACAGGTCATGAGAAATAAACAGATAAGTCAGGCCTCGCTCCTTCTGCAGAACGGAAAGCAGATTGAGCACCTGCGCGCGGATGGACACATCCAGCGCGGAGATCGGCTCGTCAGCGATAATGAAATCCGGCTGCATGATCAGCGCGCGGGCCACGCCGATGCGCTGACGCTGGCCGCCCGAGAATTCGTGCGGGAATCGGCTGGCAAACTCCGGCAGCAGGCCGACCTCGGAGAGTGCCTTCTCCACGCGCGCCTTGCGCTCACTCTCGGAGATCTTCTCGCCATTGAGCAGGCCCTCGGAAACGATATAGTCGACCTTGGCGCGCTCGTTGAGCGAGGCCATCGGATCCTGGAAGATCATCTGGATCTCGCGGGTGACCCTGCGGTCGAGCTCCTTCGAAATTTTGCCGTTGATCTTCTGGCCCTTGAAGATCACGTCGCCGGACGTGGTCGGGTTGATGCGGATGATCGCGCGGCCGATAGTGGTCTTGCCCGAGCCGGACTCGCCGACCAGACCAAACGTCTCGCCCTTGAAAATGTCAAAGCTCACATTGTTCACGGCTTTGAAAAGGTTCTTGCCCTTGCCAAAGCAGATGGACATATCCTTGACGGACAGAAGCACTTCTCTGTTCTCAGGCATAACCCTTCACTCCTTCCGTAGCGAGCTTGCGCACAGCCTCCGGCGGCTCGATCTTCGGCGCGCGCGGATCCAGCAGCCAGGTTCGCGCTTTGTGCGTCGGGCTGACCTCAAAGTACGGCGGGCGCTTGACAAAGTCGATCTTGAGCGCCTGCGGATTGCGCGGCGCGAACGCGTCGCCTTTGACCTC
The DNA here is from genome assembly GCA_015056305.1 of Clostridiales bacterium. Lineage (GTDB taxonomy): Bacteria > Bacillota > Clostridia > Christensenellales > Aristaeellaceae > Ventricola. The sequence continues at coordinate 32,780 of SVGO01000003.1, read as the reverse complement.
GTTGAACAGGTTCGGCGGCGTGCCGTGGATGGAATAGAGCGGCTCGCCCTTCACGCCCAGCTGCGGCAGGGAGGACAGAAGCGCCCAGGTATACGGATGCTTGGGATCGTAGAAGACCTCCTCGCACAGGCCAATCTCCACGATATCACCCGCGTACATGACCGCGATGCGGTCCGCCACATTGGCGACGACGCCCAGATCGTGCGTGATGTAGATGGTGGTCAGGTTGTACTTTTCTTTGAGCTGGCGGATCAGGCTGAGGATCTGCGCCTGGATGGTCACGTCCAGCGCGGTTGTCGGCTCGTCGCAGATGAGAATCTGCGGACGGCAGGCCACGGCGATAGCGATGACCACGCGCTGACGCATGCCGCCGGAGAACTCATGCGGATACTGCTTGGCGCGGCGCTCCGGATCGGTGATGCCAACGTCGGTGAGGACAGAGAGCATCTCCTTGCGCGCAGCCTCGCCGTGCAGATTCTGATGCAGCTCAATGGCTTCCATGATCTGTGCGCCGATGGTCTTGAGCGGGTTCAGGCTGGTCATCGGGTCCTGGAGGACCATGGCGATCTGCTTGCCGCGCACGCCCAGCCACTGCTTCTCGTTCTTATATTTCGTCAGGTCCTCGCCATTGTAGAGAATCTCGCCGCTGTCGATCCAGCCGTTGGCATCCAGCAGACCCATGAAGCTCTTGACGAAGACCGACTTGCCCGAGCCGGACTCGCCGACGATCGCCAGGCTCTCGCCCTTATACAGGTCAAGCGACACATCGCGCAGCGCATGCAGCGTGCGGCCGCGCAGATTGAACTTGATGTTCAGATCGCGAACCGAAAGAATGGGAGTTTCCATCTTCGCTTAACCTCCTTTAGACGTGATTCTTGGGATCGGCGGCGTCCGCGAAGGCGTTGCCGATGATATAGAAGGAAATGGTCACAACAGAGAGCACGATCGCCGGGAAGATCAGCTGATAGCGCAGCGTCTCGGAGGTGACGAGCTTGCGGCCCTCGTTGATCAGGTTGCCCAGGGACGGCATATCCACCGGCAGACCCAGACCGATATAGGTGATGAACACCTCGTTGCCGATCGCAGACGGGATGGACAACGCCAGACGCAGCATGATGACCGACACCAGATACGGCAGCAGGTTCTTCATGATGATCTTGGCCGTGCCGGTGCCCAGGCAGCGGGAGGCAAGGTTGTAATCGCGGTCGCGGATGATGACGATCTGATTGCGGATGAAGCGCGCCATGCCCAGCCAGCAGGTCAGGCACATCGCGAACACCAGCGTGCCGAAGCCCGGACGCAGGATATAGGAAATCAGGATGAGGATGATCGTCTGCGGGATGTTATCCAGCACGTTATAAACCTCGGTGAGGATGCGGTCGAGCTTGCGGACATAGCCCCAAAGCACGCCGATGGTGATGCCGATGAGCGCCTCGAAGAACGCGACGATGAAGCCGATGGCAAGGCTGGTTCTGGTGCCGCTCCACACGCGCGCCCACAGGTCCTGACCGATGTTGTTGGTGCCGAACCAGAAGGCGTTCTCGCTGGGCAGCACGCGCAGCGGCGCATCGGCGCTGGCCACAGCCATGCCCTTCTCGCCGAGGGTCAGGAAGCTCTCCTCCACGTAGAGCGAGGTGCCGTTGTTGGTGTAGTCCACCGGCTGCATGTACATCTCCAGCTTGAAGTTGGAGCGGCTCTCATACGGCACGGCGGTCGGATCGTCCGGCAGCTTGAGCTTCGTCTGGAAATTGTTCTTGACGTAGCCGGTCTTGCCCTTGTATTCGATCTTGCACCACTGCTCGCCATACTCGACGAGGTCGAACTTGGTGCGCGCCTTGAGGCTCTCGTGCACGTTGTCCACGGCATACCAGCCCTCGGCGTTCTTGACGGGCGCGGCGTTGAGTTCGGTGCCCGCCGGCGCGGTGACCATGACGGTCGTCAGGCTCGGCGGCACGTTAGAGAGCTGCTTGCCGGTCTGCGGATTGTTGTTGATCAGGTTCGCCGGATACTGGCCCGGCAGATGCGGCTGGATGAACGTGAACGCCAGCAGAGACGCCAGCACGATCAGCAAAAACACAGCCACCTTGTTCTTGAGAAAAACCTGCACCGTGGAGCGCCAGTAGGAGTAATTGGAATAGCCGGTCTTCTCGCCGGCCGCCTCGTCATACTCGGCGACCACAAAGAGCTCGTCCTCGTTTTCGATCTGCTCGTCCAGATCACGCTTGAGCTGCTCGGCGAGCGCCGCCTCCAGCTTTTTGCTCTTGCTTTCCTTGATGCTCAGCATATCAGCGCGCACCTTCCTTCTTCACAAAGCTGATGCGCGGATCGATGACGCCCATGAGCAGATCGCCCAGCAGAAGGCCCACGATACCGATACAGCTGTAGATCATGACGATGGCCTGAACCATCGGGTTATCCTGACGGCCGATGACGTCCACCAGCAGACCGCCCATGCCCGGGATGGAATAGAGCGACTCGATGTAGATGGAGCCGCACACGGTGTAGAGCAGTGAGGTCGGGATGTACTGGATCATCGGCACGAACGCATTGCGCAGCACATGCTTCATCATGATGTTCGGGCCGGACACGCCCTTGGCGCGCGCCAGACGCACATAATCCTTGTTCATCTCGTCGACCATATAACGCCTGAGCCACATGGCATAATACGCCGTATTGCCCAGCGCCATGGAGCACACCGGCAGAACCCAGGTAATCAGATTCTTCTCGTCAAAGAGCATCGGAATGCCCAGGAAGCTGGTGCCGTAAAGCTGAATGAAGATGTGATAGACGGCCGCGGGCACGGCATTGATGAACACGATGTACACCGTGCCGAATTTATCCCAGAATCCGCCCTTCCTGCGGGCCATCGCCGCGCCCAGCGGAATGCCCAGCAGCAGCGCAAGGCCCATGGACAGCACGCCCAGCTTCATGGACAGCGGAGCCTTCTTGGCGATGATATCGGCAATCGGCGCGCCCACGCTGTAGCGGGCAGATGTACCCAGATCGCCGTGCACGAGGTCCTTGAGGAAGTTCCACAGCTGTACCGGGATCGGATCATTGAGGCCCAGCTGATTGAGCTTGGCCTGGATCATCGCCGGGTCCGCCTTTTCAAAGTTATCAAAATAGCCCTCGATCGGCATCTGGCGCAGCAAAATAAAGACCACCGAGATGATGATCAGCAGCGTCAGAAACGAGGAGGACAGTCTCTTGAGGGAATACTTGAGCATCTTCTTTCACAACCTTTACTCTCTTACGTGCTACCAAATGGATACGCACAATGGCTTTTTCTTCAGCAAATCTTTTCTGCATCTGGAGAAAAAGCCATTGCGCCCAATCGCAACGATAGCCCGGGCGGCCTATGGCCGCCCGGGCGAATTGCAATCGACGAAAAGAAAACCGGAAATTACTCGCCGGCCAGCGCCGCGCGCTCCTCTTCCCACAGATCGTAAGCCTCGAAGTACTCGTCGGTATTCATCGGCTTCTCCAGCAGGGTCTGGCCCTTATAGCGCTCGTTGGAAATGCCGAACGGCGCGAACTGGCTCTCGAACGGGTTGAGGCGGGAAGCGGTGTAGCCGCCGTTGCCGTAGCCGAACGGAATGATGAACGCCTTCTCGATCAGATAAGCCTCGGCCTCGGCATACGCCAGATAGCGCTCGGTCAGATCAGCCGTGACGGCGCGGGCAGCGTCGACCATGTTGTAGTAGATGCTGTTGCCGTTCTCATCGTTGTACTCGGTCGCCTTCTCCGGCCAGTTGTAGGTGCCGTCATAGAAGGGATCGGTGTAGGTGTTCGGGTCGGCGTAGTCCGGGCCCCAGTTGCACTTGAGCAGCGCATACTTGCCGCTGCGGCGAACCTCAGCCAGGAAGCCGGAAGACGGGCCGGCCTCGATCATGATGTCGATGTAATCGGTGCCCAGCAGGCTCTCGAGCTGCTGCTCGACAACCACGCACTCCTCGGCCCAGCCGGTGGTGCTCGGGTTGTAGCTCATCAGGATCTTGATCGGCAGGGTCGCGCCGGCAGCCTGAAGCTCCTCGACGGCGGCAGCCTTGTAAGCCAGGGCGGCCTCCTCGTTGAAGGTATCCACGCCCAGCTCGGTGATCGGAGCGAGCGCACCCATCTCGGTGTAGTCCACACCGTCGATGGAGACGAACTCCGGCGGGGTGACGGTGTTGAACATCAGAGCCTCGGGGTTGTCCGGATCGGTGACCAGCATCGCCTTGACGCGGTCCAGACCGGCGTAGATGGACTTACGGAAGTTCTCGTTGTTCACGGCGATCTTCCAGTTCTCCGGCTCGTAGGCCGCATCGAACTGCGGATCGAAGTTGAACGCGTAGAAGTAGGTGTAGAAGCCGCTCTGGCGAACCGGGTGGATCAGGTCGGCAGTCGCCTCGTCGGAGAGCCACTCGGCAGCGATGGTGGAGTCGATAGACGCATCATCGATGTCGCCGCGCTTGTACAGCTCCGGAGAGATGGTGGCCGCTTCCTTATTATAGGTCTGCTCGATGGTCTCGATCAGAACGTTGTCGGCGTCCCAGTTGGCGGCGTTCTTGGTGTAAACACGCTTCTGCTGCGGCTCGAAGGTGGAGAGCACATACGCGCCGTTGTAGAGCAGGTTCTCGTTGCTGGTGGCCACGCCGAAATCAGCGCCCTTTTCCGCGAGGAAGTCGGCATTGACCGGCATGAAGCAGACGTAGGTGACCATGGACAGGAAGTACGGGACCGGCTCCACCAGCGTGTACTGCAGGGTGTAGTCGTCCAGCGCCTTGACGCCGACAGTCTCCCAGTCCATCACCGGGTAGGGCTCGGCGCCCTCTTCCGGGGTGCTGGTGCCCAGGTAGTAATCCTCGGCGCCCGCGATAACGGAGTAGAAGATATTGGCGGTGGAGGAGGCGTTGGCGGCGTCCAGGATGTACTTCGCAGCGGCCACGAAGTCATGGGCGGTCACCTTGGCATACTCGGTGCCGTCGGCCTTCACCCAGGTCGCATCCTCACGGAGCTTGAAGGTGTAGGTCAGGTTCGCCTCGTCATACTCCCAGCTCTCGGCCAGAGACGGCTGGACCTGGCCGTACTTGTCGTACTCGACCAGGGTATCGATGACGTTGGCAGCCATCGCGAACTCGTTGGTGGTCGCGGTGGTCAGGTAGTTGAGCGAAGTGAATTCACCGGAATACAGCGTGCGGTACGCATTGTCCGCAGCAGCAGGCATGATGACCATGCTCAGGGCGATCGCCAGGCACAGCACAAAAGCCATCATTTTCTTCATGTGATTTCCCCCTTAACAGATTCTCCAGCCGTATAACGCTGGTATTGTGCTACAATATCATACTTTGGAGAAAAATGCAATCATTCCCTTGGATAAATTTCATTTTTCACAAAGTGTTTTTTCCAAAATGCCGCATCTTCCGTTGTTTACATAAACCAAATGCACCACAGAGAAGCCAAAAATGCTATTTACAGATTTTCGAAGGAAATCAGATCCGCGTCGCCGTCCAGCTGGCGCATGGTGAATGGCAACCCGGCGCCCGCGCGCTCCAGCTCGCCGGACTGGTTGTCAAACGGATCCACGCGCAGCGCCGCCTTTTTCGGCTCCATCTCGGCCTGATAGACGCGGTTGGCCGCCAGGCGCATGGGATCGAGATTGCCGAAGTAGAACGCATGGCGCACAGAATTTCCCGCGCGGTATGCGCCGCCGCCGTAGCTCGGATCGGCAAAGACCCAGCCCCATCCCTTGAGATAGAACTGCATCCAGTCGTGACCGCCGATGTAATCCTCATCAATGGACATGCCGCTCTGCCAGCGCGCCGGAATGCCCGCGATGCGGCACAGGATCACCATCAGCAGCGCCTGCAGACCGCAGTCGCCCTTGAGGTTCACCGCGCAATACTCGCCGTGATTGTCAAACTGGAAGTAATCGCGCATGAAGGTGTAGTTGATCTTCGTGGTGATGAACTCATAAATGCGCCACGCCTTCATCACGTCGGTCTCTTCCCCATCGGCCAGATCATGCGCAAGCGCACGCAGATACGGCGTGAAGCGCAGATACGCGCCGCTTTCCGCGAGATCCTCATCCGTCGGCTCGGCGCAGGGATACAGCGGCGCAGCAGGCGCCGGCTGATTCAGCGGATCGGCATAGCGGATATGGCTCACATAGCTGTACGTCGCCTCAAACTTGCGCCACTGGTTAAGATCGCGCTTCCACCATGCCGTGCGCTGCGGCGCGCAGGGATCGCCAAGGCCGTCGGGATCGCCCGCAAGCAGGCGCACGTCGCCCTGCTGCGCATCCTCGATCGGGAAGGGAAGATGCGCCAGATACGCACCGGGGACGAAGGCCTCCTCATCCACGTAAACGCTGGTCCTGAGCGTGATGCGACGCTTCAGTTCGCCCTTTTCACGGATTTCGGCAATCATCTCGTCCAGATAGGCATTTTCCTTCTTCGGCTTCTCGCCGGTGAGATGGGCCAGCATGCCGTTTTTAAGCATGCTGCGGTGGAAGCGCACGAAGTAGCGCTTCTCTCCATTTAAATAGATGAAATCCACCCAGCCGGACAGCTCCAGGCGATCGAATTCCTCCTCGGTCACATCGACATGGATCAGCTCGCGCAGCTTCTGGAGCGCCTGCGCGCGGTTCCAGGGATACTGCGTGGGCAGGCGGCGGATGCGCTCCTTCTCGCACACAAGGCGCGCACGCAGCATGTCGGGCATCTCATTTTCAAGGCGCATGTCGATCGCCTTCACCGCGCCGTCAAGGTCGCCCGCCCATTTGCGCTTGAGGATATCCTCGGGCAGAGGCATGCTCAGGGAGTTTACGCACATTTCAATGTTCATCGCCGCACCTCCGGTAAAGAAATAGATGGTAAGCATTATAGCACAGATATCGTCCGAGGGGTAGCATACTTTGACAATATTGCTCTGCGCGGCGTGCATTTTCAGGATTGACACAGAAGAAACATTCATAACGCAATTTTTGTATTAACCATACAACCTGTCTGCCGGGCAAAAGACAGTTTCGACAGTTTTGTAAAAATATCCCCTTGTCATTTTGTCAAAGATGTGGTATCCTTACAACCAAGAAGCAGACATGGCGAAATGTCTGCAAAAAACGGAACTCTAAAACAGAATAGGAGGCAAATCTATGAAGAAGTTCCTGACTCTCGCTCTTGCCCTCGTGCTCGTGATCGGCTGCGTCGCCAATGCGTCCGCGCTGACCATCGGCTTCTCCCAGGTTGGCCAGGAGTCTGACTGGCGTACCGCCAACACCGACAGCCTGCGCGGCATGGCCGAAGCTGAAGGCTGGGACATGATCTATGACGATGCGCAGCAGAAGCAGGAGAACCAGGTCAAGGCTCTGCGCAACTTCATCACCCAGGGCGTCGACTACATCCTCTTCACCGGCGTTGTGACCACCGGTTGGGACGAGGTCCTCAAGGAAGTCAACGAGGCTGAGATCCCGCTGATCCTGGTCGACCGTATGCCCGACTGCATGGACGAGATCGAGTACGCCGGCGCGTTCGGTGGCGACTTCATCGAGGAAGGCCGCCGCATGGCCCGCTGGACCGTCAACTACATGAACACCACTGAAGACGTCAACGTCGTGATCCTGGAAGGCACCACCGGCGCCGCTGCTGCGACCGACCGTACCGCCGGCATCAACGAAGTGCTCGCCGACTACCCGAACTACAAGGTCATCGCTTCCCAGACCGGCAACTTCACCCGCGCTGAAGGCCAGGCCGTTATGGAGAGCTTCCTGAAGGCTCACGAAGACATCGACGTCCTCCTCGCTGAGAACGACGACATGGCCCTGGGCGCCATCGACGCCATCAAGGCCGCCGGCAAGGTTCCGGGCAAGGACATCATCATCGTTGGCTGCGACTCCGTTAAGGCTGCGTTCGACGCGATCGTTGCTGGCGAAATGAACGCCACCATCGAGTGCAACCCGCTGTACGCCGATGCTGTTTCCGCTCTGATCAAGAAGCTGGAAGCTGGCGAGGCCGGCACCCGCGATCTGCTGCATCCGGAAGAGGGCTGCTTCTGCATCGACGGCGGCATCGAGTACGCCGAGGGCAAGGTCTCTGTGAAGGCTGCTGACGTCATCGCTGAGCGCAAGTACTAAGATACCCTTTAAAATCCGTTGACCGTTGACGGATTGATCAACTAAACCCTTCAGCGGATGGGAGTTTCTCCCATCCGCTTCTTCTTTCTCCACTGATTGCGTCGGGCGATGCGCCTTGGCGCATCGCCTTTCCTCTTGCCTCTTCAGGCCGCTGAATGGCGAAGTATTCAACTATTTCTAACCGAAGGGATGATGAACTTTGGATCGAGACGTTATCCTCACCATGCGGGGCATTGAAATTCAGTTCCCGGGCGTCAAGGCGCTCGACGGCGTGGATTTCACCCTCCGCCGCGGCGAAGTTCATGCGCTGCTGGGCGAGAATGGCGCGGGCAAGTCCACCCTGATCAAGTGCCTGACCGGCGTCAACAAGATGGACGCGGGCAAGATTGAGCTTGAAGGCAAGGAAATCCGCCCCACCAACCCGCAAAATGCCATGGACCTCGGCATCTCCACCGTGTTCCAGGAGATCAACCTGTGCGACAACCTCTCCGTCGCTGAAAACATCTTTATCGGCCGTCAGCCCATGAAGCGCGGCCAGATTGATTGGAAAGAAATCAACAGGCGCTCCAAGGAGCTGCTTGAACGCTTCCATATTCACATCGACGTGACCCGTCCGCTCTCCCAGTTCTCCACCGCCATCCAGCAGATGGTCTCCATCGCCCGCGCGGTGGACGTCGACGCAAAGGTGCTGATTCTGGACGAGCCGACCTCTTCTCTGGACAACGAAGAGGTCAAGCGCCTGTTCGACGTCATGCGCAGCCTCAAGGCCCAGGGCATGGGCATCATCTTCATCACCCACTTCCTGGATCAGGTGTTTGAGATGAGCGACCGCATGACGGTTCTGCGCAACGGTCACCTCATCGGCGTATACAACGCCGGCGACATCACCAAGCTTGAGCTGGTTTCCAGCATGATCGGCAAGGATCTGGATCAGATCTTCGACCTTAAGCGCGCCACCCAGAAGGAAGGCGCCGCCATGCAGCTGCAGGCCGATCACATCGGCGTGCCCGGCAAGGTGGAAGATATCTCCTTCAGCCAGAAGAAGGGCGAGCTGCTCGGCTTTGCCGGCCTGCTCGGCTCCGGCCGCACGGAAACCGCCGAAATGATCTTCGGCGTCACCAAGACGCAGAATGGCACGCTCGTCATCGACGGCAAGACCGTCAAGATCAACGAGCCGATGGACGCCATCAACCACAAGATCGCCTTCTGTCCGGAGGACCGCAAGCGCGACGGCATCATCGGCGATCTGACCATCCGCGAAAACATCGCCCTCGCCCTGCAGGCGCGCCGCGGCATGATGAAGCCGATGAGCCGCAAGGAGCAGGACGAGCTGGCGGATAAGTACATCAAGCTGCTCGCCATCGCCACCCCGGACGCCGAGAAAAAGATCAAGGAGCTCTCCGGCGGCAACCAGCAGAAGGTCATTCTGGCCCGCTGGATGGCCACCGATCCGGACCTCTTGATTCTCGACGAGCCGACCCGAGGCATCGACGTCGGCGCGAAGGCCGAGATTCAGCGCCTGATGCTGCAGATGTGCGAGGACGGCATGTCCATCATCTTCATCAGCTCCGAGCTCGATGAGATCATCCGCTGTTCCAACCGCATCATCGTCATGCGCGACGGCAAGAAGGCCGGCGAACTGAGCGGCGAAGGCTGCACGCAGGCCGATATCATGCGCATTATTGCTGGCGAAAAGGTAGGTGAGACCGCATGAAGAGCAAAGAATCCATCTTCAAAAACAAACTGACTTGGGCGGTCGTCGCCGAACTGCTGATTCTGATCATCGCCGGCATCCTTGAACCGGGCTTCTTCCGCATCGAATACAACCAGACGACCGGCATGCTCTACGGCTCGATCATCGACATCATCAACCGCAGCGCCGAGATCACCATCATCGCCATGGGCATGACGATGGTCATCGCGCTGGGCGGCACGGATATTTCCGTCGGCGCGCTGGTCGCCGTGGCCGGCGCATTCGCGCTCAAGTTCCTGCGCTGGGACGTGACCCTCTACCCCACCCCGGGCGACTACACGGTCTATCCGTTCATCCTCGTCATCGTCGTTCCGCTGATCATCTGTACGCTCATGGGTCTGTTCAACGGCGTGCTGATCGGCAAATTTAAGCTTCAGCCGATCATTGCGACCCTGATCCTGATGGTGGCCGGCCGCGGCATCGCGCAGATCGCCACCAACGGCAAGCAGTTCACCACCGGCTACACCCCGTACCGCTTCATCGGCCAGGGCTCCATGTTCGGTCTGCCTTTCCCGATCATCATCACCATCGTGGTCTGTGCCATTGTGATGATCTTCGTGCGCAAGACGGCATTCGGTACGTTCGTCGAGTCTGTCGGCATCAATCGCAGTGCCAGCCGCGTCACGGGTCTGAAGTCCGACCGCATCATCATGATCGTCTACACGCTCACCGGCTTCCTCTCCGGCATTGCGGGTCTGATTTACTCCAGCCGCATCTCCTCCTGCGACTCCAACAACGCAGGCGTGAACTACGAGATGGACGCCATTCTCGCCGTCGTTCTGGGCGGCACGAGCATGACGGGCGGCAAATTCTCCATGACCGGTACGATCATCGGTTCCCTGATCATCCGCACGATCACGACGCTGGTGTACTACTTCGGCATCACATCCGAGTCCATCATGGCGTTCAAGGCTGCGATCATCCTCGTGGTTATCGTCATCCAGTCCGAGCCGGTCGGCAAGTGGCTGGCCACGCGCCAGGCGCGCAAGCAGAAAGTAGGTGAGCTCCGTGGATAAGAAGAGGAATAACCGGTTTATCAACTTCATCACCAACCCGAAATACATCATGGTGCTCGCCACCATCGGCATCTTCCTGGCCATTTACATCTTCGGCGCGATCCTCTATGGCGACAAGGGCTTCACCAAGCTGCGCACGTTTGCCATGCTGTTCGTGGATAATGCCTACATCGGCATCTCTGCGGTCGGCATGACGATGGTGCTCATCACCGGCGGCATCGACCTGTCCGTTGCGGCTGTCGCCTCCCTGACCGGCATGTTTATTGCCTACGGCACCACCGTGCTGGGTATCGATCCGATTATCTGCATGATCTTCTCCATCATCGTGGGCGTCGCGCTGGGCCTGGGTATGGGCGCGCTGGTCACGTATTTAAAGATCCCGCCGTTCGTCGCGACGCTGACGGGCATGTTCCTCGCGCGCGGCGTGTGCTCGCTCATCAGCCGTGACTCCATCTCCATCGACAATGAGCTCATCGATAAGCTCGCCGGCTGGAAGATGTACTTCATGACGCTCAAAGACGGCGAATGGGTCAAAATCAAGCCTGTCGCCTACATCAACCTGAACGTCGTGCTGTTCATCGTCATGATCATCATCGGCACCTACATCCTGCAGAAGACCCGCTTCGGCCGCAACGTGTACGCCATCGGCGGCAACGAGCAGTCTGCCCGCCTGATGGGCCTGCCGGTTGACAGGACGAAGATGCTGGTCTACGGCTTCAACGGCCTGTGCTCCGCGCTGGCCGGCATCGCCTACTCCCTCTACGTCAAGTCCGGCTGGAACCTGGCGCTGCAGGGCGGCGAGCTGGACGTCATCTCCGCTGCGGTTATCGGCGGCGTGCTCCTCTCCGGCGGCGTCGGCTACATGATCGGCACGTTCTTCGGCGTGCTGCTCAAGGCTGTCATCCCGTCCCTGATCACCTTCAACGGCACGCTCTCCTCCTGGTGGGGCAAGATCATCACCGGCGCGCTGGTGCTGCTCTTCGTTGCGCTGCAGCAGGTCGTCATGCATGGCAACATCTTCAAGAAGAAGAAGGGCGAGCCAACGCATAAAAAGGAATAACACCCTTCTGTTTCGCAGTCTTTCAAGCGGCGGGAAGCAGCGGCATATCGCCGTCTGTTTCCCGCCTTTCTCTTCCCGCGAATTCGTCAAAAAGGGCTGTACGCGCCTAAAGTTTTATGGTACAATAACGTTAATGGAAACTGTTGCTATTTTTGAATCATGCTCGCTATATTTTCGGACAGAAAGGAAACCAACATGAAGCAGTATATCGAACAGGGTCTCGCCGTACTGGGCATCGAGCTGGGTTCCACCCGCATCAAGGCCGTGCTGATCGGCGAGGATCATGCGCCGATCGCCTCTGGCGATCACACCTGGGAAAACCGCCTGGAGAATGGCGTGTGGACCTATCACATGGACGACGTCTGGGGCGGCATTCAGGATGCCTATGCCAATCTGGTCAAGGACGTGGAAGCCAAGTACGGTGCGAAGCTGACCAAGCTGAAGGCGCTGGGCATCTCAGCGATGATGCACGGCTATCTGCCTTTTGACAAAGACGACAACCAGATCTGCGAATTCCGCACCTGGCGCAACACCATGACCGGCCCGGCCGCCGAAGAGCTGACCGCTCTGCTCGGCTTCAACGTCCCGCAGCGCTGGTCCATCGCACATCTGTATCAGGCAATTCTCAACAAAGAGGATCACCTGCCCAAGCTCGCCCGCCTGACCACCCTGGCCGGCCATGTGCACTATGCGCTCACCGGCAAGCACGTCATGGGCGTAGGCGAAGCCTCCGGCATGTTCCCCATCGACAGCGAAGCAGGCACCTACGACGCGAAGATGGTGGAGCTGTTCGACGCGAAGGTCGCCGAGAAGGGTTATTCCTTCAAGCTGCTGGACGTCCTGCCCAAGGTGCTGAATGCAGGCGAGGACGCCGGCGTGCTGACGAGCGAAGGCGCGAAGCTGCTCGACCCGACCGGCAGCCTCGAGGCCGGCGCGCTGGTCGCGCCCTGCGAGGGTGACGCTGGCACCGGCATGGTCGCCACCAACGCCGTCGCCGTGCGCACGGGCAACGTGTCCGCCGGCACGTCCGTGTTTGCGATGATCGTTCTGGAGAAGGCGCTCTCTAAGGTCTATCCGGAGATCGACATGGTCACCACCCCGACCGGCAAGCCCGTCGCCATGGTGCACTGCAACAACTGCACCAGCGACATCAACGCCTGGGCGGGCATGCTCAAGGGCTTTGCCGAGGCCGCGGGCCTGCAGGTCTCCATGGGCGACATCTACACCGCCATTTTCACCTCCGCGCTCAAGGGCGACAAGGACTGCGGCGGCGTGATCAATATGCCGCTGTTCTCCGGCGAGCCGGTCGTCGGCCTGAACGAGGGCCGTCCGATGATGATCCGCACGCCGGACGCCGCGATGAACTTCGCCAACTTCTCCCGCAGCCTCGTTGCCGGCGCGATGACCAGCCTGAAGCTGGGCATGGACATCCTGGCTGGCGAGAATGTCAAGATCGACTCCCTGCTCGGCCACGGCGGCTACTTCAAGACCCCGATCGCCGGTCAGACGATCCTCGCCGCCTCCCTCAACACCCCGATCTCCGTCATGGAGACCGCCGGCGAGGGCGGCCCGTGGGGCATGGCGCTCCTTGCTGCCTATCGTGCGAACAAGGCGGAAGGCCAGCCGCTGGAAGCCTATCTGAATGAAAAGGTCTTCGCCAGCGCCAAGAGCGTGTCCGTCGCGCCGGAAGCCGCCGACGTGGACGGCCTGAACGCCTACACCAAGCAGTTCGTCGCGTGCCTGGATGCGCAGAAGGCCGCGATTGCCAATCTCTGATCCCCAACGACCAAGTTTTAAGGAGAGATTCACCATGAGCATGAAGCAGTATGAATTCTGGTTTGTCGTGGGCAGCCAGGACCTGTATGGTCAGGCCGTTCTGGACACCGTCGCCCAGCGCGCCGCCGAGATGGCGGACGCCCTCAACGCCTCCGGCAATCTGCCCTGCAAGCTGGTCTACAAGGTGACCGCGATGAGCAACGCGCAGATCCGCGACATCGTCAACGAGGCGAACTACGACAAGAAGTGCGCCGGCATCATCACCTGGTGCCACACCTTCTCCCCGTCCAAGATGTGGATCAACGGCTTCGTCAATCTCCAGAAGCCCTACTGCCACCTGGCCACCCAGTACAACCTGGAGATCCCCAACGAAGAGATCGACATGGACTTCATGAACCTCAACCAGGCCGCGCACGGCGACCGCGAGCACGGCTTCATCGCCGCGCGCCTGCGCATGCCGCGCAAGATCATCGCCGGCTACTGGAAGAATGAGGACGTGCAGAAGCGCCTGGGTTCCTGGATGCGCGCCGCTGTGGGCGTCGCCTTCTCCAAGGAGCTCAAGGTCATGCGCTTTGGCGACAACATGCGCGACGTGGCCGTCACCGAAGGCGACAAGGTCGAAGTGCAGGCCAAGCTCGGCTGGCAGGTCAACACCTGGGCCGTGGGCGATCTGGTCAAGGTGATGAACGCCGTGACCGAGGAAGAGATCGACGCGCTGATGGCCGAATACCAGAGCAAGTATGTGATCGCGACCGAGAACGTCGCGGCCATCCGCTATCAGGCGCGCGAGGAGATCGCGATGAAGAAGATGCTCGACGCCGAGGGCTGCATGGCGTTTGCCAACACCTTCCAGGATCTCTACGGCATGGAGCAGCTGCCGGGTCTCGCCTCCCAGAACCTGATGTCCAAGGGCTACGGCTACGGCGGCGAGGGCGACTGGAAGGTTTCCGCGATGACCTCCATCATGAAGGCGATGGCCGAGGGCATGACCGGCGGCACCACCTTCATGGAGGACTACACCTATCACCTCGCCCCCGGCAATCAGCTGTCCCTGGGCGCGCACATGCTTGAGGTCTGCCCGAGCGTTGCCGAGGGTGAGATCCGCATCGAGACCCATCACCTGGGCATCGGCATGAACGAGAAGGATCCGGCCCGTCTGGTCTTCGAAGGCCGCGAGGGCGACGCCATCGTTGTCAGCCTGATCGACATGGGTGGCCGCCTGCGCCTGATCTGCCAGGACATCAAGGCTGTCAAGCCGATCATGGAGATGCCGAACCTGCCGACCGCCCGCGTCATGTGGGAGGCCATGCCGAACCTGACCACCGGCGTGGAGTGCTGGATCACCGCCGGCGGCGCGCACCACACCGTGCTCTCCTACGACGTGACCGCCGAGCAGATGCGCGACTGGGCCCGCATGATGGACATCGAGTTCGTGCACATTAACAAGGACACCACCGTGGAGAAGCTCGAGCAGGAGCTGTTCCTCAACGATCTGGCCTGGAAGCTGAAGGGCTGAGCCCTTCTTCACTACGCTTCGCCTTGCTTCTAATGGCATCGCACGGCCAGATGGGCCTCCGATGCCTTGCCTGAGTAAGATTAAGCAGTTGCGCGGTGCTTAAGGGTACGAAATGCATATCATTCTTGCCGCAGGCAGGCGGAAGCCGTCTGCCTGCGGTTTCCTGATTTTGAGAAAGGCAGGTATCTTCCCATGCTTGAGAATCTCAAGAAACTCGTCTACGAAGCCAACATGGAGCTCCCCCGCCGCGGTCTGGTCACCTACACCTGGGGCAACGTTTCCGGTATCGACCACGAGAGCGGCCTGGTGGTCATCAAGCCCTCCGGCGTGGATTACGAAAACCTGAAGCCCGAGGATCTGGTTGTCCTGGATCTGGACGGCAATATCGTCGAAGGTAAGCTCAATCCCTCCTCTGACACCAAGACTCATCTGGAGCTGTACAAGGCGTTCCCGCAGCTGGGCGGCATCGTGCACACCCACAGCCCGTATGCCGTGGGCTGGGCACAGGCAGGCGAGGACATCCCCTGCTACGGCACCACGCACGCCGACTACTTCTACGGTCCGGTGCCCTGCGCGCGCCATCTGACGCAGGAGGAACTCGACGAGGACTACGAGAAGAACACCGGCAAGGTGATCATCGAGGAATTCTTAAGGCGCAATCTCGATCCGGTCGCCGTTCCGGCTGTCATCTGCCACAGCCACGGCCCGTTCACCTGGGGCAAGAGCCCGGCGCAGGCGGTCTATCACGCCGTCGTGCTCGAGGAGGTCGCCAAGATGTCCGCCTACACCCGCATCGTGAAGGCGAGCGCCGATCCGGCTCCGCAGCACATCGTCAACAAGCACTACATGCGCAAGCACGGCCCGAACGCATACTACGGACAGAAGTAAGGACATGGGGACTGTGTCCCCATACCCCTCGCAGGGACATTGTCCCTGCACCCGTCTTCGCTTCGCGCTTGTTTGAAGAAACTATGCATCTGTTTCCCCGCGAACATCCGTTCACGGGGATTCTTTTTGCATAAAATTATTCTTATGCACGGTTTATGCATGAAGTTTCGAGAATATACAGGGCGCATTCGGATAAATATGCACTTGCCGCCTTGACAAAGCGATCAAGTTCTGCTATGATATTCCAACATTCCATTTCCATATGAAGCAAACAACAACGACAATGGAGGAATTTGTTATGAAGAAGATCTTTGCCTGCCTGCTGGCGCTGATGCTCGTGCTGGGCTGCGCCGCGATTGCCGAGGAAGCCAAGCCCCTCGCCGGCCAGACGCTCAAGATTGCCATGAGCCCGGACTTCATGTACTTTGAGACCATCTCCGAAACCGATCCCTGCGGCTATGAGGGTCTGGATATCGACATCATCAAGAGCCTGAGCGACAAGCTGGGCTTCGAGTGGGAAATCGTCCCGATGTCCTTCTCCTCCCTGATCGGCTCCCTGCAGACCGGCAATGCCGACTTCGTCATCTCCGGCATGAGCTACACCGAGGAGCGCGCGCAGGTCGTCGATTTCTCCATGACCTACGTGACCACCGACGTGGGCTGCGTGGTTCCGGTTGACTCCGCGATCGCCTCCTACGACGACCTCAAGGGCCAGATCGTCTGCTGCTCCCAGGGCACGACCTACGAGATGCTGATCGAAGGCATCGAGGGCGCGACGCTCAAGACCTATCAGGGCCAGGCTGCTGTCGGCGCTGCGGTTGCGCAGGCTGCGGACGGCGTTGTCGCCGGCCTTACCTCCATCAACGGCTCCAAGAAGCTGGCCAACACCATGTTCAACGAGGACGGCTCCCCGATGCTCAAGTACTTCGTGCTCGACAGCGAGGGCGTGGCCGACAAGTACAACATCGCCTTCCCGAAGGGCAGCGAGCTGGTTGCGCTGGTTGACGGCGCGATCCAGGAGATGATCGACTCCGGCGAGATGGAGAAGCTGGTTCAGTACTGGCTGTATTAAGCGGGCAGTGTCCGCGGCTGGATGCCGGTACAATTTCCTAACCGTAATCAACAGACGGCACTTACCGCTTGGCGGCAAGTGCCTCTGTGTATGTTCTGACAAATTCCAATTCACATCCATTCTGATCAAGGAGGAATCACTCCGTGCAGCTCGATTTTTCGATTCTCATCAAGTATCTGCCCGACTTCGGCGCGGCGCTGCTGGTGACGCTTCAGGTCACCGTCTGCTCCCTGCTGCTGGGCCTGCTGTTCTCCATTCCGCTATCCCTGTTCAAGATTTCAAACATCAAGCCGCTTGAGTGGTTCGCCTCGTTCTATACCTCCATCTTCCGCGGCGTGCCGCTGATGGTTCAGGTGTTCATGATGTACTTCGGCGTGCCGCTGGTGCTGCCGGTCAAGTTCACCGCATTCACCGCGGGCACGCTGGTCTTCTCCATGAACTCCGCCGCGTACATCTCCGAGAGCATGCGCGGCGGCATCCGGGCGATCGACAAGGGCCAGTACGAGGCTGCAATGGCGCTGGGCGTCAAGTACGTCCCGATGATGAAGGATATCATCCTGCCGCAGGCGATCAAGAGCGTCATGCCGTCTCTGGTCAACGAGTTCATCAGCCTGCTCAAGAATACGACGCTCATCGCGTCCATCGGCCTGGTGGATATCCTGCGCGTAGGTCAGCTGATCCAGTCGCGCACGTACCGCGCGTTTGAGCCGTTCTTCGCGATCGCCGTTTTCTACTACATCCTGGTCATGGGTCTTTCTTTCCTGGGCAAGCTGCTTGAAAGGTGGGTGAACAAGAGTGATCGACGTTAAGAAGCTGCACAAGTCCTTCGGCTCCCTGAAGGTGCTGCAGGGCATCGATCTGCACGTAAGCAAGGGCGACGTCGTGTCTATCATCGGCCCGTCGGGCTCCGGCAAGTCCACCCTGCTGCGCTCGATCAACCTGCTGGAAACCGCGACCGCGGGCGAAATCTGGGTCGACGGCAAGCTGATCACCCAGCCGGACATGTCCATGCATCCGGGCGAAAGCGCACAGGACATCATCAAGGAACACTATCAGGACCCCTACACCCTGCGCCGCCGCGTGGGCATGGTGTTCCAGCATTTTAATCTCTTCCCGCACAAGACGGTGCTGGAGAACATGATCTACGCGCCGATGACCGTCAAAAAGGAAAGCCGCGAGGTCGCCGTCGAGCGCGCAAAGCAGCTGCTGGAAAGCGTCGGCATGCTCGACAAGATCGACGTCTATCCCGGCACGCTCTCCGGCGGCCAGAAGCAGCGCGTGGCCATCGCCCGTGCGCTTGCCATGGAGCCGGACGTGATGCTCTTTGACGAGCCGACCTCCGCGCTGGACCCGGAGATGGTCAAGGAGGTACTGGACGTCATCAAGAAGCTGGCGAATTCCGGCATGACGATGCTGCTGGTGACCCACGAGATGGGCTTCGCCCGCGAGGTGTCCGACCGCATCTGCTTCCTGGATCAGGGCGTGCTCATTGAGGACGCGCCGCCGGAGATCTTCTTCTCCACGCCCAAGTCCGACCGAGCGAAGGTCTTCCTGGAGAAGGTGCTGTAATAGAATACGTTAGGGCTGCCGCCCTAAAACCTGCCCGGGGGACTTATCCCCCGGACCCCCAACTTCGCTTCGCGGCATGATCAAGAAGCTTTCTCGTTCACTAAAGCTGCATTTCATGTATTGCTGCGTCGGATATCGGTCCAGCGGAACGCTGGCGCTTCGCGCCGGTTTAAAGATGCTGTATATGTATTCCCCATGAACATCCGTTCATGGGGATTTTTATCTGTATATCAACCTTCACTTGCGCGCATACGCCTGTGTATTTTATAATATGACGCAGGAATGCATTGCGGCAGAGCAGCCGCCCAGGAAGGAACGAAATACATGGAAAATATCGCCAGCATCGCGGCAAGTCTTCGCCATGAAACGCAGAAAATCATCGTCGGCAAACAGCATCAGATCGACCTGATTCTCATGTCCATCTTCTCCGGCGGCCATGTGCTGCTCAGCGATCTGCCCGGCAGCGGCAAGACCACGCTGGTCCGCACGCTGTCCATCGCGCTGGGCTGCGATTTCAGGCGGCTGCAGTTCACGCCGGATCTGCTGCCCAGCGACATCGTGGGCATGATGATCTACAACCAGAAGAAGGGCGATTTTGAACTCAAGCGCGGCCCGGTGCACACCAATATCCTGCTCGCGGACGAGATCAACCGCGCCATCCCGCGCACGCAGGCGGCGCTTCTGGAGGCCATGGAAGAGCGGCAGACGACCATTGACGGCGAAAGCCTGCCCCTGCCCGATCCCTTCTTTGTCCTGGCCACGCAGAATCCCGTGGAGCACGAGAGCACGTTCATGCTGCCCGCCGCGCAGATGGACCGCTTCTTCCTGCGCCTGTCGATGGGCTATCCGACGGCGGAGGAAGAGATTTCCATTCTTTCGCATTTGGGCGACCGCACGCCGTATGAAGAGGTGCGCACGGTCGCCAGCCCCGAAGCGCTTCGTCAGCTCCGCCGGGAGATCGCAGAAGTCGCCGTGTCGGACGCCATCAGCAGCTATATCGTAGAACTCGTGCAGAAAACCCGCAGCCATCCGCAGATCAAGATCGGCGCGAGCCCGCGCGCCTCGCGCACGCTCTATCAGGGCTCCAAGGCGTGGGCCGCGATGCAGGGCCGCAGCTTTGTGATCCCGGAGGACGTTCAGACGATCTTCAGCCCGGTGATGAATCACCGCATCACGCTGACCAGCGAGGCGCGCCTGAAGAAGCAGACCGCTGAGGACGTGCTCGCCGCCATCCTGGACGATACCAACGTCCCGCCGACCCAGAAGGAGCTGTTTGGCCGCCATGCATAACAGCAGCCTCTTTGCCTCCCGGCTGGGGCTCGTCTGCCTGCTGGCGCTGGCCGTCGCCTGCGCATACTGGGGCGCGACGCTGATGGCGGCATTTGTGCTGCTGGTGCTGCTGCTGAGTCTGGGGGCATGCCTATGGAGCCGCAACGTCCTGCAAAAGACGACCGTCTCCATCGGGGATGGTCAGACGGCCTGCCACGCAGGCGACACGCTGCCCCTTACGCTCACCGTGCGCAGCCGCAGCCTCTTTCCGCTGATCTGGCTGGACGTGACCGTGCCCTTCGGCGAAAAGCTGATCGTCCGGCGCGAGGGCGACGAGCATCCTCAGCTGGAAACGGGTCCCTATGCAAAGCCGGAGTACGGCCTTCGCGAGCGGTTCGCATGGCTGCTCTGGCAGCACGAGATCACCTGCGAAGAAACATTGGAGACGCTGCGCCGCGGCGTCGTGCCGATCGAGAAAATCCGCCTGCAGGCGGGCGACGGACTGGGCATGGCGGCAGATTACCGAGACGCCGCGCTGGAGCGTCCTGCGCGCCTTGTCGTCTATCCGCGGCTCGTGCCGGTGGATATCCGCCCGTTCACACGCCTGATCACGCTGGCCGAGGCCGGCGCGCGCGGCCAGACGGAGGACATCACCCTGCTCAAAAGCAGCCGTCCCTATCAGCACGGAGATCCCATGAAGCGCATCAACTGGCGCTATCTGGCGATGACCGGACAGATGGAGGTCAATCAATACGAGACGATCACCCCCGGCTGCATCACGTTTTTGCTGGATCTGTTCTCCTTCCGGTATCTGGAAACCTATACGACCACCAAGAACACCGAGGAAACCCGCATCGTCCTGCGCGAAAAGGCGCTCGAGGAGATGCTTTCCGTACTTGCCTCCTGCATCCGCGCCATGTCCATGCAGGGGCTGCGCTTCGCGCTGATCGTGCCCGGCTACGGTACGCATGAAAACATCATCTGCCGTCCGGGCAGCGGCGAAACAGCGCTGTATGCCGCGCTGGAAGCGCTGGCGGAAATCAACTATGCCGGACAGGAAACCCAGCTGCCCGCCGACGACATCCGCCGCATGCGCCGCAAGCTCGGCGTGATCCATCTGTGTTCCTATACCGATGCGCCCACGCTCACAGGCAACATGGAAGCGCTCAGCTGCACGCGCCTGCGCGTGCTGGCCTGCCTGCGCGACGAGCAGTCGCAGCGCACGGGCGAGCTGGAATGCACGCTGCTGGAAGATCTCAGCGCAGCGACAGAACCGGCCTTCGCACAGGAAGGAGGCGGCGCATGAAAGAATTCTTTGCAAACGTCATGCGCGGCTTCGTCTGTGCGCTGGCGGCAGCGGCCTTCGGCGCGCTCTCCATCGCCCTCATGCTCGCCCTCTACGACATCCCGCGCGAGGTGGATATGGCCGTCCTGCTCTGGGGCGGCGTGCTGCTTGTGCTGTCCGTCGTCTGCGAGATTCTCGCCCGGCGCGACGTGTCGATGCTCGCCTATCTGATTGCCGGCAGCGCCATCCTCTTTTTCGGCGGCGAGCAGGTCGTTTCCCGCACGGTATTCATGCCTGCCAGCAGCGGCTTTCCGATCTTTCTGCGCCTGTGCATCTGGACCAGCGGCGCCGTATGCGCCCAGGCCTGCCGCAAAGAACCCGGCTCGGACGTATTCGTCCGGCTGAGCGACATGCTGATCCTCGCCATCGGCGGCTTCATGGCCACGCTCTATGGTATGGGTGAGCCGATGAACATGCCCATTCTCGCGCTGGCGCTCGGCGCGCTGCTGCTGTCCATGCTCGTAACCGCCTCTCTTCGCGCCGGCGGCGAAAGCGACAGCGTCATCCGCGGCACAGGCATGGGCGGTTATCTGGTCATTGGCGCGCTGCTGGGCATATGTCTGCTGCTCGCGGCGCTGCTGCTGTATACCTCCAGCGGGCATGTAGACAGCATCGTCGATCTGTTCCTCGTCTTCTGGGCGCATTTCTCCCGCATCGCCATGGCGCTGATGACCGGCTTCGGTCTGCTCCTTGCCTTCCTCTTCGGCGGTCAGCGCATGATGGAGCGCAATACTGTCATGCAGGAAGATGGACCAGACTTTTACAGCGGCGTGATGGAAGAAATGAGCGCCGCGCCGCAGTGGGTGGTCTATCTGGTGATGGGCGTGATCGCAGCGGCGATCCTTGCCGCCGTCATTGCCGTCCTCTGGGCGCTGCGCCACACGAAGCTGGGCCGCTCGCGCAAGAAGAAAAAGCATCGCAAAGTGACCCGAACGAGCCACGCCGGCGCAGCCATCCGTGCGCTGATCGGCCGGATTGTCCATGCGGTCGCGTTCGAGCTGCGCTATCGCGCGAACAGGCGCACGCCGCAGGGGCTGTATATCCTCGCCGTGCGCACATGCCGTGTCAAACGCATTCCGCGCAGAAAGCATGAGAGCCCGGGCGCGTACATGCGCCGCCTGCATATCATGCTCACCGCGCAGGGCTCTGTTTCGTCTCTGGATCAGTTGGCGCAGATGCTGGACCATGCGCTCTATGGCGGCTTGCAGACGCAGCTGAGCCGCCGCGAAGCGGACGCCTTCGCCGCGCAGATTCGCTCCATTGCCGCGCCGCCCCTTGTCAGGACAGAAAAAAGCGAGTGATCTTCGGATCACCCGCTTTTTTGTCATTTCAGCAATGCCTCAATCGCATCCGCCGTCTGCTCGATCTGCGCTTCACGCGAGATCGAGGCTGCACCGTCGCCCTTCTGCTCGCCGTAATCTCCAAAGTATGCATGGCAGCCGCCCTCAATGACAACCTCTACAAACTGCTGCGGATAGTTGCCGCGGCATTTCTCGTATTTCTCACGATTAAGCACCCCGTCCTGTGTGCCGTATACGGACAGAACGGAAAGATTCGTTCTGCTCAAATCCGCCGTAGAATACGCGCCCAGCAGCACGAGCGCATCGTATTCATCCGTATGATCCGAGAGATAGCTCGCCGCCATCGCACCGCCCAATGAATGTCCGCCGATCATCCATCTCTCCACCTGGGGATAGAGCTGCCTGAGGCCGTCCGCCGCCTTCATATCCAGCACAGCCAGATCCAGCGGCATATCAACCAGCAGCGAAAGAATGCCTCTGTCTCTGAGCGCAAGCATCAATGGCGCATAGGCCGCATGATCCACCTTGCCGCCGGGATAGAAGATCAGCCCCGCCCGGATCTCCTCGGGCACAAACGCCTGCGCATGTCCATAATGCACGCCATGCTGCATCGCAGTCCTCGCTGCGTCCGACGCATCGTAATTGTCTCCCACATACGCTGCTCCTGCAATCACTGCAAGCAGCAGCAGCGCCGCAGCCAGATATCGCCTCATCGCGCATCCCTCCATTAGCGAATACATTTTATATGATTATACCACACACAAAGCGCAGCTGCGGCGGAAACCGACTGAACCGTTTTTTCTTTTTCTTTACTGATCCGCTCGCTGTCCCATACAATATACGAAGGCAGAATCCCTTCCATTCGCCAAAAACCGAACATTCCAGGAGGTTTTGATTTTGAATATTCTCCTTACGCTCGACCGCAATTATCTTGCGCCGCTGCGCGTGCTGCTCACATCCCTGTTTGTGAATAATCCGGGCGAACACTTTGATCTTTACGTCGCCGGCGACGGCTTCATGCAGGCAGATCACGATCTCATTGAGAAACTCTACGCGCGCTTCGGCTCCGCTTATCATCCGATAGACATTGACGAAAGCTGGTTTTCCGACGCGCCGACGCTGCGCTACTATTCCCGTGCGATGTATTACCGGCTGCTGGCCGCGCAGCTTCTGCCCGAGGATCTGGATCGGGTCCTCTATCTCGATCCGGACATGCTGATCACAGGCCCCATCCGTCCGCTGTACGAAACCCGGATGGGCGAGAATCTCTACGCCGCCTGCATCCACAAGGGATTGATGGATCTGTCCACGCCGGTCAACAAAATCCGGCTGTCCGCCTATGAATCCGAAGGCTATTTCAACTCCGGCATGCTGCTGATGAATCTGCCCGCTATCCGCGCGTCTGTTCGTCCGCAGGATATATTTGACTATGTGCGCGAGAACCGCGCGCTGCTTATCCTGCCCGATCAGGACGTGCTCAACGGCCTGTACGGCGAACGCATTCTGGCGCTGGAAGAGCAGCTCTATAACTATGACGTGCGCAAATACCGCGAATATCTGCTGCTTTCTTCCGGCGAGCACGACAAGCAGTGGGTGATGGAGAATACGGTCATTCTCCATTTCTGCGGCAAGCGAAAGCCGTGGCATGACAGCTCCCGCGGGCGTTTTTCCATGCTGTATCGCCATTACATGCAGCTCGCCGCCCGCTATGCACAGCAGGCTTCTCCCCTTCGGGCGCACAGGGATGAACGTAGCCTCTGACTTTGTGCAAAGTCCGAAAGAAAAATACAATCCCCATCTAAATATTCGGTTAATTTACCAGTTGCCATTTGTCGTTAAGACATTTATACTAACATTGACGATTTTGTTCATTATTCCATCGTTGATACGATCTGGAGGTATTCTGATGAAGAAAGTAGCCGTCATCATGGGCAGCGCCAGCGACCTGCCGGTCGTTGAAAAGGCGATCAAGACCCTCAAGGAGTTTGACGTCCCGCACGAGGTGCACGTCTATTCCGCGCACCGCACGCCCGATCAGGCGCATGCGTTCGTCGCCTCTGCGCGCGAAAACGGCTTTGGCGTGATCATCGCTGCCGCCGGCATGGCTGCGCATCTGGCTGGCGTTCTCGCCGCCGGCACCACCCTGCCCGTCATCGGCATTCCCATGAAATCCAGCACCTTTACAAACGGCCTTGACGCCCTTCTGGCCACCGTGCAGATGCCCTCCGGCATTCCCGTCGCCACGGTCGCTGTGGACGGCGCTGTCAATGCCGCTTTGCTGTCTATGGAGATCCTCGCCGTCTCTGACGACGATCTCGCCGCCAAGCTGGCACAAAAGCGCGCCGCGGACACCGCCAAGGTGCTCGCCGCCAACGCCGAGGCCGAGGCCAAATACAACTGCTGATCCCTGCCTTTCGCCGGGCAATGTCCCGGGCGGAAGACGCTGAACTTTATTCCTATTGACTGAGACGAAAAGGAGATCACGATTATGAACAATCTCAAGCTCGTGTACACCGGCAAGACCAAGAACGTTTATGCGCTGGACAACGGCAACTGCCTGCTCAAGTTCAAGGATGACTGCACCGGCAAGGACGGCGTGTTCGATCCGGGCGAGAACTCCGTGGGCCTGACCATCGAGGGCGTGGGCGACGTCAACCTGCGCATGTCCATCTACTACTTTGAGAAGATCAACGCCGCGGGCATCGCGACCCACTATGTGAGCGCGAACCTCGAGGACACCACCATGGAAGTCAAGGCCTGCAAGCCGTTCGGCAAGGGCCTGGAGGTCATCTGCCGTCACAAGGCCGTGGGCTCCTTCCTGCGCCGCTATCGCGACTACATCGAGGAGGGCGCCGATCTGCCCGGCTATGTCGAGATGACCTTCAAGAACGACGCGCTCGGCGATCCGCTGGTCACCAAGGACGGCCTGGTCTGCCTGGGCGTCATGACCGAGAAGCAGTATGACGACATGAAGGAAATGACCCAGAAGATCACGAGAATCATCGCCGATGACCTGAAGGAGAAGGGCCTCGTTCTCTACGATATCAAGTTCGAATATGGCTACGACGCTGACGGCAACGTGCTGCTCATCGACGAGATTGCCTCCGGCAACATGCGCGTGTACAAGGACGGTCAGTACATCGATCCGATGACCCTGTCCAAGCTGTTCTTCGCCTAATATTTCATCCGATCCGGGACAGGTTTTATATCTGCCCCGGTTTCCTGCTCTTTTCAACAAAAACCACTGAAATAGGAAAACATTTGGGGACGGTGTCCCCAAACCCCTCGCAGGGACATTGTCCCTGCACCCTTCTTCGCTTCGCGCTTGTTTGAAGCGACATTTTAGTGGTATTTCAATTATGGAGGACAACCTATGGGCGGTTTTTTCGGGGTAACATCCCGCAGGAACTGTATTCTTGACGTATTTTTCGGCACCGACTATCACTCCCATCTGGGCACGCGCCGCGGCGGCATGGCCGCCTACGATCAAAAGATCGGCCTGCAGCGCGAGATTCACAACATCGAAAACTCTCCCTTCCGCACGAAGTTCGAGCATATTCTCGATGAGATGAGCGGCAACGCCGCCATCGGCTGTATCTCCGACAGCGACCCGCAGCCGCTGCTCATCCGCTCGAACCTGGGCACCTACGCCATCTCCACCATCGCCTGCATCAACAACGCAGACGCGCTGATCGATCAGTATCTCGCCTTCAGCGGCGGCCATTTCGACGCCATGACCGGCGGCAGGATCAACTCCAACGAACTCATTGCCGCGCTGATCAATCAGAAGAGCAGCTTTGCCGAGGGCATCCGCTTCGCGCAGAAGGCCATCGAAGGCACCGCTTCCATCCTGATCCTGTGCGACAACGGCAACCTGATCGTCGCGCGCGACCGCATGGGCCGCATCCCGGTCTCCATCGGCAAGGACGAGGAAGGCTACTGCGTCTCCTTCGAATCCTATGCCGGCATGAAGCTGGGTTACGAGTTCATCCGCGATCTCGGTCCAGGCGAAATCGTGGAGATCACCCCGGAAGAGATCACCGTATTGCAGGAGCCGGGCGAGGAAATGAAGATCTGCGCCTTCCTGTGGTCCTATTACGGATTCCCGACCTCCACCTACGAAGGCAAAAACGTCGAGGTCATGCGCTGCCGCAACGGCGAGATCATGGCCAAGAGCGACAAGGCGAAGGGCCTTTCTCAGGACATCGACTTCGTCGCCGGCGTTCCGGATTCCGGCACGCCGCACGCCATCGGCTATGCCAATGCATTCGGCAAGCCGTTCGCGCGTCCCTTCATCAAGTACACGCCGACCTGGCCGCGCAGCTTCATGCCCGCGACCCAGCGCGAGCGCAACATGGTCGCCAAGATGAAGCAGATTCCCGTCCACGAGCTCATTCAGGATAAGAAGCTGCTGTTTGTGGACGACTCCATCGTCCGCGGTACCCAGCTGCGCGAGACGGTCGAATTCCTCTACGAGAACGGCGCCAAGGAAGTGCACATCCGCTCCGCCTGCCCGCCGATCCTCTACAGCTGCAAGTATCTCAACTTCTCCCGCTCCACCTCTCCGATGGATCTGCTGGCCCGCGCCACGATCATGGAGCTTGAGGGCGAAGAGGGCATGAATCACCTGGACGAATACTGCGACGGCGAGAGCGAGCGCGGCCGCAAGATGCGCGACGCCATCTGCAAGAAGCTGCACTTCGCTTCCCTGGAGTATCAGTCCCTAGAGGGGATCTACGAGGCCATCGGCCTGGAGCCCTGCAAGGTCTGCACCTACTGCTGGAACGGCAAGGGTTGATGGGGCGAGGGGACGTTAGGGCTGCCGCCCTAAAACCCGCCTGGGGATGCAATCCCCAGCCCCCTTCTTCGCTTCGCGCCTGTTTTAAGCAGCTTTTCATGGCGAACTGCGTTCGCCGCATCATCAGCCTTCCCCTCTGGGGAAGGTGGCACGGCGTAGCCGTGACGGATGAGGTCTCCGCCCGCAGGCGGTCGACTACAACACAACTCTCTGTTTCTTACGACACAAGATAAGAAAGGGTTATTACCATGGCACACGAGAATTCGAGCTCCGCTTCCTACGCCGCTGCCGGCGTGGACATCGTCGCGGGCTACCGCGCTGTTGAACTGATGAAAAAGCATGTCGCCCGCACCCGCAACGAGGGCTGTCTGGACGACGTGGGCGGCTTCGGCGGCTGCTTCGGCCTGCCGATCGCCGGCATGGAAGAGCCGGTGCTGGTCTCCGGCACCGACGGCTGCGGCACCAAGGTGAAGCTCGCCATCCTCATGGACAAGCACGACACCATCGGCATCGACGCCGTCGCCATGTGCGTCAACGACATCATCTGCGTGGGCGCCAAGCCCCTGTTCTTCCTGGACTACATTGCCTGCGGCAAGAACGTCCCGGAGAAGATCGCCGCGATCGTCGGCGGCGTGGCCGAGGGCTGCGTTCAGTCCGGCGCCGCGCTCATCGGCGGCGAGACCGCCGAGCACCCGGGCATGATGCCGGTCGAGGATTACGACCTCGCGGGCTTCGCCGTGGGCATCGTGGACAAGAAGAAGATCCTGGACAATACCCGCATGGCCGAGGGCGACGTCGTGATCGCGCTCCCGTCCACCGGCATCCATTCCAATGGCTTCTCCCTGTGCCGCAAGGTATTCGACATCGACAACAACAATCCGGAGCTCTACGTCGCGCGCGAGGAGCTGGGCGGCAAGACCATTGCCGAGACCCTGCTCACCCCGACCAAGATCTACGTGAAGCCGGTGCTGGCGTTGCTTGAGAAGGTCGACGTCAAGGGCATCTCCCACATCACCGGTGGCGGCTTCTACGAGAACATTCCGCGTTCCATCCCGGATGGCCTGTGCGCGCGCATCGACAAGAGCGCCGTCAAGGTTCTGCCGATCTTCGACATGATTATGAAGTGGGGCAACATTCCGGAGCGCGACATGTTCAACACCTACAACATGGGCGTGGGCATGAGCATCGTGGTTCCGGCTGCTGAGGCTGAGCTGGCGCTCTCCATCCTCAAGGACAACGGCATCGATGCCTACGTCATCGGCGATATCATCGCCGGCGAGGAAAAGGTGGTTCTCGAATGAAAACAAGGATTGCCGTTCTCGTCTCCGGCGGCGGCACCAACCTGCAGGCGCTGATCGACGCGGGCATTCCCTCCGGCGAGATCGCGCTGGTGGTGGCCTCCCGCCCGGGCGTATACGCCCTTGAGCGCGCCTACAAGGCCGCTATCCCTTCCATGGTCATCGCCAAGAAGGGCCGCACGCAGGAAGAATTCGAAAAGGAGCTCTGCGCTGCGCTGGATGAGTACAAGATCGACCTGATCGTGCTCGCCGGCTTCCTGACGATCCTCAGCGAGGATTTCACCAAGCGTTATCCGCGCCGCATCATCAACATTCACCCCTCTCTCATCCCCTCCTTCTGCGGCGAAGGCTTCTACGGCCTGCGCGTGCACGAGGCGGCGCTTGAGCGCGGCGTGAAGCTGACAGGCGCGACCGTCCACTTTGTCAACGAGATCGCCGACGGCGGCGAGATCATCCTGCAGAAGGCCGTTGAGGTGAAGGAAGGCGACACGCCGGAGATCCTTCAGCGCCGAGTGATGGAGCAGGCCGAGTGGCAGCTGCTGCCGCAGGCCGTCGAGCTGGTATCTCAGGAGATCAACAAAAACAAGTAATACATGCTTCTCATTTCACACGACACGGAATACAGGAGATGTTTTCAATGAACGTTTACGAGATCAAGACCATGGCCGAGCGCCTGGAAGGCAATCGTTACCCGGGCCGCGGCATCGTCATCGGCGTCACCCCGGACGGCAAGAAGGCCGCTGTCGCCTATTTCATCATGGGCCGCAGCGTCAACAGCCGTAACCGCATCTTCTCTCTGGAAAAGGACGGCATCCGCACCGAGGCGCACGATCCGAGCAAGATGGTCGATCCGCATCTGATCATCTATCACCCGGTCCGCGAGGCCGGCTGCGGCCTGATCGTCACCAACGGCGACCAGACCGACACCATCTGGGAGTACCTCGCCCGCGGCGAGAGCTGGGAAGCCGCCCTGCGCACCCGTCAGTTTGAGGATGACGGCCCCAACTGGACCCCGCGCATCTCCGGCATCCAGGCCGGCGACGGCAGCTACAAGATGTCCATCCTCAAGGCCGCCGACGCGGAAGGCTCCGCCTGCGCCCGCTTCTTCTACGAGTATCCGGCGATCGCGGGTCTGGGTCACTTCCTGCACACCTATGTCTGCGACGGCAACCCGGTGATCCCGACCTTCCAGGGCGAGCCGGAGCGCGTGAAGATGGTCGACGACATCGACGCCTTCACCAATGAAATCTGGAACGCGCTGGACGCGGAGAACAAGATCTCCCTCTACGTCCGCTACACCGATCTGAAGACCGGCGCGGTCGACACCCGTCTGATCAACAAGAACAAGTAAGGGGACGCCGGGCGGCAGATCCGGGAAACTGGCATAGTCGCGCAAGCGCTCCTTGCCATTTCCGACGCTTCGCCTGCCTGCTTCCGCCACAGGCGGCGGCAGGCTACGGTCCCGGACCCGCTCGGGGGATTCATCCCCCGAACCCCCCTTCTTCGCTTCGCGGCTGCTTGAAGCAGCGATGTAGGGGCGGATATCATCCGCCCGAGATAAATGAGCCTTCCCCTATGGGGAAGGTGGATGCCCGAAGGGCAGACGGATGAGGTCTCCTGCCGCAGCAGGCAATCCGTTCTGTCTCTTTGCAAAAAAGGAGAAAAGCAAATGAAAGAGTTCGAACTCAAGTACGGCTGCAACCCGAATCAGAAGCCGTCCAAGATCTATATGCACGATGGCAGCGAGCTGCCCATCACCATCCTCAACGGCCGTCCGGGCTACATCAACTTCCTCGATGCGCTCAACTCCTGGCAGCTGGTCAAGGAGCTCAAGGAGGCGACCGGCCTGTGCGCCGTGACCTCCTTCAAGCACGTCTCCCCGACCTCTGCGGCCGTGGGCAAGGTGCTGCCGGA
The DNA here is from genome assembly GCA_015056305.1 of Clostridiales bacterium. GTDB lineage: Bacteria > Bacillota > Clostridia > Christensenellales > Aristaeellaceae > Ventricola. The sequence continues at coordinate 2,095 of SVGO01000003.1, read as the reverse complement.
GAACCTCAAGAAGGCCTGCTTCGTGGATGACATCCCGGGTCTGGACGAGAGCCCGCTGGCTTGCGCCTATGCCCGCGCCCGCGGCACTGACCGCATGTGCTCCTTCGGCGACTGGGTCGCCCTCTCCGACGTCTGCGACGTGACCACCGCGAAGCTCATCTCCCGCGAGGTGTCCGACGGCGTGATCGCCCCGGGCTACGAGCCGGAAGCGCTGGAGATCCTCAAGAAGAAGCGCAAGGGCGGCTACAACGTCGTTGAGATCGATCCGAACTACGTTCCGGCCGAGCAGGAGACCAAGCAGGTCTTCGGCATCACCTTCGAGCAGGGCCGCAACAACTTCAAGATCGGCGAGCATCTCTTTGAGAACATCGTCACCGAGAACAAGGAGCTGAGCGAGGACGCGAAGATCGACCTGATCGTCGCCCTGATCACCCTGAAGTACACCCAGTCCAACTCCGTGTGCTATGCCTATGACGGCCAGGCCATCGGCGTGGGCGCGGGCCAGCAGTCCCGTATCCACTGCACCCGTCTGGCGGGCACCAAGGCCGACACCTGGTTCCTGCGCCAGCATCCGAAGACCCTCGCGCTGCCGTTCAAGGCGGGCATGGGCCGCGCCGACCGCGACAACGTGATCGACAGCTACATCAACGGCAACGAAGAGGACGTCTGCGCCGAGGGCATCTGGCAGAACTATTTCACCGTCCAGCCGGAGCGCCTGACCCAGGAAGACAAGGATGCTTTCCTCGCCGCTCAGGAAAACGTCGCGCTCGGCTCCGACGCGTTCTTCCCGTTCTCCGACAACATCAAGCGCGCGGCGAAGTCCGGCGTCAAGTACATCGCCGAGCCGGGCGGGTCCATCCGTGACGACGCGGTCATCGACGAGTGTAACAAGAACGGCATGGTCATGGCCTTCACCGGCATGCGCCTGTTCCACCACTAACCGGGCTGTGCCCGGCCCCGCTTGCCCTTCGGGCCTGCTTCCAATGGCTGCGCACGGGCAAATGGCCCTCCGCAGCCTGATTGAGCAAGATAAGCCTTCCCCTTTGGGGAAGGTGGATCGCCGAAGGCGAGACGGATGAGGTCTCCCGCCGCAGCGGGCAAATCCTTTTCAAGTTCTGTAAAAACCCCGTATTTTTTGAAAATACGGGGTTGTCAGCAGAATGAAACAGTGGTATAATCGGCAACATTAAACTATTCACTTTATAACTATCAAGACAGAAGAGAGAGAGGAAGGATTATCATGGCTTACTATTTCTCTGAACCGTCCCATACGTTTAACGAATACCTGCTCGTGCCGGGCTACTCCTCTGCCGAGTGCGTCCCGGACAACGTGAGCCTGGAGACCCCGCTCGTCCGCTTCAAGAAGGGCGAGAAGTCCGACATCACGATGAAGATCCCGATGGTCTCCGCGATCATGCAGGCCGTTTCCGGCAAGGATCTGGCCATCGCGCTGGCGCAGGAGGGCGGCGTGTCCTTCATCTATGGCTCCCAGAGCATTGAGGACGAGGCCGCGATGGTCGCCGCCGTCAAGGGTTATAAGGCGGGCTTTGTCACCTCCAACTCCAACATCCGTCCGGATCAGACCCTGGCCGACATCCTCGCGCTCAAGGAGAAGACCGGTCACTCCACCGTTGCGGTCACCGAAGACGGCACCGCCAACGGCAAGCTGCTGGGCATCGTCACCAGCCGCGACTACCGCGTCAGCCGCATGGACAAGAATGAGCCGGTTTCTTCCTTCATGACCCCGCTGGACAAGCTGGTCACCGCGCCGGAAGGCACCACCCTGAAGGAAGCCAATGACATCATCTGGGATCACAAGCTGAATTCCCTGCCGATCGTCACCAAGGACGGCCGCCTGTCTTCCTTCGTCTTCCGCAAGGACTACGACTCCCACAAGAAGAACCCGATGGAGCTGCTGGACAGCAACAAGCGCTACGTCGTTGGTGCGGGCATCAACACCCGTGACTACGCCGAGCGCATCCCGGCTCTGCTCAAGGCCGGCGTCGACGTGCTGTGCATCGACTCCTCCGAAGGCTTCTCCGAGTGGCAGAAGCGCACCATCGCCTGGGTTCGCGAGAACTACGGCGATTCCGTT
>SVGO01000093.1 GCA_015056305.1 Clostridiales bacterium | reverse complement strand
GTCGCGGACGGTAACCATGAATGCCATCACCCCTAACTTGTCTAAAGCCTTGCAAAGGATTATGCAATGTGCACGTAAGCCTTGAAACTGCTCATTGCCAAACAGCTCAAAGCGTTGTACAATGGTCTCATGAAGCTTTGTCCACCGGACATAGCTCCGCTATTGTGCATACTAATGCAATATAGTATTGTATCCCTTTTTTAAAGCCCTGTCAAGCATTTCCGGCACTTTTTCGTAAAAATATTTTAAAAACTGTGAAGTTCTGTAACATCAATCGATCCCATGGCTGAGACACACAAAAAGGAGCGGTCTTCCCGCTCCTTTTTTGTTAATTCAGATAGGCCCCCGCGCCCAGCGCATAGAGCGTCTGCTCGTCCGCCGCGGCGATGAGCATGCAGATCCAGTCCCCCTCCCGGCAGGAGAGAAGCCCTTCCTCCCCGCGCAGGCTGTATACCGCGTCCATGCCTGCGATCGTAAAGCCCGTGATCAGCTGCGGCGTCCATTTTTCCTGCGAAAGCCGGGCGATATACGCCGCCGGGCTCGCAGAAATTGCCTGCACCCGCAGGCCGTCCGCCGTCTGATATTCTCTTGTGGTGACCGTGCAGACCGTGCCTTCGATTTCCGTTTGCTCGGTCTGCTCGGAGAGAAGCTCTGCATCAGATATGGCCAGCAGCGCGCCGGCCTCCTGCTGTGAAACCGTCTGCACCGGCTGCGCAGCGCCGTCCAGCAGCTGATAGGCCATCGCGCCGTAAAACACAGCGGAAAGCACAAGCGCACACGCGAGGCCAACCAGCCCGACAATGGCACCCGACAGCCAGTTTTTCTTCTTTTTTGATTTCAAAACTCCACCACCACTCCACAATGACGATCAATTATCCGAGATATAAGATTCATTTGCTCCACTTCCATCAAAAACGCCGCAAGGAATTTCCTGCGGCGTTTCTTTCGTAAAGCGTTATGCCTGCTGCTGCGCCTTCTCGCCCTCGATGAGATCGACGAACTGGCGCGCAATGCGCGGAGAGCAGCCGTTGTGGCTGACCGTCCATGCGCGGGCGCGCGGCATGAGCGCCTCCCAGTCGTATTCGATGCCGCGGGCGTCGAGCAGCGCCTGACAGATGACGAAGTATTCGTCCTGAGAGGGTGCCTGGAAGGTGAGGCGCAGATCAAAGCGGTCCGCCAGGGAGAACTTCTCCTCCAGCGTGTCGCGCTCGTTGACGTCGTCCTGGCGCTCGGAGAAGCGCTGACGAACGATGTTTCTTCTGTTGCTGGTCGCGTAGACCACGACGTTCTCCGGGCGCGCCTCCAGGCCGCCCTCAAGCACCGTCTTGAGCGCGGTGTATTCCGGGCAGGAATCGCCGAAAGCCAGATCGTCCACAAAGACGATGAACTTGCCCGGCTGCTCGCGCAGGATGGAGAAGATCGTGGGCAGATTGGTCAGATGCGCCAGCGGCACCTCGACGATGCGCAGGCCGTCGAGCCACATGCTGGACAGCAGCGCCTTAACCGTCGCGCTCTTGCCGGTGCCCTTGTCGCCGTAGAGCAGGATGTTGCAGGCCTGATGACCGGCGAGCAGACGCTTCGTGTTCTCCACCAGCGTGCCGCGCTCCTGCTCATAGAGCACCATGTCCTCCAGCCGGATCGGATCGGGCTTGGTGATGCCGCGAAGGCCCAGCGGATATCTCTCGCTCACGCCGACCCAGGTCGAACCCGGGCAGGACGCGAACAGACCCGTGCCATGCTTGCGGAAGAACGCCGCCACGCGCCGCGCTCCTTCTCGGGAGAGCATCTTCGCATCCGCGCGCGGGTCAAACTGCTTATCGCCCAGCGCCGGCTCCCACATCGGCAGGCGCGCCGCCATCTTGCCAGACATGCCCGCACGCTCGCACAGGAGCATGAACATCGCAGGATCGATGTTCGTCAGCCTGCCGAGCACTTCCAGATCGTGGCCCAGCGCGTTCATCACGCTGTAGGGCAGGCGGTTTGCGTCCATGCGCGCGCACATCTGCGCCACAGGGCTCTCCTCAAAGAGCACGCTCTCCAGCGCGGCGCGGGCAAAGCCGCCCTTGCCCTGGGACGCGGCCGCCAGCCATGCGTTATAGACCTCGCAATAGGCGTACACCAGCTCGTTTTCGCTGGTGCCGTCGTTTGCGCAGTCGCAGACCAGGCGATACAGCGCCGCCATGGCCGGCTTGTCCATCACTTGGCGCAGCACGGTCATGCATTCGATGTCCAGCATCAGTTCGCGCAGCTCGTGAATATCCATCGCTGTGGCTCCTTTTCTTGTGCAGTCGTCGACGGGGGGGAAGAACGTTTGGGGACGCTGGTCCGGGGAACTCGCATAGTCGCGCAAGCGCTCCTTGCGATTCCCGACGCTTCGCCTGCCTGTTTCGTCCACTGGACGCGGCAGGCTTCGGTCCCCAATCCCCTGGCAGGGACATTGTCCCTGCACCCTTCATCGCTGCGCGCATGCGCGCAGCGGAGGGAATAAGATAAACTTACTTAAAACCGCCGCGAAGCGGAGAAGGGGTTCGGGGACAATGTCCCCGAGCGGGGTTTGGGGCAGCCGCCCCAACGTCTCCCCCGTCCCTTGCGTTTCTTACATGCGCTCCGGCGCCTCGACGCCGATGAGGTACAGGCCGGTCTTGATGACGTCGCGCACGGCGTCGGTCAGGCGGACACGCGCGGCAGTGCCGGCGGCATCGCCCTCGTCCATGATGCGGTGCTCGAAGTAATACTTGTTGTAGGCCTGCGCCAGAGAGGTGACATGGCGGGTGATCAGGCACGGCTCGTTCTGATCCATGGCCTTGCGCACGGTCTCCGGGAAGCGGGAGAGCTGCATGAGCACCTCCAGCGCCTCGTCGTCGCAGAGCACGTCGTAGTTCGGCTGAGCGTCCTTGTAGGCCTCGGCCTTGCGCAGCACGGAGCAACAGCGGGCGTGGGTGTACTGGACGTACGGACCGGTCTCGCCCTCGAAGCTCAGCGCGCGGTCCCAGCGGAAGTCGATGTCCTTGATGCGCTCGTTGTGCAGATCGAAATAGACCACGGCGCCCACGCCGACCTGGCGGGCGACCTCGTCCTTATTGGGCAGATTCGGGCTCTTCTCCTCGATGATCTCGCGCGCCTTCTCGATCGCCTTGCCCAGCAGATCCTCCAGATAGACGACATAGCCCTCGCGGGTGGACAGGGCGCGGCCCTCGTAGGAGACCATGCCGAAGGAGACATGCTCCATGCCCTTGTGCCACTCGTGGCCCATCAGATCCAGAATCTTGAAGAGCTGCTTGAAGTGCAGGTTCTGCTGATAGGCAACGACGTAGAGACACTTGTCAAACTTGTACTCGTTGTGGCGATAGAATGCGGCGGCCAGGTCGCGGGTGATGTAGAGCGTCGCGCCGTCGCTGCGCAGAACGAGCGCCGGGGGCATGTTGTAGTCGTCGAGACTTACGACCTGCGCGCCCTGGGATTCCACCAGCAGACCCTTTTCGCGAAGCTCCTGCACGACCGGGTCCATCTTGTCGTTGTAGAAGGCCTCGCCGTTGTAGCTGTCAAAGCTCACGCCCAGCAGATCGTACACACGCTGGGTGTCCTTGAGGGTGACGGCCTTGAACCAGGAGAAAATTTCGAGGGCTTCCTCGTCGCCGTCCTCGATCTTCTTGAACCACGCGCGGCCCAGATCGTCAAGGCTGGGATCCTTCTCCGCCTCGGCGTGGAACCTGACGTACAGATCGACCATCGCCTGCACGCCGCCGCGCTCGACCTCTTCACGGTTGCCCCACAGCTTGTAAGCGGCGACCATCTTGCCGAACTGGCTGCCCCAGTCGCCCAGATGATTGATGCCCACGGTGGTATAGCCGTTGAAATCATAGATGCGCTTGAGAGAATGGCCGATCATCGTCGTAGAGAGATGGCCGATGTGGAAGCGCTTGGCGATGTTGATGGAGGAATAATCCAGACAGACGGTCTTGCCCTCGCCCACGGCGCTGGAGCCCCACTTGCCGGGCGTCTTCAGAACGGCCTCGACGATGCCGGCGGCCATGTTGCCGCGGCTGACAAAGATGTTCATGTAGCCGCCTACGACCTCAACGCGATCGATCTCCTCGCCGCCGATCTTCTCAGCCAGCGCGCTGGCGATCATCGGCGGCGCCTTGCGCAGGGTCTTGGCCAGGCGGAAGCACGGCAGGGCATAGTCGCCCAGCTTCTTGTCCGGCGGCGTCTCGAGCATGGCGACCACGTCCGCGACGGCCAGTTCGCAGTTTTCAAAGCTCGCCTTCGCAGCGTCAGCGATGCGGCCGGCGATGATTTGCTTCATATCCATAAGAAAGGTTCTCCCTTCGTTCCTTGTTACCATGATATCCCGGAGTATACAGTTTATTCTAACAGATTGCATCGAAAAACACAAGCAGAATCCATGCTCCGCCGCTCTTGACAGACGAGCCGTTTCCATAGTACACTGCCCTCAATTAACGTTTTGCTATACATATAGGAAGGAGGACGGACCATGCGCGCAAACGCCACCCGGCAGCTCACGCTCTCAGCGCTTCTGTGCGCGCTGTGCGCCGTGCTCTCCCAGATTCAGATCCCGATTCCGCCGGTGCCTGTCAGCCTGTCTTTGCTGGGCGTGCATCTGTGCGGCACGCTGCTGGGCGCGCGCCGGGGCGCGGCGGCCGTAGGCTGCTATGTCGCGCTGGGCGCGCTGGGCTTGCCGGTTTTTTCTGGGTTCGCCGGCGGCGTGTCCGTGCTCTTTGGCCCCACGGGCGGGTTTCTGTTTGGCTATATCCTGTGCGCCGGGATCGTGGGCGCTGCTGCGCAGCGCTTCGGCTTCAGAAGGCGGACGTTGCTGCTCTCCATGGCGCTGGGTACGCTGCTGTGCTACATATCCGGCATGGCGTGGTTCATGCTCGTCACAGGCACGGATCTTGCAGGCAGCCTCACAGCCTGTGTATTTCCCTTCATCCCCGGCGACTTATTCAAGATTCTGCTCGCAGTACTGCTTTGCCGCCGCCTTCAAAAACCGCTGCGCAGCATGGGTCTTTGCGTCTGATTGCGTTGACACTGTTTTGCGCCTGTAGTATAATAAAGTAATTCTGCAAAACCCTATCCTTATATATAATGAGGTGATTTCTGATGCGTGCGCTTCTCAGGGATCTGGTCTCCATTTCCGGCCCGTGCGGCTTTGAGCACGAGGTTGCGCGCTATCTGGTCGGCCGTCTCAAGGGCGTTGCTGACGAGATCTGGGTCGACGGTCTGGGCAATGTGATCGCAAAAAAATCCGGCGCGCATCCCGGCCCTGTGCTGATGCTCTCCGCGCATGCGGACGAGGTCGGCTTCATCGTCAAGAAGATTGAAAGCAACGGCCTGATCCGCTTTGAGAAGATCGGCGGCCATGACGACCGCACCATCTTAAACGAACGCGTGATCATCCGCACGCAGGACGGCACGCTGCGCGAGGGCGTTATCGGCTGCATCTCCGCGCACATGATGCGCTTTGACAACACGCAGCTGGTACGCAAGCACAGCGAGATGTACATCGACGTCGGCGCGAAGGACGCAGCAGGCGTTGCGCGCCTGGGCATCCGCGTCGCCGATCCGATCACCTGGCATACGCCGTATCAGGAGTTCGGCGAGAATCGCGCCATGGGCCATGGCTTTGACGACCGCGCGGGCTGCGCGGTGCTGGCCAAGTGCCTGGAGGATATCGACTTTTCCCAGGTGCACGGCACGGTGTATTTCGTCTTCTCCAGCCAGGAGGAGCTGGGCCTGCGCGGCGCGCGCGTCGCGTCCCAGCAGATCACGGCGGACGTCGCCATCGCGGTGGATACCACGGCATGCTCCGATACGTTCGAGGCCATGATGGACAATACCCTGTGCATGGGCAAGGGCGTGGGCATCAAGGTCATGGACTTCAGCCTGCTCGCCAGCGTGCACGTGAGAAAGAAGCTGCAGCGCCTGGCCGAAGAGCAGAATATCCCGCATCAGCTGGAGATCTTCTGCGGCATCGGCACGGACGCGGGCGAGATGCACAAGGAAAAGGCCGGCGTGCCCACGAGCGTTTTGTCCATCCCGTCGCGCTACGCGCACTGCCCGGTCGAGGTGATCGACCTGGACGACCTGCAGGCCACCAAGGACCTGCTGACTGCGTTCATCACGTCCATGACTACCCGAGAGGAATTTGCCTTCCTCGCTCCCATGTGATTCATCCGGATGCACTCCGGCTGATGATATTGCCACTTTTCACAAACGTAAGGGGGATACCACAATGAAAAAGCTTCTTGCTATCCTGACCCTGGCGCTGTGCATCGTCCTGTGCGCGTCCTGCGCGCTGGCCGGCGGCGACACGCTGATCGTCGGCAACCCGCTCGACGCCGTGTCCCTGGACCCGCACCGCACCAACGACGCCGCCTCCGCGCTGCCGATGGCGCAGATCTATGACACGCTGGTCACCCTGAGCCCGGAGATGGAGATCATCCCGGCGCTGGCGACCGAGTGGACCCAGATCGACGAGAGCACCCTGGAGGTCAAGATCCATCAGGGCGTCAAGTTCCACAACGGCGAAGAGCTCAAGGCTTCCGACGTCAAGTTCACCTTCGATCGTCACATCAACCCGGAGACCGCTGCGCCGGCCGCGTTCATGCTGACCACCATCTCTGAGGTCAAGGTGATCGACGATTACACCGTGCACTTCATCACCAAGGAGCCCTGCGCTTCCCTGCTGTACAACCTCACCCACGAGGACATGGGCATCCTGAGCGAAAAGGCTGTGACCGAGGCGGGCGACGACTACGCCAACCAGCCCATCGGCACCGGCCCGTACAAGTTCGTCTCCTGGAAGAAGAATCAGGAGATCCGCCTTGTGCGCAACGACGAATACTTCAAGGAGCCGGCCAAGGTTGAGAACCTGGTCATCCGCATCATTCCGGAAGGCGCGACCATGATGGCCGAGCTGCAGACCGGCGGTGTGGACGTCGCGCTCAACGTCGGCACCCAGTTCGTTCCGATGTTCCAGCCGGGCACCGGCATCAAGCTCGAGCAGTTCAACACCTTCACCATCAAGTACCTGTCCTTCGACCAGCGCGTGGAGCCGTTCAACGACGCCCGCGTCCGTCAGGCGATCAACTACGCCACCAACAAGGACGCCATCGTGAAGGTCGCCTATTCCAACGCGGCTGAGCCGCTCTCCGGCCCGCTGCCCAAGAATATCAACGGTTTCAACGACGCGCTCGTCCCGTACGAGTACAACGTTGCCAAGGCCAAGGAGCTGCTGGCCGAGGCCGGCTATCCGGACGGCTTCACCACCACCCTCTACATCTCTGACAAGGAGATCGACACCAAGCTCGCCACCGTCCTGCAGGCTCAGCTCAAGGACATCGGCATCACCGTCGACATCCAGGTCATCGAGTGGGGCACCTACCTGCAGAAGACCGCCGAGGGCCTGCCGCTGTTCATCATGGGCTGGACCACCGTTACCGCCGACGCGGACAACGGCCTGTACGCGAACTTCCACTCCTCCGCCTGGGGCTCCCAGGGCAACCGTTCCTTCTACAAGAACGAGAAGGTTGACGAGCTGCTCGACGGCGGCCGTGCGGAGTTTGACCAGGAGAAGCGCAAGGCCATGTATCAGGAAGCCTGCCAGATCATCTATGATGACGCCGGCTGGGACTTCCTGGCGGCCGAGCTGTACAACCTGGGCCTGCGCGAGAACGTTCAGGGCTTCGTTCCGATGTCCACCACGTTCTTCGATCTGTCCACCGTCTACTTCGAGTAAGCGGGCTGTGCCCGCGCCCACTTGCGCTTCGCGCCGGTTAAAACCCGCTTCGTTCGCGCAAAGGGCGCTCCGAAGCTACATCGCTTAATCGAGGGCGCAGCTCTTCACAGGGTCTGCGCCCCTTCTTTCTTGGGGCTGCCGCCTTCTTGGGGCTTGCAGCCCCAAACCCCGCCAAGGGACTTCGCCCCTTGACCCCTTCTTCGAGGTCGCTTGCATAGTCGCGCAAGCGCTCCTTGCCGCTCCCGACGTTCCGCCTGCTTGCTTCCGCCACTGGCGGCGGCAGGCTCCAGTCTCGCGGCGGTTATAAGCAAATTGGCATTCACCTCCGCTGCGCGATAGCGCAGCGAAGAAGGGTCAAGGGATGAAATCCCTTGCAGGGGTATGGGGACAGCGTCCCCATGCGTTCCCCGTTCTCTTATCCCCCCACCCTTATAGATTCCCAAGATTTTACGGAAGGTTTGATACCATGCTTAAATTTATCGGCAAACGCGTGCTGATGCTGATTCCGGTGCTTATCGGCGTCTCGCTCATCGTCTTCACGCTCATGCAGCTCTCCCCGGGCGATCCGGCGATGATCATCCTGGGCGCGCAGGCCGCGCCGGAGGATATCGCCATCCTTCGCGAGGAGATGGGCCTCAACGACCCGCTCGTCGTGCAGTTTTTCCGCTTCCTGCTGGGCATGTTCAAGCTCGACTTCGGCACATCCTATAAGGACGGTATGCCGGTGCTCAGCAAGCTGCTGGAAGCCCTGCCCTATACCGCGCAGCTGACGTTCTCTGCGGTTCTGCTTGCGCTGATCGTGGGCATCCCGGCGGGCATCATCTCCGCCACCAAGCAGTATTCCATCTTTGACCGCGTCGCCACCGTCGCCGCGCTCATCGGCTTCTCCACGCCGAATTTCTGGCTGAGCATCATGCTCATCCTCGTCTTCTCGGTCAATCTGCAGTGGCTGCCGGTCTCCGGCACGGGCTCGATCCTGCATCTGGTGCTGCCTTCCATCGCGCTGGGCCTGCAGAGCGCCGCGGTCTTCACCCGCATGACGCGCTCCTCCATGCTCGAAGTGCTGAATATGGACTACATCCGCACCGCGCGCGCCAAGGGCCTTTCTGAGCGCGTGGTCATCCTTAAGCATGCGCTCAAGAACGCGCTGATCCCGGTCATCACAGTCGTGGGTCTTCAGATCGGTCTGCTCTTCGGCGGCGCGATCCTCACCGAGACCGTCTTCGCCTGGCCGGGCGTCGGCCGCCTGATGATCGACTCCATCCGCGCCAAGGACACCCCGGTCGTGCAGGGCGGCGTCATCTTCACCGCTTCCATCTTCGTGTTCATCAATCTGCTGGTGGACATTCTCTACGCCTACGTCGATCCGCGCGTCAAGGCGCAGTACAAATCCTAAAAGGAGGTGCCGCACATGAAAAGCAATAAAGAAGCCGTGCTGCAGGCACGTCCGAAAGCCAAGAATCCCTGGATGGACGCCTGGCACAGCCTGAAGAAGAACAAGATGGCCTGCATCGGCGGCATCGTCCTGCTGATCTTCATCCTGATTGCGATCTTCGCCGATTTCATCGCGCCGCATGCGGCCGACACGCAGGACTGGATGCACATCATGGAAGGCCCGAGCGCCGACTTCCCGCTGGGCACGGACAGCTATGGCCGCTGCGTGTTCAGCCGCATCGTCTATGGCTCCCGCATCTCGCTGCTGGTTGGCTTTGTCGCCGTGGCCTTCTCCGCCATCGGCGGCGGCATCATCGGCGCGTGCGCGGGCTATTTCCGCGGCACGCTGGATAACGTGCTCATGCGCATCATGGACGTTCTGCTGGCAATCCCGAGCATCCTGCTGGCCATCGCCATCGTCAACATCCTCGGCCCGAGCCTGATCAACGTCATGATCGCCGTCGGTTTGTCTAGCATGCCGTCGTTTGCGCGCATCGTCCGAGCGGCCGTGCTCTCCATCCGCGACAGCGAATTCATCGAGGCCGCCGTCGCCATCGGCGATAACACCGCCTCCATCATCTGGCACAACATCCTGCCCAACTGCCTCGCTCCGATCATCGTGCAGGCGACGCTGGGCGTGGCCAGCGCAATCCTCTCCGCCGCCGGCCTTTCCTTCTTGGGCCTTGGCCTGCAGCCGCCGAGCCCGGAATGGGGCGCGATGCTCTCCGAAGGCCGCGCGTATATCTATATCGCGCCGTGGCTGACCATCTGTCCGGGCGTCTCCATCGTGCTGGTCGTGCTTTCGCTCAATCTCTTTGGCGACGGCCTGCGCGACGCGCTCGACCCGAAGCTCAAGCAGTAATCTGAAAGGAGAATCACCATGGAAAACAAGAACGAAAAGCTCCTTCAGATTGAGGATCTGCACATTCACTACATGTCCGAGGGCCGCAAGGTTCAGGCGGTCAACGGCGTATCCTTTGAAATTGGCGCCGGCGAGACCATCGGCCTGGTCGGCGAAACCGGCGCAGGCAAGACCACCATGGCCCTTGCGATCATGAAGCTGATCCAGAAGCCCGCGGGCCGCTATGCCGGCGGCAAGATCCTCTTCAATGGCGAGGATCTGATCACCGCCAGCGAAAGCCGCATGCACACCATCCGCGGTAACCAGATCTCCATGATCTTCCAGGACCCGATGACCAGCCTCAACCCGGTGTACACCGTCGGCGATCAGATCGCTGAGGTCGTCGCGCTGCATCAGAAGGTCACCGCCAAGCAGGCGATGGACCGCGCAGGTGAAGTGCTCGAGCTGGTCGGCATTCCGCGCGAGCGCGCGGACGAATATCCGCATCAGTTCTCCGGCGGCATGAAGCAGCGCGTGTGCATCGCCATGGCGCTGGCCGCCAATCCGCAGCTGCTCATCGCCG